>JAHOYX010000168.1 GCA_019038705.1 Spirochaetales bacterium
TTGACCAGGACTATACCAAGGGGTTGCTGGGAGTGAGCGTGCTCTTCGCCCTCTAAACGATTTTAGAGCCGGCCTTCGGGCCGGCCACTTCTCCTCTGTGCCCTCCGCGAACTCTGCGTGAACTCCTCTTCGTTCGACCTCGTGCCAGGAACCTGTCATCACACTCAGATCCGGCACCCATGTTGACGAGTTCCCATGCAGTAGCGAGAATGCCCTGCGACGCAGATAGATTTGCGCAGCAAGGAGTTTGAACGATGACTGTCGCCGAACAGGTGGCATTGGCTCGGGCGGCGGCCTACAAGCTGGCGGTATTGCCCACGGAAACCAAGAACCGCGGCCTTCTGCGGATAGCGGAAGTGTTACTGGACGAGCAGGATGCGGTTTTGGCGGCAAACGCCACCGATGGTGAAGCTGCTCGCACGTCGGGATTGGGAGAGTCGCTGTACAAGCGACTTCTGCTCAATGAGCGAAAGCTGCAGATCATAGTCGACAGTCTGCGCAGCGTTGCGGCCCTTCGTGATCCGGTCGGGGAGGTGCTCCTGCGCCGCGAGCTGGACGACGGACTGGAACTGGGCCAGGTTCGGGTGCCAATCGGGGTCATCGGCGTGATATTTGAGTCGCGCCCGGACGCGCTTGTGCAGATTGCGTCACTCGCAATCAAGAGTGGTAATGCCGTCATCCTCAAGGGAGGCAGCGAGGCGAAGGAGACCAATCGGCTTCTCCACTCACTACTTGTGCGCGCTCTCTCGGAGACTGACCCGGCGTTTGATGGCGCCGTTGCGCTTGTTGAAGGCCGCGAAGAGATCGGATCGGTACTGACGATGGATGGCCAGATCGATCTCATGATCCCGCGAGGATCATCCGAACTGGTGCGCTACATTCAGGACAACACCCGCATACCGGTCCTCGGGCATGCGGACGGGGTGTGCCATCTCTACGTGGACGAGTCAGCCGATCCGGGGATGGCCATCAGGCTCACGGTGGATTCCAAAACCCAGTATCCGGCAGTCTGCAACGCCCTGGAGACGCTCCTCATTCACGAGGAAAGAACGGACCTTCTTCCCGACATTGCTCGTGCCCTCAAAGGCGTGGAGCTTCGCGGTTGCGCGGAAACTCGACGGCACATCGATGCCGCCCCGGCCGACGAGTCGGACTGGAGTGCCGAGTACAACGACCTGGTACTGGCGATTCGGGTCGTTCCCTCCCTTGACGCGGCAGTAGACCACATCAATCGGTACAGCTCGCATCACACCGACGCAATCGTGACCGCTGACGGGGCCCGCGCCGAGCAATTTCTCAGCCGGGTTGATTCAAGCTCGGTGCTGTGGAACGCCTCGACGCGTTTTGCCGACGGGTTCCGCTACGGATTGGGCGCGGAAGTCGGGATCTCAACCGGAAAAATCCACGCCCGCGGCCCGGTTGGTCTCGAGGGGTTGACGACGACCAAGTACCGCATCGTTGGCGAAGGCCACATTGTTGCCGACTATGCCGACGGCAGAATGACATTCACCCATCGGGATCTCTCATGACGATCCTCGTGAAGATGGGCAGCGCCCTGATAAGTGAAGGGCCGAGAATCCGGTTTCCCTGGCTTGCCCAGAAGGTCTGGGAAATCGCTACTCTCATTGAGAAGGGACATCGCTTCCTGATTGTCAGTTCCGGCGCCGTCGCCGCCGGGATGGAGTTGCAGGGAATCACCACTCGTCCGCGGGATGTCCTTGACCTGCAGCTGCTCTCCGGCATCGGACAGGTTCGCCTGATGAAGTACTACAAGGATCTGTTCAAGGAACGAGGAGTCTCTGTCGCGCAGATCTTGCTGACCCACCACAATTTCGCGAGTGATCGGGAACGAAACACGATCACCCAAATCATCGATGCGTATCTTTCACGTGGCATCGTGCCGGTGGTGAACGAGAACGACATGGTGGACAAGGAAGAGTTCGACTTTGAGAAATCGTTCAGCGACAACGATATTCTCGCCGCGATCGTCGCGGTCAACGCGCGCGTTGATCTTGCGGTTCTCCTCACTGACGTAGAGGGTCTCTACGCCGCGGACCCCAAGAAACATGATCAGGCTCAGCTCATCGAGGA
The DNA here is from genome assembly GCA_019038705.1 of Spirochaetales bacterium. Lineage (GTDB taxonomy): Bacteria > Spirochaetota > Spirochaetia > DSM-27196 > SLST01 > JAHOYX01. The sequence continues at coordinate 2,092 of JAHOYX010000168.1, forward strand.
CGTTGAGGTGTTCACGGATGAGATTGAGGCCATGGCGGGGGCTGAAACCAACTCGCTTGGCCTCGGCGGCATGAGCTCCAAAGTTGCCGCGGCGCGTCGCATCACCGAGGCCGGGATCCCGGCGATCATTGCCTCCGGTCGCCATCCACTTGAGGACGTTATCCACAAAAGGGTTCCATCCACTCGATTTCACCCGAATTCTGTCTGAACTTCCGCCCGAGACTTCGCCCGCATCGTAACGCCGAGGCACAAATCGACCGATACTGATCACGAAGCCGTTGCGTGGGAGCGTATGACAAGCCTCAACGAAATGACCGAACTATTTGACAAAGTCGATGCCCGGAGTGCATTCACGGGCAGGATTGGCGAGATTATCGACTGGATAGAATCCCTTCCCGGTGTGGAGGCGGCTGGTCTCATCTGTACCGATCGTCTCCATCTCGGGGCCGATGACCATTCTATCCACCGGATTGCAGCCGCGAACGCGGGCCTCTTGCCGGCCGAACCGGCAATCCTCAACGGGAAGAGCCCGATACCGTCGGGAATCTTCCGCGGGGGCGGCCTTTCACCGGTTACAGTCTTTTCGCCCTTCCTCGATCGCAGTGGCGGTGTGGCAGGAGCGATTCTCGTGAAGAGTTCCGGCCCGAAGCAATTCCTCAGGCATAACCGGTCCGTGCTCGGACTTCTTTCGTCCAAGACACGCGATCTGGTGGAGATTGCTTCGCTCCGCACTGGCGCCGGGGCCCACAGCGCGGAAGATCGATCGGACGATCTCACTCCTCGGGTGATCGGCAAGCTGATGGACCTGCTGAATCTGCCAATGTACGTGATGTCACCGGATGGGACCTTCATTTCGGTGAATCAGAGATTCCTGGACGGGTTTCACTACGCCAATCTGGACGACCTCAACTCCCGGGCAGGGATCTTCATTCGAGAGAATGACTGGAACTTCCAGCTGCAACGATTGACCAGCAACGATGGATTCACGCCGTTAACGGTCAAAGTCCACACCGGCGACGACCGGGTGCGAACAGTGCAGGACTACTCGATGCTGATGGGCAAGAGCGTCTTCGGCGTACTGCTCGACGTTTCGGACTACGTGAGCGTGAACGAGAAACTGAAAGAGACTCTGGAGACGCAGCAAGGCCTGAATGAACGGCTGTCCACCACGACAGCGTTGCTTCAGAAGACCCAGGCGACCGCCATGAAGAGCCTCGCGAAACTCGCGGAGTATCGCGACAAAGAGACCGGCGGACATCTTCAGAGGATCTGCGAGTACATGCGTCTTGTTACCAGGGAAATCCATGACGACCAGCCGTACAGCTTCCACGTCTCGAAACACTACCCCGAGGACATATATATCTCCGGCATGCTCCACGACATTGGCAAGGTCGGTGTGCCCGATCAGATCCTTCTGAAGCCCGGGCCGCTGGATGAATCCGAGTGGACGGTCATGAAGAAACACACGAACTGGGGATACACGATCCTGAATCAAGCCGACCATGAATTGGGCGAGCAGAGTTTCCTGACACTTGCCTCCAGGATCGCTCTGCATCATCACGAGTGGTGGAACGGCAAGGGATATCCGCACGGGCTCGCCGGTGACGAGATTCCATTGAGCGCCAGGATTGGCGCCGTTGCCGACGTTTATGACGCGCTTACCTCACGGAGACCGTACAAGGATGCGTGGACCCATGATCACGCGGTCGGCGAGATCAAACGCCTCACCGGCAAACAGTTTGACCCTGTGATTAGTGATATTTTCTCCCGACTCGAGACCCGGTTCGAGACCGTCAGGAATCGATTTCCGGACGAACCGGCTCTGGTGAACTGAACCCTCCCGCGGCCCCACTGAAGAACGAATCTCATCCACGGTCGCTTCCGGCTGCCCGTTGAAGAGCGGCGCGGTCTGGGGTATCTTGGATGGGAATTGCCGGCGACCGCGATCGTGGCCGCCGACTCGGTCACGGAGAAGATCCAGGAAAATGAGAGTACCCGAAGAGAGGCAGACGCAGCCGTTGCGGCGTCAGTTACCGCTGACCGAACTGGAAACCGGCCAAACAGCCATCATCGTCAGTTTGGAGGGTGGCCATGGAGCCCGGCAAAGGTTGCGATCCCTCGGAATACTCGAAGGCCGGCGCATTCGTAAGATCTCCAGGATAGGCAAGATAGGTCCGGTTGTCCTGCTGGTTGATCGGGCACAGGTGGCCATCGGCCACGGCATGGCAAAGAAGATCCTCGTGCAGGCGCACGAATGAGCGGCTCTGACGAGGTTATCGGGCAGAATCAAACCAAGCGATCGAAAGTCAGCGACTTCCTGCTGGTTGGCCAACCGAACGTGGGCAAGAGCGTGCTCTTTTCCCATCTGAGCGGCGTGAGAACCATCGCCAGCAACTACCCCGGCACGACAGTTTCGTACACCGAAGGAAAAGTCCGCATCGAGGAGCGCGAATATACGCTTGTGGACGCTCCCGGCACCTATTCGCTGGAACCGCTTGATGAGGCGGCTCGCGTGACTATTGGTCTCATTGACGGGGCCACGCGGATCATCAACGTCCTGGATGCGAGCCGGCTTGAGCGGCATCTTCCGTTGACTCTGGAGTTGCTGGCCCAGAACAGATCGATGGTCGTGGCGCTGAACATGAGCGACGAGGCCCGCGTGCAGGGCATCACCATCGACACCGACAGACTGTCGGAACGACTGGGTGTCCCCGTTGTTTCAATCACGGCGCGCAGTGGCGAAGGGGTCCGTGATCTGATAGAAGCCGTGCTCGCGCTCCCGCCATCGGATGTTGAACTCTCGGATGAACATCCAAAGCCGGCGCAGCATCCGCACATCCCAGCTCGGCATCACTCCGATTCGGCTACCGGGCATGCGCACATGGACCGAGCGGAGGTGTGGCGCAAAGTCGGGGCCATAACCGGAGAGGTGCAGACCCTTCACCACCATCACCCAACCTTCGGGCAGTGGTTGGAGATGATCAGCGTGCATCCTGTCTGGGGTAGTCTCGTTGCGCTGCTTGTCATCGCAGGCACCTTTTCACTGGTGCGCCTGCTCGGTGAGTTCCTGATTGGTGGGGCAATCGGTATTGTGGGCGAGCCGTGGCTCACCCTGCCGTTTGGGACGGAAGCGCTGTTTGACGCCCTGCTGAAGCCGCCTCTCATGGCTCTCTCGCGAGCCCTGGACTCCGGAACGTTCCTTCACGGCCTGCTGATCGGGCATCTCGTGGACGGTGATATTGATTTCATGCAGTCGTTTGGCCTGCTCACTTCCGGTTTGTTCATCCCACTCGGGGCGGTACTTCCGTACGTTGCCAGCTTCTACTTCGTGCTTGCCCTTCTGGAGGACAGCGGGTACCTCCCGCGGCTCGCCGTGTTCCTGGATACCCTCATGCACCGGTTGGGCCTGCACGGGTATGCGATCATCCCCACCCTGCTCGGATTGGGCTGCAACGTACCCGGGATCCTTTCGGCCCGAATTCTGGAGACAAGGCGTCAACGATTCATCACCGCTACACTGATTTCCATCGCCGTCCCGTGCGCCGCTCTTCAGGCAATGATCGTCGGATTGGTTGGTGACCGCGGTGTGTTTCCTGTCCTGATCGTGTACGGTTTCCTGGCGTTGACCTGGTTTGTCGTCGGGGTGATTCTGCGGCTCACCTCAAAGGGTACCCTGCCCGAGTTGCTGGTAGAGATACCCCCATACCGTCTGCCGGTGATGTCAAATGTGCTGCGGAAACTGTGGATGCGGATCAGCGGCTTCCTCCGTGAGGCAATCCCGGTAGTCCTCGGCGCGGTGTTCGTGGTGAATATCCTTTTCCAGTTTGCGATCTTCGACTTCATTGCCGGCCTTACATCGCCAGTGGTCAGTTTCCTCTGGGGATTGCCGGAGGATGCCGTGGTTCCCCTCCTGGTTGGAATCCTGCGGAAAGATGTGGCCGTCGGCATGTTTGCACCCTTAAGCCTTACAACGGCCCAGCTCATGACCGGCACAATCGTTCTGTCGATGTTTTTTCCCTGCATTGCAAGTCTCGTCGTGCTTCTGCGGGAACTCGGAATCCGCGACTGGTTCAAGTCGCTCGGCGTGATGCTGCTCGCGGTCACTGTGGTCGGCAGCCTGGCCAATCTGGTGACCGCGCGGTTGCCGCTGTGAAGATAAGCTTTGGACGCATGAACACCGGCAAAGTCAAAGAGGCACTCTTCGGGGTGCTTCGCAGCATGAACATGAGCCTTCCGATTCTGGTGGGCGTGCTCCTCCTGGTCGGGCTGTTCACGGTGCTCGTCCCGGGAGACAGCTTTGCCAGGGCATTTTCGGGCAATGTCGTTATTGATCCGTTGATCGGCGCCCTGCTGGGGAGCGCCGCCACCGGGAACCCGGTCACAAGCTATGTGATTGGGGGCGAGTTACTCAACGTCGGCGTGAGCATGAGTGCCGTCATTGCATTCATCCTGAGCTGGGTGACCGTGGGTCTCGTGCAGTTACCGGCAGAGAGTCTGATGCTCGGCCGGCGATTTGCGATCACTCGCAACCTGGTCAGCTACGGCATGGCCGTGGTCGTTGCTCTGCTGTGCACCGTGACCGCGGAGTTCCTGCCGTGGTAAGGGCGCTCATCCAGAGAATTGGGGCACGGTGGCTCTTTCTGGCCGGGGTGATCCTTCTCTACGGCGTTGTCCTGATCGTTCGGTTTGATGCGGCAGTATCCGGGCTGTCGGTCTTTGGCGGGCTGGTGGTGAAAGTGCTTCCGGTGCTCGGGATCGTTTACGGTGTCATGCTGCTCACCAATCTCTTCATTGAGACCGGGCAGATTGTCAGGTTCCTCGGGCACAAGTCCGGGCCTCTCGGGTGGATCATTGTCATCGCAGCCGGAATACTATCCGCGGGACCCATCTACATGTGGTACCCGCTCCTGAGCGATCTGAAAGAGAAAGGTATGCGCGATGCTCTGATTGCATCCTTCCTCTACAACAGGGCCGTGAAGCTCCCTCTCTTGCCGATGATGATCGTTTTTCTCGGTCTGGAAATGACAATCGTCGTGACCGGGTACATGGTGGTGTTCTCGGTGGCGAATGGATATATCGTTGAACTACTTGGACGCAAGAGCGGAGGAGAATCGCCATGAAGATTGCAGTCGCATCACAGAAATCAGAAGCTTCATTGGTCGGCGCGCAGGCAGGTCGATCACCGTACTACCTGATCTACGATGAGAAGAAGGACCTTTTGGAATCGATTTCCAATCCCTTTGCCGTGGGCGGTGGTGGCGCCGGTTTTGGAGTGGCCAAGATGCTCGCGGACAAGGGAGTGGACATCATTGTCGCCGGCAAGTTCGGGGAGAAGATGGAGCAGGCAATAGCCGGGCGTGGCACGAAACATCTGGAATTTGACGGAAGCGTGGACGATGCCCTGGAGGCGGTCCTCGGCTAGCGCGTGCCGAATCTGCAGGCTCCACGGGCGTGTTCAGATCTTCCCCTCCGCCGCCGATTCTATAAACGGTGACTGAACTCAGATTTGATCAAAGCCGATCGATTCGGGCGTGGTTGATGGCGGGACTCCTCGTCGTGAGCGTGGGTGCCCTCGGCGCCCAGAGTCTCCCGGATCTTGAGGCCGAGGAAACTCCCCTCCACTGGGCAGCCGAACATGGGCTCTATTCGATCTCAGAACAACTCATAACCAACGGTGCATCGGCAGATGCGCCGGACCAGTTTGGCAGGACTCCGTTGCATCGGGCTGTGCCGTATACGGACATAGTTCTGTTGCTCCTTGGCTCCGGGGCCAACGTCGATACGGCAGACATGTTCGGCCGCACCCCGCTTCATACGGCACTCCCGTATCCGAGGACGGTGGCCATTCTGTTGGATGCCGGTGCCGATATCGCAACCGAGGACTTCCTTGGGGACACCCCACTCGAGCGCACGCTCAAATACGGAACCCGTTCAAGAAACCTCGAAGTAATCGATCTGCTTCTCGCCGCCGGTGCCGGCGCGCTCCGCAACAGCCGTTGATTATTCAAGCGGATAGTGCTTCCACGGACCGTCGATCATTCGCCTGTGATCCTCAAACGCGTCGATCTCCGCAATGTCTTCGGGTGGCAGATCAACCTGCTCGGCCCGGAAGTTCTCCTCAATGTGATCCCGCCCCGTAGCCTTCGGGATGACGATGATTCCCTTCTCCATCGCCCAGGCAAGGGCAACCTGCACCGGAGTCGCGTTGTTCCGCTCTGCAATGGCCATCATCCTTGCATCGGTTACCACTGCTCCACGGGCAATCGGTGAGTAGGCTGTCAGCAGTATCTGTTTCTC
>JAHOYX010000219.1 GCA_019038705.1 Spirochaetales bacterium
GGCCTGTGGATCAAAGAACAACTCGGCATAGACGACGTTCTGCGAAGCGGCCTTCCTGAGATACGCCAAAGTAAGATCGTAGAAATCGTCTTCTTCGAGAAGAACACTCATTCCCTCATAGTAGACGGCAAGAAACGACGGCAAATCGTCAAATCGATAGGCCCTTCTCATCGCCGAGACATCCTCATACGGAAGTTCCAGGCCGTTGCGTTCCGCCAATTGGAATTTCAGTTCCGGTTCCAGGGAGCCTTCTATATGCATATGAAGCTCAGCCTTGGGCAGATGTTCGATAAATTGCCGCATGTCACTTTGCATATCACTACTCTATGCCACTTTGCGATGTTTCTCCTACAGGGCTCCCCGACTCAGCGCGAAACAGGTTCGTGGTGCCGGATGGTCTCGATCTGCGGGCGCTCAAATGCGTTTGCCCTGCCGAATGGTGTCGCATTCATTGACACCGCCGGGACGTGAGGCTATCGTCGATCTATGCTTCCCTTGATCTGGGCGATTGCCGGCCTCGCGTTCATTCTTGCCGAGTTCATCGTGCCGGAGTTCGTCATATTCTTCTTCGGGCTCGGCGCTCTCCTCAATTCATTGTTAATCGCGCTCATCCCGCCGCTGGCAGGAAGCATCCCGCTGCAAATCGTCATATGGCTTGGATTCTCAACGCTCTCGCTGATCGGATTTCGCCGGTATTTCTCCCGATGGTTCAAAGGACGCAAGTTCGTGAAAGACGATCAGGCCGAACTGGTCGGAGAAATGGCCGACGTCCTGGAAGAGATCACGCCGGATAAACCGGGGCGGATCAGATTTGGCGGCACCAGCTGGACTGCGATAAGCTACGACGAGAGCTTCGAGAAGGGCGACAAGGTGGCAATCATCCGGCGCGAGGGCTTGAAGTACCTCGTCACCGGATCGATCCCGGGACTACCGGGCGGGCCCCTGGTGGAACCGCCGGGGGATTCAACGTCCCCGAGTGATTCAACGACGCCGGAGAACGGCGATTCTGAATAACCTGCAACCGCAGGGGTACCCCCAATGAGGGTACCCTCACCAAGGAGGAAACAATGAGCGTAGTTGGCGCATATCTGTTGAGTGGCGTCCTTCTCGTGCTCTTCTTTCTGGTCTTCTTCAAGCTCATCCGGATTGTACCGGAGCAGGAAGCCTGGATCATAGAAGAGTTCGGGAAGTTCAAACGCACGTTGGGCCCGGGGCTGCACCTCGTGATTCCCGTCGTCCAGAAGGTGGCGTACAAGAACAATCTGAAGGAAGAGGTAATCGATGTCCCGCCCCAGATCTGTATCACCAGGGACAATGTCCAGGTGGCGGTTGACGGGATTCTCTATCTCCAGGTGGTTGATCCCGAGAAGGCGAGTTACGGAATAGAGAATTATCGATTTGCATCCGCTCAGCTTGCACAGACCACCATGAGAAGCGAGATTGGCAAGATTGAGCTGGACAACACCTTCTCCGAGCGTGATGAGATCAATGACGCCGTGGTGAAAGCCGTGGACGAGGCCTCGGATCCGTGGGGTATCAAGGTCACCCGTTACGAAATCCGTGACATCACCCCCACCGACACCATCCTCACGGCCATGGAGGCTCAGGTTGAAGCCGAGAGGGAGAAGCGTGCCGAGATCCTGAAAAGCGAGGGCGAGAAGGAATCCCGCATCAATCTCTCCAAAGGAGAGCGCGAAGAGGCAATCAACCTTAGTCGAGGCGAGCGGCAACGCCGCATCACCGAGGCCGAAGGACGCGCTCAGGCTATCGAGGTCGTTTCAGCGGCCACGGCCGAAGGCATCGTAGAGGTCGCAAAATCGATTCAACTCCCCAAGGGAAGGCAGGCGGTGAGCCTGCGGATTGGCGAGCAGTTCATCTCACGGCTCGGCGAAATCTTTGAGCAGGCGGAGACGCAGGTCCTGCCGTTTGACATCGCTCACATCAAAACTCTGTTTGACACGGTGACCGGCGGCAGTCCCGACGGTGCGCGGATCGTTCGGGACACACGCGAAGGAGGCAGAGCATGAACCCCTTTGTACCCCTTCTCGGAGCACTCGGTGTGCTTGCCTTCGTGCTCATCATCGGTATTCTCCGAAGCATCCGTATCATTCCGGCACGGACTGTCGCGGTGGTCGAGCGGCTCGGCAAGTACGCGCACACGATGGAGGCCGGGTTCCACATCCTCGTCCCGTTCATTGACAAGGTGAAGTATCGACACAGCCTGAAGGAACAGGCGATCGACGTGCCGACCCAACCGTGCTTCACGCAGGACAACGTGAAGGTAGAGGTGGACGGTGTGCTCTACTTCCGAGTGGTAGATCCCAACAAGGCGAGCTATGGCATCTCGGACTTCCGATACGCCACCATCCAGCTTGCGCAGACTATGATGCGCTCGGTCATCGGCAAGCTCGAAATGGACCGCACCTTCGAGGAGCGTGAGCAGATCAACGGCGCAATCCTGCGGAATATCGATCAGGCAACGGACCCATGGGGTGTGCAGATCACGCGGTACGAGATCCAGAATATCCGCGTGCCGGACAACATCCTCAAATCCATGGAGATGCAGCTACGGGCCGAGCGCGAAAAGCGCGCCGTGATTGCCCGGAGTCTCGGCGAGATGGAGAGCCGGATCAACTACTCCGCGGGTGTCATGGAAGAGGCCATCAACCGTTCGGAAGGCATCAAGGAGAAACTCGTAAACGAAGCCGAGGGGCGCGCCTCGGAGATCAGAGCCCTCGCGCACGCGACCGCCGAAAGCTTGAGCCTTGTGGCTCGGGCCCTTGAGAACGAAGCCGGCGATGCCGCGCTGGTCATGCGGATCTCAGAACAGTACATCCAGGAGCTCAACAAGCTCGCGCGAACGGGCACCAAACTCATGCTGCCCATGGACCTCACCAACATCAACTCGGTGCTGCAGACGGTGACCCAGATGGTGCGCGAGAGCGAAGAGCAGTTGTAGATGCATTGGGCGGCCGCGATCAAGTCGCGGCCGCTTCCTCAACCACGGACGCCGCCGGATTACGCCCAAGCTGCATGAAGATGATGCCCGCCACAATGCACGCGATGCCGGTGACGAGTATGGGCGTTGCCGCATAGCCCGGGAGCGCCAGGAGCTGAACCACAACCGGGAGGAGCACGTAGAGGCTGCTCTGGAATGGGACGAACACGCTCGCCCGTGCTCCACGGAGAAAGGCAATCTGGACAGTGAAGAAGCCACAGGAGCCGAGAACGAAACTCAGTCCAAACGGAAGCCAGCCCCAGAGTTCGGTGGGAATGAGCGAAGCGGACCCGGAGGCGTTCTGCCCAAGGGCCTTGAGGATTGGATCCAGGCCGGCGGCGGCGCCGGCAAACATCCCAAATGCAATCCCGATGATGCGCCCCTTGCGCGAGCGGAATCCCACCATGAGACCGAGGCTTGACGCCGCCATGTACGCCACGCTGAACAGGAAAACGGTCCGGCGATCCATCAGCGAAACATCCAGACTGCCCATCTGGATCGAGTGGACGCTGAAGAGAATCGTGCCGCCCATGACAATGATCGCCCCAAGGTAATTGACCGGGGAGACCGGCTCCTTCAGAACGACGCTCGAGTATACAAGCAGAAGTACGAGCCCAACGCCAAACATCCCGGTCGCGTACGCCGGGGCCGAGTATCGATTTGCCAGAATGATCCAGAGTGGCGTGGTCTGGTTGAGGATCACCCCGACAATGTAGATTGCCGCATGTTTCCCGGAACGCTCTTCGGCGCTCAGCCTGGCCCACCGGAGGGTGTTGATGCCGTGCCGCTGCATGGCTTTCGCGATATGGAGCGTTGTGGTGTTGATCAACCCGAGAAGCAGACCGACCAGAGCGAAGGTCACAGGGCGCCTGGATCAGCAAGCCCGTGCTCGAGCTTCAGCCGGAGCACGCGCCGCACACCCCTGTCAATGTCATCTTCGGTGAGTTCTCCGATACGGACCAGCTCCTCCACCTGATCAACAAGCTCAACCACATCGTAGCTCACGAACAGGAGCATGAGATCGACATCATTCCGGAACAGGCGGATCAAGGTTTCGGTGAGATCGTAGTTGTCCCGAATTGCCCCCATTTCCATGCCGTCACTCATGACGACGCCATCAAAACCCAGCTCTCCGCGAAGGAGATCTGTGAGAAAGAGCCGGCTGAGCGTGACTGGATAGAACGGATCCACCGACTCAAAGAGAATGTGCGCGGTCATGATTACGTCAATTCCGGCGTCAATCGCGGCCGCGAATGGAATCAGGTCGCGGGACCGGACATCCTCCAACGTGGTATCCACCACCGGTAGTTCGCCGTGCGAGTCCACCGTTGTGATGCCATGACCGGGGAAATGTTTGGCGACGCTGATGATTCCCGCCTTGCCGCTGCCACGCAGGTACGGCTCAATGATGCCCGCGACCGTGGCCGGGTCACCGGAGTAGCTCCGATCGCCGATGATCGAGTTGTCGGCGACGCCGTAGACATCGAGCACGGGGGCCAGGTTCATATTGAGACCAAGATCGCGCATCTGCACGCCGGTGAGGTAGGCCGCCGCCTCAATGGGTGAGCTCCCGAGCCCGCCCATGGCGTGTGCCGAAGGAACTCGGATAAACTCCGGAGAGCGAAGGGTGGCAACCCGGCCGCCCTCTTGATCGGCACAGAGCAGGAGATCGATTCCAGGGGTCACCGATCCCGCAAGGCGCTGCAGAGATCCGGTCAGTCGCCGGAGGTCCTCCGCGGTGTCAAAGTTCCACGGATAGATGATGAAGCCGGCCGGCGCCACTTCCACGATCGCCCGCCCTGCCCCGTAGGAAACGCGGGATCCCGGGACATGCGCGATGAAGCGTTGTCCGATCCGCTGCCTCAGGGTCAGCGATGCGAGCAACTCCTCAATGAGTGGGTCAGTTGTCGGACTATTCGTTCCGGCGCCGTCGCTCCAGGCGTCGTCTCTCGCGGCCGTCAGCGTCTCCGGATCGTCCAGCAGGCGGGGGTAGCGCAATGGGCTGCGTTGCTCGGGTTCAATATCAGGGGGTTGCGGGACATCCGGGCCCGCCTCGATTCCCGACGTCCCCGGCGCCTCGTGACCAGGTTCGCTGGTTGCACACGCTGAAATCAAGAACGTCGCTGCGACCACAATCGTAATCCACCTGAGGACGGAGAGGGTTCTCGTCACTGTGAATCGAAAGAGTCTGACTGGGATTTGCATCCACGGCTATGGTAGGGCCCGCAACCCTGGTTTGCAAGCGATTCTTCCCGCGTGGGGTTGAGCACTGCCGGGGCGCCCGTGGGCCGAGGGTGATGCCTGCCGCGTTTACGGGCGGACGCGTTTGCGGTCGCGCGGGAACAGGGAGGCCTCTTTGACGTTGGCCAACCCGAGGATCTGCTGGGTCAGTCGTTCGAGGCCAATCGCGAACCCGCCGTGCGGTGGGCACCCGTACTTGAAGATATTGACGTAGTCGGTGAGGTCATCGGCCTTCAGACCGAACCTGGGGAGAGTTTCCAGCAGCATCTTGTGGTCGTGTATGCGTTGCCCCCGCTCACCGAAGTAATCCACCGTGAAGAGCCCGGTAACATCAGACGAACTCATGACTGCGAGGTGATCGAGCAACTCACCAACACTGTTTTCAAAGGCCGTCAGACGGGAGTCATCAAGATCAATGAGAACCAACTCAGCGGTGAGCTGGAGTTCGCCCCGATCCATGGCAGGGGAATACGCCGGGCCGGGGGCCTCGTGTCAAGATGAACAGGCCAGCGCCTTTTCTACGGCAGCGAGTAACTCGGCCGCTGTGAAGGGTTTGGAGAGAACGGCTTTGGAACCGCAATGTTCCATGAGGCTGTCCACTGCAGCGGTCCCGAGCGGCACCTTGCCCGACATGACGACGGCCGGGATCCGCGGATGGCGCGCATGTATCTCCATGATCGCTTCCACCCCGCCTTTCTTGGGCATCACGATATCCATAATCACCAGATCAACCGCGGCCTCGTCGACATAGCGCAGTGCCTGGTCCCCGCTTTCTGCCTCCACAACCGTGTGGCCTTTGCCGGAGAGGAGCCGGGCAGTGTTGCCGCGTACGGCGGGATCATCGTCAACTATCAGTATGTGTGCCACAAGTGATACCCATCGGTAACAGACAGCGCGCCGGGGGCGGGTCCGTATTTGACAAGCGCCGGGGTTGACTGTATGTTCACGTAACCTTAAGGACGGACCCCGAACGCAGACTTGTACACACTACATCGGTTTGAACCGGCAAGTAAAGAGTGAGTGATTTGGAAACTTACATGGAAGAGCCGGCACAAACTTCAGCTTCCAGCAAACGAGAGTTCCCGAAGATTCATTTCTATGATCAGGACTTTGTCGACATCTACGACCAGACCTGGGCGTGGTCCAACGAGTTCTTGCGCAAAGGGACTGTCAAAAGCAAGCTCTGCAGCCGTTTCTTCAATACACCGAATACCGACAGCATCATTCAGTTTGAGTCGATCTTATCCACCTTCTTCCTGGTGTACAGCAACCGGATCTTTCCGGTTGCCGCCCAATTGGACAACTTCTACGGGAAGCAGGAAGAGAACGGGGCAATCCGGGGGGAATACAGTCTCAAGGACGGCAAGCCGGTACCCATCAAGGACAATCCGGAGGGCGTCCAGCCGCCACTCTTTGCGTGGGCTGAATACAACATTTACCACAAGATCGGAAACAAGAAACGGATCCGTGACGTAGTCCCCATCCTCGAGCGTTACTATCAATGGCTGGAAGACACCTTCAAGGACGAGACCGGATTGTACGCGGTTCCCCTGGCCGCCACCATGATGCAGAATGCCCCCCGAAAAGGGACGACCTATCCAATTGATTTCAACACGCAACAGGCGCTCAACGCACTGTACATGGCGGAGCTCGGGGACATTCTCAACGACAAGGAGATCAGTTTTCGGTTCAAGCGCCACTATTTTTCGCTGAAGTCCAGGATCAACAGTCTGATGTGGAACGATGCGGACGGCATCTACTACGATCTGGATAAGAATGGTGAGCAAATCAAGGTCAAAACCATTGCCAGCTTCTGGCCCCTGTTGGCGGAGTTACCCAATGAGCCGCGCTCCGAGCAGCTCATTGCGCATCTACAGAATCCTTCCACCTTCGGTACCGAGAACCCCTTCCCCACGCTCGCAGCTGACGAGGAGGCGTTTTCCGAACGTGGAACAGGATTCCGCGGCTCGGTCTATCCTCCATTCACATTCATGGTGATCAAAGGGCTGGAGAAACACGGTAAGTATGAGTTTGCGCGTGAGTGCTCCATCCGGCATCTCTATTACATGCTGGACACCCTCCATCCGGAAGGCAAGGAGCGCGGGACCGTCTGGGAGGCGTACCTGCCCCGCAAGGACGGGCCGGCGCACTGGCCCGGAAAGAAGGATTTCCCGCGGCCGTTGTTCATCACCTACACGGCCCTGTCCACGGTCGCCCTGATGATTGAGAACATAATCGGCCTCTACGTGAGCCTTCCCAGAAAAACCGTGGACTGGATTGTTCCAACGTTGGAGATCATGGGTATTGAGAACCTGTCGCTCAAACGGAACATGATCACGATACTGAGTAACAAGAGCGGTCGCGGCTGGGAGATTCGGCTCGAATCCGAGAAACTCTACTACTTCACCATTGATGTGCTCGGCAGGAAAAAGAAGACCCTGCCGATCCCGTCGGGGAAGTGCAGTATGCTGATCGACAAACTGTGAGGCATCCATGTCCGCGAAACCAGATCCGGTAGTCCACGCATACGTGCGTGCGCATGCGACGCTCCGCCTCATCGCCGAGCTTCCGCCGGAGCTCATCCGCGAGGCATACCCCAAACGTGCAACAGTTCAGCTTCTGACACCGGGTGGCCCCAAGTGCAGCATCCGGGTGAACAACGGCGCCGCAACTTTCAGCGCCACGCGACGGTTTTTTCCAACAGTCTCTCTCTGGTTCCCGCGGCCCGCGCATCTGGCGACGTTGCTCTCAGGCGGGAAGGCTCCGGTTGTTCCCGTCCCGGCAAGCCCGCGATTCCTTGGCGGTGTGCGTGCGTTCCGTGCGCTATCCGGGGCAGTCCAGGCCGCATTCAAGGACCCCGCGCACCGTGTCCGGCTCCTCCTGATGG
>JAHOYX010000047.1 GCA_019038705.1 Spirochaetales bacterium
CGGGGCGCTGGGGTGCCCCAGTCTTTCCAGGACTCTTGTCGCTTTTTCAGCCTGGCCTGCATGATCAATGTATGCCGAACGGTATCTCGTCATCTCCTTGTTCATGAAGATGTTCTCTGCAACATCCAGATCACCGAACAAGTTGAGCTCCTGGTGCACAATGCCGATCCCTTTCTTCACGGCATCTCGCGTTGAACCGAAAGAGACCTCTTCGGCATTCCCATCGTCGTCGTAGAGATAGAGAGTGCCGGCGGTTCGCTGTTCTATTCCCGCAATGATCTTCATCAGTGTCGACTTGCCGGCGCCGTTCTCACCCACCAGCACGTTGACCTTGCCGCTGTAGATCTTGAAATCGACATCCTGCAGTGCGGTGGTCCCGGGAAATACCTTGGTAATCCCCATGGCTTCCATGATGAGGCGAGATCCGTTTTCCGGCATCTCTTCATGCGTGTCTTCAACCATGTTCAGTCCTGGTCCTGCGCAACAAGATCGATTCTCACCGGGGTGATAACCACGTCATCAATTGATTTCGCCTCTTCCAGCTTGAAGGTGCCAAGGAAGGAGATTCTCACACCGGCGATGTTCTCAAGATCCAGAGGCTCCACCGAGTCTTTGGCCATTCGGGCATTCAATTCATTGGCCAGGGCGGCAAACTGAAGCTGATTGCCCACGTCTGTGAACCGGATGAAGTCAACCGAATCCCTGATTGCGGTACCCCGGATGACCGGCCCAACCTGCAGCACGGCATCTGGCTCGCCGTCGGTCGGCTCAAACTCGATACGGAACACACCGTTCCGCGACGTGTCGTCAAACTCGAGCACGACGGCATCGCCCCGCACTTTGAACACGGCCGCGGGTTCACCGGCATCACGGACGAGTCCGAACTGGTCTATTGCGGCGGCCCGGTCAGCCTGAAGAGCGGCGATGATTGTCTCATAGTCCATAGCCGTTTCTTCATAGGCGGGAATGATCTGCTCATCCCACACCGCCTCCACGTATTCAACCGCATCGAAGCCGGTTCCGGTCTTCGTCCAGGTTGAAAACTGGCCGCCCTCCTCGGCTTCTTCCTCGCCGATTCTCACAACGGTACACGCGCCTAATAGAGAGACACCTACCGCCAATGCGGTCAAAATCGCTGGCAATTTCGTGGCTTTGTGCGTCATCTTGCGCCTCCTTGCTCGGGCGGTACCCCGGATAGAAAGAAGGGAGCCCAACCCCGAAGAGCCGAACTCCCTCAAAGCCTATAGTCGGTTGACTAAAGCTTCTTGAATCCTCGCCATTCGTCGGCGACGTCAGGAGTAATGAGGAAACAGCCGTTGAGGATCTTTTCCTCTGCCATGCCGGTAGATCCGGTTCGGATGTACTCGTCGGCAAGCTGTACTGCCATTTCCGCATTGAGCGCGTTCGGCTGCATCACTGTACCGTCAATCTTGCCCTGAAGCATAGAGTCCAGCACGTTGTCATTGCCGTCAAAGCCCATGACGATGATGTCGTCGCGACCGGCGGCCTCAATGGCGGCCTGCGCACCAAGAGCCATGGTGTCGTTGCCACAGATGATGCCGTTGATGTCGGGGTTGGCCTGCAGGATTGACTCCATATCGGAGAACGCCTCGGTCTGGCTCCAGTTTGCCGTTTCGCGGGCAACCATCACCATGTCAGGGTACTGATCGATGATGGAGTGGTATCCCTGTGACCGGACGCCGGCGTTGGTGTCGGACTCCTTGCCGACCAGTTCTACCCAGTTGCCTTTCTCACCCAGCAGCTCAACGAAGAGCTCCGCGCCAAGAGTTGCGCCCTGGAAGTTGTCGGAAATGAGCTGGGCCAACGCGATGCCCGCGACGTTGATTTCGCGGTCCATGCAGAACACAGGAACACCCGCGTCAATTGCGCGTTGCAGGTTGTTTGGTGAGGCATCGGCATTTGCAATGTCAATGATGATTGCCGCAGCATTCCGGGAGATCGCGGTATCAATGATGTCGCTTTCCTCGTTCGGATCGTCACCGTGGACTGCCATCAGGGTTTCATAACCCAGGGATTCAGCCATCGCCTTCGCAGCATCCGCCTCGGCGGTGAAGAAGGTGTTGTCCTTATCCGGGGTGATGATGACCATGAGGTTGGACGCCTCTTCATCTGCTCCCTTACCAAACAGGAAACCTGCAGGTACCAGAAGCACCACCAGCACTAGAACAATCAGTTTTCTCGACATAGTTCCTCCTTAAAGGATGGTCGTGATTTCGGTGTCCGTGCCGAAGCCGCGGCACTGAAATCGGTTTCAAGAATGAGACGATTGTAACATGATGTGAGAGGTTGTCAAGGATATTTCGTGTATTTATCGCGAATTCGAGAGAAGTGCTATTGGTTTTGGTACAATTGGATCAATTTATGTGTGTATTACTATCCAAGATGTCGCTCCAACGCCTCAATGGACTCATGTCCAGCCTCTTCATGCGCCTTGCGCGCCCACGCTGACCGCGAGCCCGAGACGGCGGCCGGCCTCTGCAAAGGGCAGGCAATCTTCTCTGCTCAGGTTGGCTACGGTCTCAAAGGCGTATTCCATCTCGAGCCCGACGTACTTGCCGCCCCCGAGCCGATGAAACGGGAGGAGTTCCACAGTCCGGACCCGGGTCTGCTCTGCGAGGTACGAAAACATCCGGGACAGGGTCTCGGTGTCTGCGTTGACGCCCGGGATTACCGGTATTCGGACCACCATGTTCTCAAAGGATTCAGCGGCCCTGCGGATGTTCTCCATGATCAGTTCGATGGGGGCGCCAGTGACCCGGCGGTGTATCTCCGAGTTGATATGCTTGAAGTCAAAGTAGAGGAGATCCAACCAGGGGAGGAGCCTCTCGATGAGTTTCCATTGGATGAAGCCGGCGGTTTCCAGGGCCGTATGGATGCCCTCCGCCTTGCATCGCTGGGCGAGTTCCAGGACGGCGTCCGCCTGGAGCAACGGCTCTCCGCCGGAGAAGGTCACTCCGCCACCCGAGCTTTCGTAGAAAGCCCGATCCTTGAGGATCTCATCCATGATGGCCTGGACGGTCATCCGCCGGCCGACAATTTTCCGCGCACTGTGGAAACAGGCGTCCACGCATGATCCGCAGAGCGTGCACTTCTGGTGATCGGTGAGGAACCCGCCGGGTGGGGAATTCCGGACCGCACCGACCGGACAGGCGGTTACGCACTTTCCACATGCCGCGCATTGATCACGGTAGTACATCACCTGCGGCTTCATGCTGTGCGATTCGGGATTCTGGCACCACGTGCAATGCAGGTTGCAGCCTGTGAAGAAGACGACGGTGCGAATCCCGGGGCCGTCCTCCACCGCGTATCTCTCTATGTCAAAGACGGTGGCCTCATCGCCGCCGGCGAACTCCGATCCCATCAGCCGATTCTCTGTACCGGTTGGGCAGGGGAGCCGGCGTACTTGCTGCAGGTCTCCCCGATCTTCAGTCTGGTAGGGATGACAATCCGTCTCTCTTCGGGTGCATCTTCGGGTCGACCTGCCGACCCGCTGCTTTCGCCGTTGAGCTTGGAGAGCATGATCTCGAAGGCCGTGTTGCACAGAGCGTCGATATCCTGCCGAACGGCAGTCAATTTCGTGGTGTAGAGGTTGTAGAGTGGTATATCGTCGAAACCGATCAATGACAGGTCATCAGGGATGGAGATGTTCAGGCTGTTTGCCTTGCTCAACACGCCAAATGCCATCTGGTCGTTGGCGCTGAAGATGGCGGACGGCCACTCGGGAAGGGTCAGGAAGTATTCGAGTGCGCGGACTCCGGACTCAAACCGCAAGTCTCCCGGGAAGACCATCTCTTCCTGGAACGGGAGGTCGTTCTCCTCCAGCGTCTCCCGGTACCCGCGCAGCCGTTCCTCGGCGGAGGACCAATTGCTCGGTCCGCTGATGAACCCGATCTTGCGGTGATTGAGCTGCAGGAGGTACTCGGTGGCCTGTCGACCGCCCATGTAGTTGTCGCTCGTCACCTCGGAAATGAGGCCCTCCCTATAGTGGCGGTCTATCAGAACTGTCTTCGTCTCTTGCTGTGCCCGTTCAATGGTGGGCATGGAGATCCCCTCGGCAAAGATGATCCCGGCAATCTTGTTGTCCAGGAGATAGTCCAGGTAGATCCGCTCCTTCTCCTCGTTGTTCTCGGTGTCGCAGACGGTCAGGGGGATCCGCTGCTCCATGGCCAAATGGCCGATCTTCCGAACAATCAGTGCAAAGAACGGGTTGAGAATGTCAAACACAAAGAGTGCGAGCCCCCATCGGGATTGAGAACTGAGCCGCGAGGCAAACGGATTCGGCTTGTATCCGACCGCCTCCATCTTCTTCCTGATGCGGCCCTTGAGAGGCTCCGCCACCAGATCCGGGTTGTTGAGGACTCGCGAGACCGTGGCCGGCGAGGTCCGGCATAGTTTTGCTATCTCAGAAATGGTATATCGGCCCACCTGACAACCTTCCGATCTGAAATCGATTTCAACTCTCAGAATCCTACAGCCCCGCAGAACACCTGTCAACGAAGAAAGTGTCACTGAGCGTGGTGGTCAAGATGGCCCTATGTCTCTATCGCGCCCGCCATGCCACTGCAGAAGGGTTTGATGAATCCGGGATTCCATGGTATTCTTGAGATCGACTGAAACCGTTTTCAGAGAAGGGGTCGCAGGTGAACACGAGAATCGAGGCGTTGAGAGATGGGCTATTTGAGAATTTCCCGGGGATCTGTCCGGAACGGGCGGTGATTTTCACCGAGTCGATGAAGAAGAGTGAAGGCCAGCCAATCGTCAAACGACGGGCCCAGTCGCTCTACGATGTCCTTGACTCCATGACCATTTTTGTTCGAGACGGCGAACTTCTCGCCGGGAATCAGGCAAGTTCGGTCCGAGCCGCTCCGGTCTTTCCGGAGTACTCCACTGACTGGATCGTCAGCGAATTTGACGGTGATCCACACCACTTTGCCCAGCGACCCTGCGATCAATTCACCTACACGGAAGAGGCGAAGCAGCAGATCCTCGAGACAATCGACTACTGGGAGAACAAAACCCTCATCAGCAATGTGTGGAGCCAACTTCCGGAGGAGGCCCGCGTCGCCTGGGAGATCAACGCCATTGACGACACGTGGTGCGCCGCCGCCGGTCTCGGCAACGTCCTTCCCGATCACGAAATGGTTCTGAAGCACGGGCTCAACCACGTCATTGCCCATGCGGAGAAGCGCCTGGAGGAACTGGACCTCACCGAGCCGGGAACCATCTCCCAGTACTGGTTCCTCCAGGCAGTGATCACATCCAACCGGGCGGTAATCAACTACGCCCGGCGGTTCGCCGACCACCTCGCGGAACTCGCTCTGGACACCGACGACCCCGGCCGAAAGAAGGAACTCCTGCAGATGTCCGCCAACTGTCGACAGGTTCCTGCAAACCCGGCGGAAACCTTCTGGCAGGCAATCCAGACGGTCTGGTTCGTCCAGCTCATCCTTCAGATCGAGACGAACGGCCATGCCATCTCGCTGGGACGTTTTGATCAGTACCTCTGGCCGTACTACGAGCAGGACATCGCCTCCGGGGCGCTGACCCGCGAAACCGCGCTGGAGCTCGTGGAATCATTCTTCATCAAGGCCAACGAGATCAGCAAGCTCCGGTCCTGGCCGGACAGCGAGTACTTCCCCGGCTACCATCTTGCCGAGAACCTCGCCATTGGCGGGCAGACTGCGGACGGCAAAGATGCGGTCAACGAATTGACCCACGTAGTACTGGACGCGACGGCCGAAATGGGACTCACCAAGCCTTCGGTGTCACTGAAGTGGTTTGAAGGGACCCCGGATGAGTTCATGCATCGAGCACTTGAAGTCGTAGAGGCTCACAAAGGGGGACAGCCGGCGTTCTACAGCGACCCGGGTGTCATGCGCATCCTGGAGAACATGGGCATTGCCAAGGAAGATCTCCACACCTGGGCGCCGGTCGGCTGCATTGAAGCCACCATCCCGGGGAAGTGGGACTTCGCGGCCAAGGGATCGTGGCTGAACCTGGCAAAGGTCTTTGAGATAACCCTCAACAATGGTACCGACCCGGCGACGGGTTACACGCTTCTTCCCGGCGACGGAGATCTTACGACCTTCAAGAGCCCCGCCGAAATCATGAAAGCGTACAAGCGACAGCTTCGTTGCTACATGGAGCTGCAGGTCATAGTGGAACACATCTCAGACGAGATGCACATCCTCCACGATCAGAACGCATTTCGATCCTCGCTCGTTCACGACTGCATTGAGCGCGGGAAGTCCCTCATCGAGGGAGGGGCGCGCTACACCGCCGACGGCGGGCCCACGGCCGGCGCGGTGTCGGTGGGCGACTCCTTCGCCGCCATTGAGTACGCCCTCTTCGACAAGAAGGTAATAAGGCCGGAGCAGCTCACCCACGCGATGCACACCGACTTTGAGGATGAGACGACATCCCCAACAGGTTCCGAGATTCGGCAGATGCTGATAACCAAGGTGCCGAAGTTCGGCAATGACGACGACTATGCCGACAAGTGGACCGTCGAGATCGACGAGTTCCTGGGATCCACCTACCAGAACGATTTCAAGAGCTCCCGATATGGGAAAGGTCCTGTCCCGGCCAACTTCGCGCTGAGCCTCAGTTCGGTAACCGGCAACGTCGCGTTTGGGAAGTCGGTGGGGGCACTGCCCAACGGGCGCAAGGCCGGCGCCCCGGTGAACAACGGCGTGTCGCCTGCCAACGGCTCCGAGCAGAGAGGCCCAACCGCCGTCATAAACTCTGAAGCGAAGCTGCCGAGCATCTGGTTCCAGAAGGGATCGATTTTCAACATGCGGCTGGGCGCAAAGACCCTCACCAACGAGGAGGGCCGGAACCGTGCGCTCGCCCTGGTGAAGACTCACTTCAAGAACATGCAGTATCACATCCAGTTCAATGTCCTTGATGACGAGACCCTCGTTGATGCCCAGGAGAACCCTGAAGAGCACCGCGATCTCATGGTCCGCATTGCCGGATACAGCGCCTTCTTCACGCCGCTGAATCGCGAGCTTCAGAACGACGTGATCGAGCGGATGAAGTTTGAGATGAAAGGGTGATCTGAGCCCGCCCCGGGTGGGCGTCTTTTCAACCCTTATCCGAAGATTTCCAGAACGCCTCGGCGTAGTGCTCGCGAATTCTGGCGTCTCGCGTGCAGAGGACGGCGCCGAATGCCATGGCATGGGCTGTGATCAGCCGATCAAACGGATCCCGGGTCCAGGTGAGATGATCGGCAATCTCAGCTGCCCTGGCCCAACCGCTCTCCTCAACTTCCAGGCCCAGATCGCGCCGAAGTGCGCCCAGAACCGCCGATGCCGGATCCTTGACTCGACCAATCTCGTGGAGCAGGGACAACTCCAGCCGAGCCATGGGCGACAGGCAAAGCTCGGATCCATCCAGGAACGTCTGGACTTGTCCAGGTATCCGGTCAGCCTCCGCGAACAGCCATACCGCAACGTGTGTATCAAGGAACACCACTATGGGCTCCACTCGGCGGGCGAGAATGTGTCAAGGTCGGCGCCACCAACTACTCTTCCCGGACGCCGGGTGAGTTGCGCAATTGGCACCCGCCTGCTGATTGCCGTGAGCCTGAGGGTTCCGCCTTTCCGGGGGATGTCAATTGTTTCTCCGGACTCAAGGCATTGGTCCATCAATTCAAACAGCCTTCGTCGAAGCTCGCTTGGTCTTACCTGCATGGTAGTATTGTACTACTTTGTAGAAAACCTGTACAGGTACGTGGTGGCAACAGACAGGGCCAACGCATATGAGCGCCAGATTGAAGCAGAGGGGTGCTTTGCCACGTTGTGTGCGAATGCGAAGAGTTCTCTCACGGAGGCGCAGAGGCACAGAGATGGACGAAAATCAGATCGGAACGCTCATCGTGGACTGTGCGGCACACAGGAAACAACTCCTGACATACTCGGAATTGACCGGGGGAGAAGCTGGGGTATCTACTGAACTTCCGCGAAGCCCTGATGAAGGACGGAATCATGAGAATCATCAGTGGTCAA
>JAHOYX010000128.1 GCA_019038705.1 Spirochaetales bacterium
GGGTGGTGCCGTCCGATTCCGAGACATCCACCGCTCTGTCAAATACCGTGTCCACATCTGAGTCGTCCACGGGGATCCCGAGCGCCTCGAGCACGTTGGTTCTCACCTTGATTCGTTCATTTGCCTCGATGGTTGGAGCGGTGTAGTGATCCACCGCAAGCAGTGTCGCGGTGAGAATCGAACCAAGGACCAACACAAAGAGCACCATTCCGAGGATCTGCTTCATGGTTCTACCGCCGGGAACCTGCGATTGATCACCATGGTGTCGATCAGCGGTGCGAACGCGTTCATGAACACGATGCTGAACATAACGCCTTCGGTGAATCCGGTGAAGCTGCGGATAACCACCGTGACCACGCCGCATCCAATTCCGAAGATGATCTTACCGGCCTTGGTCGCCGGCGAAGTGATTGGATCCGTCGCCATGAAGAATGCTCCGAACAGCAGGCCGCCCGTGAGGAGCTGGAACAGCGGCGGGGCGATGGTCGCGGGCAGAAAGACGTGCCCGATTGCCGAAACGGCGGCGACGGCTGCAAAGAAGAACAGGGGGATTCGCCAGTTGCTGACCCGGACCACAATGAGGAAGAGCCCGCCGGCAATGATGCCGATCCGGAACAGTTCGCCCATACTACCGGCTACCTGACCCATGAGGAGATCGAAGTAGGGCGGAATGGTTCCGGCGCTCTTGTAGATGGCGAGCGGGGTCGCGGAGGTGATCGCGTCCGTGAACGGCGCTACCCACTGACCAGACATGATCCCGGGAAACCCTATCGTGATGAAGAGCCGACCCACGAGGGCCGGGTTGAAGATGTTCCGCCCGGTGCCGCCGAACACTTCTTTGCCGAAGAAGACTCCGACAGCCACCCCGACGGCGACTACCCACAAAGGTACTCCCGCCGGCAGCGTCAACGGGAAGATCAGCCCGGTGACGAGGAAGCCCTCCTCAATTTCCCTCTTGCGTACGTAGGCGAACGCGACCTCTATTGCGCCTCCGACCAGGTAGGACACGAGTACGCAGGCAAGCACGTACGGCCCGAAGAAGATCACCGCGGCGACCAGAGTCGGCATCAAGCCGATGATCGCGGCAGTCATGTACCGCTTGATTTCCAGGTGCTCCCGAATGTGGGGTGCTTCGATCGTGACGGCTTCAGTACCGGCGAAGATACCCTCCAGCGTGGTCAGGATCGGGAGCATCGGTCGCAGGAGCTTCACCGCCTTCAGCTTCTCGAAGATGGCTCGTGTCCGGCTCATACTGCGCCCTCCTTCGACTCAACGGCGGGTGCAGGGCCAAAGCCCTCATCCCGAAGGGCCTGTTTTCCGTCTGCGATCAGCCGTGCCAGGGGAATCTTGGACGGACACACATAGGTGCACAGATTGCAGTCGATGCAGCGGAACGCGCCGTATCGTACCAGTTTCTCATCGATGATCTTCCGTTGGACGTAGCGGTGAAGGACAAAGGGCAGAATGCCCGCGGGGCAGATCTGCTCGCAGTAGCCGCACGCGAGACACGCGCGTTCTTCGCCGTGGAGGTTGTCGTCAAGGGTTTTCCCGACCCTGACCAGGGACGAGAGGAACGTGAAGGAGAATGAATCCCTCTTCCCGCCGAGGTTCATGAACGGCAGAAACTCAGGCCGGGCCTTGGGAATCGCAACGAGCCCGGTACAGTCAAAGCCGATCGGGGCGGAGGTGTCGTCTACCTGCTCGCCCGTCATCACACTGTTGTAGACGATCTTTGGTGATTCGTCGCGGTTGATGTAGGGTTCGATCACTCTCTCCACGGAGGTTCCGACGCGGACCTGGACGTGGGGATTGGACGTGAACCCCGGCCCGGAGAGCGGGATAACGCGTTCAATGTTGGGTTTTCCCGTAACCACTGCATCGCGAATCTGCAGCAACGCCTGAACATCCATTACCAGCGCACCGTAATCGACGGCAGAGGCGCGCGCCGGCACTTCCTCACCGAACAGCGACTCAAGCAGCACTGACTCATGGTGCTGCGGGTACTTCGGCGAACCCAGGTGAAGGGATGGCCCACCACCTCCGTTATGGTCTCCGAGGGCGTTGAGCTTCGGCAGGGCGGAAAGACTCTCGGCCCCCATCACCACGTGAGACTCAGAGTTCGGGAAGAGCCTCTGGAGAATTGCCAGGCCCACCGACAGGTGCGTCGTGTCCCGCTCTCTCATGAGTACGGCCACCGATGTTCGGTAGACCTCCGACCCGGAGTCGTGGACTACCACCCGTCGCACCTCTTCCGGCGCAAGTTCAGAGGTGCCGTGACGAGTCGGAAGCCCTCCCCGAACGACGGAACAGCTGCCCGTCGCAAGCAGGACATCTTCCATCACGTCTGTGCTCAGGGTCTTCCACTCGGCGGAGGCCCCTGGAACAGGTGGCCACGCCTGGTCTCCTCCACAATCGATCTGGACGAAATCGTCTGAAACTGCGGCAACCGTGCCGCTGACCGGTGAGACCGTCAGTCGGCGGAAGTCGTGATCGCTCTCTCCCACTATCTGACCCACGTCGATCTGCTCTCCGCGCTTCACAACGGCGCTCCCGGCCGACCCGAGAGGTATTGAAGCATGTGAGCCTAACGTGAGTGCGACGAGCTCATCGGTGGATGCGCCCTGGAATCCGCGGAACCGGTATCCGCCTTTGAAGCTTAGCGTGTTGATCCTATCCGGCACGGGCGCCCGGCCTCCTCTGATTCATGAATATCCCGATTCGACAGCCCATTGAGGACCATCTCCGGGGAAATACCTCTACCTGATTCTGTTCTACTGATCTGTAGTAGACTAGAATAATTGGATATTTGGACTCGTGCAAGTGCTTCGTTCGAATTCGCTGATGCTGTTTGATTTTGTAAGAGACACGACAGTATCATGAGACCACATGACCGTACCGGCTATCCTGCATCCAATTTCTGGTGAGCTCCACCGCGTGCGAGACGAAGTTGAACATCAGCTGTCGCAAATCAGCGCGGCTGCCCTCTCGCAATTCCAGACCATCACGGACAACTCTGTTCACCATCTGTTCACTGCTCACGGCAAGTACCTCCGACCGTCCCTTGTCCTCCTGACCGGGATGGCCCTCGGAGACAGGTGCACGGTGGAAACTGAGCACCTCGTGAAGATTGCAGCGGCCGCGGAACTCATTCATTCGGCCTCGCTGGTTCACGACGACATCATTGACATGGCCGATGAGCGCCGAGACCAGCCGTCCCTCAATTCAGTATTCGGAAACAAGATGGCCGTGCTTGTCGGTGACCTCTTGTACGATCAGTCGTTCGCCCTGCTGACCGAGCTCACGGGACTCGGTGCCAAAGCACAGCTCGCCCTGTTCGAATTGTTCACAACCACGACCCGGAAGATGTGTCTCGGCGAGATTTACCAGGACCAGGTCGTCGCCGAACCGGGCATCGTCACCTTCGACGAGTACCTTCAGGTAATCGACTACAAGACTGCCTCCCTGATGGCGTGCTGTTGTCGCGCGACCGCGATCGCAGCGGGCGCGGACCACCGGGACAGTGACCTGGTTGACAACTACGGCCACCATCTCGGCCGGACGTATCAGCTTATTGATGATGTGATTGACGAGGATTCCGTGTTCTTTGATCGGGAAGAAATGCTCAACCGGGCGGTAGAGGAAGCGACACTTGGCAACCGTGCCCTTGGCGGGCTCGGTGAGAACGACGGCGCCCACCGGCTCGCGGAAATCACCCGGACTGTCATCAAGCGGGCGGGACCGACAATCCGCGAGTAATTAGTTGACAAGAAACCTGACAGGGTGGATCATGAATGTGAGCCACACGGAGGGCTGCGCGCCGTGGGCAAGGAGAGATCCATGAATGTCAAGGTGAAAGAGCTTCTGAAGGAGAAGGGGTACGATGTCTGGTCGGTCAGACTGGAGGCAACGGTCCTCGAGGCACTGAAGGTGATGGCAGAGAAGAACATCGGGGCGGTGCTGGTGAC
Organism: Spirochaetales bacterium; assembly: GCA_019038705.1. Classification (GTDB taxonomy): domain Bacteria; phylum Spirochaetota; class Spirochaetia; order DSM-27196; family SLST01; genus JAHOYX01. Next base: position 3,966 of record JAHOYX010000128.1, read on the forward strand.
TGAAGGAGAACGCCTGGCCGGAATCTTCTCCGAGCGAGACTATGCACGCAGGGTCGCGCTCGACGGAAAGCCGTGCAGAGACGCCGTCATCAAGGAGTTGATGACAAGCGAGATCATCTCCGTCGACATGGACACAACTCTCCAGGAGTGTCTCTCCCTGATCACCGAACATCGCATCCGCCATCTCCCGGTTGTCCAGGATGACCAGCTCCGTGGCATGCTGACGATCGGCGACGTAGTCAAACACATCATCTCACACCTCGAACTCACCGTCCGCGATCTGGAGAATTACATAACCGGAGGCGGGTACGGGGCGTAGAGCCGGGGACGTTCCGGCGCTCGTCGACGGCGCAACGACAGCCTACTAGCACATGACCGCCACTGGCGCTATAATCCTGATCGGTTCAGGGGGCGCCATGGTGAAGATAGACGGGAATTCACTGACCATTGATGAGGTGGTCAGGGTCAGTCGGAATTTCGAGAATGTTGAACTGAGCAATGACGCGCTTCCGGCGATTGAACGGTCCCGGGTATATGTGGAAAAGGTTCTTGCTGAAAAACGGGTGGTCTACGGCATAACAACAGGGGTCGGGGAGCTTTCCAACACCTGGATCCCCGCAGAAGATGCGGAAAGAATGCAGGAGAACCTTATCCGCAGTCATGCGACCAGCGTGGGTGATCCCTTTTCTGAGGATGTAGTCCGGGGAGTGATTCTGTTACGGGCAAATGCCCTGGCAAAGGGTTTCTCCGGAATCAGGGTATCGGTCATAGAGCTTCTCCTCCGTCTTCTCGGCAGCCGGATCTATCCGTACATGCCCAGGCAGGGATCGGTTGGAGCAAGCGGTGATCTCTCGCCTCTGGCTCATCTGGCTCTGGTTTTGATGGGAGAGGGCGAATGTATTGTAGACGGCGCACGAACGCCGTCGATCCAGGCGCTGCAGGCGGCCGGCCTGGAACCCGTTACCCTGCGACCCAAAGAGGGACTCGCTCTCATCAACGGGACCCAGATAATGTCCAGCCTGGGGTGCCTGGCGGTGGACGACGCCGAAAGACTGCTGAAACACGCCCAGATTGCGGGAGCCATGAGTCTTGAGGCGCTGAAAGGCACTTCAAGAGCCTACGATCCCAGGATACATGCGGTGCGGCCGCATCCGGGACAGGTGCGGTGCGCCGCCAATATGCGACGGCTCATAGAGGGCAGCGAAATCATAGCCAGCCATGAGAACTGCGAGAAGGTGCAGGATGCATACACTCTCCGGTGCATTCCCCAGGTCTACGGGGCGGTCATGGATACCATCGAGTACGCAAAGAGTGTGCTACTGGTGGAGATAAACTCTGCTACCGACAATCCCCTCATCTTCGCGGATCCCGACGAAGCCATATCCGGCGGAAACTTTCACGGAGAACCGATCGCCTTTGTTCTGGATTTTCTGGGAATTGCCATGGCGGAGATAGGCAATATCTCTGAACGAACCGCGGATAGGCTGGTCAATCCACATGTCTCCGGGCTGCCGCCTTTTCTTGCCGAGAACAGCGGCCTGAACTCCGGTTACATGATAGCCCAGTATACCGCCGCAGCTCTTGTTTCGGAGAACAAGATCCTTGCTCATCCTGCAAGCGTGGATTCAATCCCCACTTCCGCAGGGCAGGAAGACCATGTTAGCATGGGGCCCATCGCAGGCCGTCATGCGGTGGACATAATCAGGAATGTTGAACAGATCATCGCCATAGAGATGTTGGCCGCGGCCCAGGGAATAGACTTTCAGGCGGATCTCAAACCGGGAAAGGCAACCGGCGCCGCATGGAGAGAGATCAGAAACCACATACCGCATCTGGATGACGACAGGGTCATTTATATCGACATGGAGAAGATGCTCGGGCTCATCAGAGACGGAACGGTACTGAAGGCCGTCGAGAAGGTATCGGGCAGACTGAAATTGGTTTAGGGAGCAACGCGATGCCGTCCAGACCGATGTACATGGAAGAGAAACCGGACAAACCTGTCAGGGCGGCCAGAGGCACGGCACTGCGGGGGAAGACCTGGGAGACAGAAGCGGCCCTGCGGATGCTTGAGAACAATCTCGACCCGGAGGTTGCGCTGATCCCGGATGAGCTGATTGTATACGGTGGAGCCGGGAGAGCCGCCAGGAACTGGCGAGAGTTCAACAAAATCCACAATGCCCTGCAGCGTCTGGCTGCCGATGAAACACTCATCGTTCAGTCCGGCAAGGCCGTCGGCATCCTTCGGACTCACGAGCACAGCCCCAGGGTTCTTATCGCGAACAGCAACATCGTTCCCGCCTGGTCCAGTCCCGAGAATTTCGCCACCTACGATGCGATGGGCCTGACCATGTACGGGCAGATGACGGCCGGAAGCTGGATCTACATAGGAACCCAGGGAATACTTCAAGGCACCTATCAGACCCTGGCCGCCCTTGCCGAGCAGCACTTTGGGGGGAGCCTCGAGGGGAAGTTTGTCCTGACCGGCGGCCTCGGAGGCATGAGCGGCGCACAGCCTCTCGCAATCACCATGGCGGGAGGTGTTGCAGTAGTTGTTGAGGTTGACCCGGGACGGGCTGAACGCAAGATCAGAGAGGGATACTGCGACAGGCTGACACATAGCATCGATGATGCAGTGACCTGGATGGAAGAGGCGAAACGAGAGGGCCGGGCGGCTTCCATTGCCCTCGTCGGAAACACAGCCTCCGTATTCCCGGAGTTTGCCCGCAGAGGGATCATCCCCGATGTAGTAACTGATCAGACCTCCAGTCATGATCTCCTCGACTACGTCCCTGTCGGCGACCTGGCAGAAATGCGGTCGCTGAGAGAATCAGATCCGGAGGAGTACAAGAAGCGGGCTCTGGAAGCGATAGTTCTGCATACCCAGGCGATCATCGATATGCAGGAGAGGGGTTCGGTTGCCTTTGATTATGGAAATAACCTGCGGGGTCAGGCGGAGCTCGGAGGGCTCAGAGTGCGGGATGACAGGGGCAAGTTTCTCTATCCCGGATTTGTTCCTGCCTACATACGCCCACTCTTCTGTGAGGGAAGAGGTCCATTCAGATGGGTTGCTCTGTCAGGTAATGAGAGGGACATAGCCAAACTGGATGATCTGGTTCTGGAGATGTTTCCGGAGGATGAGATACTGACCCGATGGATCAATATGGCCCGGGAGAAGGTTCCTGTTCTGGGATTGCCCAACAGGGTGTGCTGGCTTGGCCTGGGAGAGCGCGCAGAGTTTGCTCTTCGGATGAACGCCATGGTCAGGTCCGGAGAGATTGAAGCTCCCATCGTCATAGGCCGAGATCACCTGGACTGCGGTTCCGTGGCTTCCCCCAACAGAGAGACGGAAGACATGCTTGACGGCAGCGATGCAATAGCCGACTGGCCTCTCTTGAATGCAATGTCTTCAGTTGCCTGCGGGGCCGACTGGGTTTCAATCCACAACGGAGGCGGCGTAGGCATAGGGAACTCAACCCATGCGGGGCAGGTGATTGTAGCGACCGGTACGGAAGCCAAAGATGTCAGACTTCACAGAGTTCTCACTTCGGACCCCAGTTTCGGCATTTTCAGACATGTGGACGCGGGGTACCCCGAGGCTTTGAGTTTTGCGAAGGAAAAGAAGATAAATATTCCCGGAGTTTCATAGAACAATGAGAAGAGTAGTTGAATGTGTGCCCAATTTCAGCGAGGGGAGAGACAAATCTGTTATTGACAAAATAGCAGAAGCCATCAGCTCCGTAGAAGGTGTCAAAGTTCTGAATGTTGATATGGGATTTGACACCAACCGCACCGTGGTGACGTTTGCGGGAGATGCCGAAAACATCGTGACGGCTGCCTACCGGGCAATCGCAAAGGCGGCCGAACTCATCGATATGAGCCGTCAGACGGGAGAGCACCCGAGAATGGGGGCAACAGACGTCTTCCCCTTCATTCCCTTAAGCGGGATCACTGCCGAAGAATGTCTGCCTCTTGCCGAGGAACTTGCCGGGAGAGTTGGGTCTGAGCTCAATATCCCTGTGTATCTCAATGCCAAATCTGCAAGCCGGGAGGA
>JAHOYX010000118.1 GCA_019038705.1 Spirochaetales bacterium
GGATGATGTTGTCCAGCCCCTCGTTGATGCGACCAATGGAAAACAGGGCCCGGGGAATCTCGGCGCTTTCGGCGGCATACTGTTCAACGAGTCGATTCAGGATATCGAGCGCGAGTTCCCGGTCATCATTGTTTTCTGCCGCTACAGCGGCCTGGGTCAGTGAAATGGGCGCGAGGTAGGCATCCGGGAATCGGTCCGCCAGGTCAACATAGTGTTCGGATGCTTGATTCCATCGTTCCAGTTCGGTCAAAGCGCCTGCGTGGAGGTAGACGGCCCGTTGAGCCGCGTATGTCCGTGGATAGGAGTCAACGAGATCTTCAATCTCGGAAACGAGCGTGTCAAACTCGGTCGCACGCAGGTCTTGATCGAGGAGGAGCCATTCGCCATAGGAGGTCTGCAGCGCCTCAACGAGGACGAGCGCACGCTCGGTCCGGTTCGTGCTTATCTCCAGGGCTACAAAGAGCCCGACGACAGCTACTGCGACAACAACGAGAAAGATGATCAGCGCGAGCCGATGGCGCGTAAGGAAGTGCGAAAGCTTATCGAGGATGTTGGGTTTCGTGTCGTGTGATTCTACGGTGTTCATTGTGTGCGTCCTTACCGGGTGATATTCAGCTCTTTGATGAGCCGTGAGAGATAGGTGCGCTGGATTCCCAGGACCTTGGCGGTCGCGGTCTGGTTCCAGTTATGAGACCGCAGCGCGTTCTCTATGAAGTGCCTCTTGAAGAGATTGATTGATTGTTTGAGGGTCTTTGCTTCGTAGTGATCCTCGGCATTCTGATCCGTCTTCTGGAGAAGGAGATCGGACGGGCGGATGAGTTCCTCCTGACAGATCACCACGGCACGCTCAACAGCGTTCTCCAACTCGCGAACGTTCCCGGGCCACGTGTAGGAGAGCATAGTCTCCATTGCTTCGTCAGTGAAACCTCGCACTTGCTTCTTTGTTTCCCGTCGGAAGCGTTGCAGGAAGAAGTGTGCGAGTTCGGGGATGTCCTCTCGACGCTGTCGGAGAGCGGGAACATGCAAGGGAAGGACATTGAGGCGGTAGTAGAGGTCGTTGCGGAAAGTCCCCTCCTCCACTGCCTTCTCAATGTCCCGGTTTGTGGCTGCGATTATCCGGACATCAACGGTAATCGGTTCACTGGATCCGAGTTTCTCAAAGGTGCGCTGCTGGATTACACGGAGCATTTTTGCCTGGATGGGAAGCGGCAACTCCACGATTTCGTCAAGGAAGATCGTACCACCATCCGCAATCTCAAAACGGCCGCGGCGATTGCTCGTTGCGTCGGTAAACGCCCCCTTCACGTGTCCGAACAGCTCGCTTTCGAGCAGGGCTTCCGGAAGCGCAGCACAGTTCACGCGGATGAGTGGTTGATCGGACCGCCGACTGTGCAAGTGAATTTGCTCTGCGAACAGCTCCTTGCCGACGCCACTTTCCCCAAGGATGAGGACTGAGCTATCGGTCTGGGCGACACGATGAACGAGCTGCAGCTTCTCAGCGATAGCGCTGCTTGAGCCGATGAATGTGTGGTAGCCCCTGTCGGAGGTGAGTTGGTCCTGGAGATTTGTGATCTCATCCCGTGCACGCTGGAACGACCGCGCATTCTGAATGGCCAGAGCCGCCTGATTGGCAAAGACCTCCAGCCACTGACGGTCGATGTCGTCGAAGGGCTGGCTGTTAGTCTTGTTGATCATCTCGATGACGCCGACGCACTTATCCCTGATGCGCATTGGGACCGCGAGGATACTCTCCGTGCGGAAGCCAACTTTCTTCCCAATGTCCTGATAGAACCGCGGGTCCTGATCGACGTCTTCGACTATGAGGGAGCGGTTGTTCTGAGCCACCCAGCCGGCAATGCCCTCCCCCATGTTCAGGGAGAATTTCTTGACATCCGGCCCCTTGGACCCGAGTGCAATCTCGAAGTAGAGTTTCTGGTTTTCTTCGTTTACCAGCAGAAGTGAACTGGCTTCACCGTGAGTCAGCCGGGTTGCCGACTCAAGGATACGCGTGAGCAGAGTTCGCGCGTCCGAGTAGTCCGAGTTAATGAGACCGTTAATCTCAATGAGTGTCTCGAATTTCTGCGGATCAACGGCATTCTTGAACATGGCCTCGAGAAGCGCGATGTCGGCGCCTGGACCGCCAACGCGGCGAAGGCGGTGCCAACTGAGCGAGGCGCCGCGCCGATGGAACGGCTACTTGCTCTCCTTGTCCTTCAGGATATCACCGAGGGTGAACGTGGAGTCGTTCTTCTCGGCACCGATGTATTTCTGGATCTCGTGGCGCTGCTCCTGGCGAGCAAGCTCGCGAACCGACAGCGACAGTTTCTGGCGTGATGGGCTCAGTTCTGTAACCACGGCCCTGATCTTGTTACCGACAGTGACTTTTTCAACGGCCTTCTCAAACGGTTCTTCCCGCGGGTCGCTGAGCTGTGACTTATTGATCAGTCCTTCAATCCCGCCCTGAACCCTGACAAAGACTCCGAAATCAGTGATGTTGGTGACCTCGCCCTCAACGATGGACCGCTCAGGATAGGCCTTCTTCAGAGACTCCCACGGATCCTCGGAGAGTTGTTTGATGCCGAGGCGGATATTGTGATGCTCGGAGTCAATCTGAGTGACAATGCATTCGACTTCTTCGCCTTCGGTGAGAACGGCGCTTGGATGCTTGTGCCGCTTCGTCCAGGACAGATCATCCAGATGGAGGAAGCCGTCAATACCCTCTTCGAGTTCAACGAAGGCCCCGGCATTGGTGAGTTTCTTAACGGTACGGGTGAGGCGCATACCTTCCGGGTAGCTGTCCGCGATGGAACTCCACGGATTCGGGAGCACCTGTTTGAGCCCGAGGGAAACTCGGCCGGCCGCAACATCGTAGTCAAGGATTTTCGTCTCCACTTCGTCACCGATGTTCAGCAGCTCTTTCGGGTGCGAAATACGTTTAACCCACGAGAGCTCCGAAATGTGCGCAAGCCCCTCAATACCTTCTTCCAGTTCGATGAATGCACCGAAGTCTGTGAGCTTGGTCACTTTGCCCTTGACAACCTGATCCGCAGTGTACTTGATCTCGAAGTGATTCCATGGATCTTCAGTCAGGTGCTTGAGGCTGAGGTTGATCTTCTGATTGTCGTGATCCATTCGGATCACTTTCAGTGCCAGCTGCTGGCCACGTTTTACATAGTCTTTTGGCCTGGTTACGTGTCCCCAACTCATGTCGTTGATATGGAGCAGACCATCGAAGCCGCCAAGGTCCACAAACGCTCCGAATGAGGTGAAGCTCTTCACTGCACCTTCAACAACATCACCAATCACTACGTGTTCAAAAAACTGCTGCTTCTTGCGCCCAGCTTCTTCCTCAAGCCATGCGCGCCGCGAAAGCACGATATTCACCCGGCTCTCGCTGTACACGCGCTCAACGTAGAACTCGGTCTTCATCCCGACGTACTCTTCGGGATTATCGACACGTCGTATATCGATCTTGGAAATGGGATTGAAGGCACGGACTTTGAGTCCCAACTCAATCTCAAATCCTCCCTTAATGGCCCGGGCAATTGTGCCCGACACCGGCTTGCGATCAGTAAACGCATCCTTGAGCTCTTTCCAGAGGCGCTTCTCGTCCGCCTTGCGCTTGGAAACGACGACACCGCCGGTGGCAGTCTCCTTGTTCAGAAGCACTACGTCCACGGTGTCACCCACCTCGGGCAGCTCATCGAACTCCTCGGTAGCGACTCGACCTTCCGACTTGTAGCCAATGTCGACAAAAACTGTTTCCGGGCCAGTCTGAATCACCGTTCCCTGAACGAGCTGCCCCACCTCCAAGTCATCCAACGGCTTGAGAAACTCCTCCTGGAGTGCCTCCTGAAGCTGCTGGTGCGCAGTGGTATCGCCGTTCTGTACATCGCGGTCTGTCATGACTGCCCTGTTTCTCCTGTGGTGTGATTATGCGAGAGGATTTCTCGCAGTACCATGTCACAAACCTGATCCAACGTCAAGTGTGAGCTATCAATGTACAATGCCTCAGGGGCCAACTTCAAGTTCCCGACCGCTTTTGTTCGGTCGATCTCGTCTCGTTCAGCGATCTGCCGCCGAATGATGTCCAACGGGATCTCCCTGTGCAGTTCCGCAAATCGGCGACGAGCGCGCGACTCCAGGGAAGCGTCCAGGTAGATCTTGACTTCGGCATCCGGGAACACGACCGTTGTCATGTCGCGTCCTTCGGCGATGATGTCCATACACCCGGCAATTCGGCGGAGGTGGGAGTTGACGATCTCCCTGATTCGCGGGAAAGATGAGACCCGCGCGACGGCGGCGTCCACGGCTTGTGAACGCAGTTCTTTCTGCCGCGGAACCCCGTCCACCGTCAGGCGTCCGTCCGCGATTTCCAGCTTCAACGTTCTGCTCACTTCAAAGAGTGACCCGCCGTCATCCACACTGACTCCGCGATCAAGCGATGCCCAGGTTACGGCTCGATAGAATCCACCGGAGTTGAGGTAAAACAACCCGGCGGCGGCTGCGACGTGTTTTGCCACGCTGCTCTTGCCGGTGCCGGCGGGACCGTCAACGGCAACGGTCACGAGCCGGGTCCGGTAGGGCGCGATCCAGACCGAGCGATTCGAAGAAGCGAGTCGATTTCCTTCACAGATAGTGGGCGATGGGTTCCGGGCGGCATTTCGGCGAGCTTCACGTCGCCAATCCGTATTCGATGAATTTTCTTGAGTCCAATGCGCCAGTGGGCAAACACTCGACGTATCTCCCGATTCTTGCCCTCGATGAGGACGAGACGGAGGCTGCGCGGGTTCTTGTAGCGATAGCTGTGCAGAGTGTATCGCTCGCCATCCACGCTGAGCCCGCCTCGATAATCCTGAAGAAACTCCTCTGGAACGGGCTTCTTGACCTCGACGCGGTACTCTTTTTCAATCCGGGAAGAAGGGTGTGAAATAGTCCGGGCGAACTCGCCATCATTGGTGTAGAAGATCAGACCAGACGAGAGGAAATCGAGCCTGCCCACGGAGAAGAGGCGCTCCGAGTAGTCGTCCTGGAGAAGCTCAATGGCCAGCGGTCGTCCTTCAGGGTCGGACGCGGAACAGATGTACTGTCGAGGCTTGTTCAGCGCGACGTAGATCTTCCGACCTTCGGGGCGGATCCGTCGGCCGGATACCCGGACATCGTCATCCTCGGAGACCTTTGTCCCCAGACGTGTAACGATGCTGCCGTTGACCGTTACTTCGCCCTCGAGAATGAGCGCTTCAGACCGGCGACGGGATGCGACACCGGAACGTGCCATGTAGAGTTGCAGGCGTACCGATTCAGTCGGGGTCACGGGCAAACCTCTTTTGGTCGGCTTCGCTGAGTCTGGGGAGCTCTGCAATGCTAGAGAGTCGAAACAGAGTCAGGAAGTGGCGAGTGGTACCATACTGAATCGGACGGCCCGGGGCGTCTTTCTTGCCAACCTCCCGGACCAGTTCCCGTGAGAGAAGCAAGCGCATCATACCATCCGGGTTCACGCCGCGAAGATTCTCAATCTCCGCTCGCGTTATCGGCTGGGAGTACGCGACGATGGACAAGGTCTCCATTGCGGCTCTGGAAAGCCGTTCGTCGTTCTTTCGGCCGTATCGTTCCCGGAGGGTTTCCGCGAGCATGGGCTTTGGAGCAAATGAATAGCCATCGGCGAGCTCGGTCAGTTCAAGGCCATGGTCGGGCTGGTCAAAGATCTCTCTGATCTGGGTCAGCGCACTGAGCACAACTTCCCTGGAGAGGCCGCTGACGCGTACGAGGGTTCGGAGATCCGCAGGATCTACTTCCAGGAACAGGATTGCTTCTATGAGCGCGGCTTCGGTGTCGAGCTTCATGTCGTGGACTCCGCGGTCGCAACCGCAGAACGAATACGAATATCACCAAAGAGTCTGTTCTGGAAAATCTTGATCAGCTTGGATTTAACTGCCTCGAGAAGTGCCAGGAACGCACACACCAGATCCATTGGTGAATCCGGGTGTGTGAGAAGGTCGGTGAACACAAACTCTGAGCGGGCCTCCAGAATTTCGTTTATGAGGCTCAGCTTTTCGTTGATCGACACCTCTTCGTAGAGATCGATTATCTGTTCCGGCGCGAGATTGGACATGAGCCCGGCAAATGTCTGGAAGAGATCCCAGACGTCAAGCTGTTGCCAGAGTGAGTCGTCGTCCACGAAGTCAAACGACCGTTGTTTTTTCCGTGGCTCCAGGGTCCACTCAACCGACCGTTCTCGTTCGGTCATCAGCTCGCTGAGGCGTCTGAATTTCTGGTACTCAATCAACTTCTCCACAAGCTCCTGTCGCGGATCCTCAAACTCGTCGTCATCTCCGAGCTCCACCGGGAGGAGCATTCTGCTCTTCAGAAGCAGGAGTGTCGTAGCCATGGCGTAGAATTCAGTTATGTTCTCCAGATCAATCCGTGTGGCCAGCTCCAGATAGCCGATGTACTGCTCGGTTATCTGGTGCACCGGGATGTCATAGATGTTGATCTCGGATCGCCTGATGAGGAAGAGCAGAAGATCGAGCGGTCCATCGAACTGCTCCAAGTGAAACTGATGAGCTGTTGAGGAAATGTCTGTCGTCTGATCGTCCAACGCCGGCTCCAGTAGCCGGTAGAGTATACCCAAGAGCAGGACGCGCAGTAAACACCCAGGCAGGACAGAGAGCCTAGAAGAGTTCTTCCTCGCTGGCAGCCTCGCCTTTCGCGGGAACTTTCGCAGCAACAGGTTCGTTTGTCGTGCTCTTCACTTCAGAAGTTGGCCCGGCTTTCTGTTCAGATGGTGACTGAGCCTGCTGATTCCGATCCGGGAACATCCGTTCCCGAGCTACGGCCTCAATCTGCTTGCCAATGTCGGGGTTGGTCTCCAGGAACTGCTTTGCGTTCTCTCTCCCCTGACCGATTCTATCCTCACCATACGAGTACCAGCTGCCGCTCTTTTGAATAATGTCATACTTGAGCGCCGCGTCCAGCAGGCTTCCGGAAGCCGAGATGCCCTTGCCGAAGATGATCTCCATTTCCACCTTGCGGAACGGCGGTGCAACTTTGTTCTTGACTACCTTGACCCGGACCTTGTTGCCGATTGCATTATCCGTACCCTGAGTGATTGTCTCAATCCGGCGAATCTCAAGCCGCACGGACGAGTAGAACTTGAGGGCTTTGCCTCCCGTGGTTGTTTCAGGATTACCGAACATGACGCCGATCTTCATCCGAATCTGGTTGATAAACACAAGGCAGCACCCGGACTTGGAGATGGTGCCGGTGAGTTTTCGCAGCGCCTGGCTCATGAGACGAGCCTGCAGCCCCATATGGCTGTCCCCCATGTCACCATCAATCTCCGCCTGTGGGGTCAGTGCCGCTACGGAGTCCACCACGATGATGTCCACCGCACCCGAACGCACGAGAGACTCGGTGATCTCAAGCGCCTGTTCGCCGGTGTCCGGCTGCGATACCCACAACTCGTCAATGTTGACCCCGAGGTTGCGGGCGTAGGCGGGATCGAGCGCGTGCTCAGCATCGATGAATGCCGCGATTCCTTCCTGTTTCTGAGCTTCGGCAATTGCGTGGAGAGCCAGGGTTGTCTTACCGCTTGATTCCGGGCCGTAGATCTCGACGATCCGTCCTCTCGGGTATCCGCCGATTCCGAGCGCCTCATCCAGGAGGATTGAGCCGCTTGGAATCGTGTCAACGCTCGAAGTATCGGCCTTGGCTCCCAGCTTCATGAGAGAACCCTTGCCGAACTGTTTCTCAATCTGGAGCTTCGCGGCTTCAATTGCCCGTTGTTTCTCAGAATCGTTCGTTGCCTGAGGCTCTGCAGGTTCTGCCGCGCTCTTCTTTGCCATCTGTTCCCCTCCGCTTTGAAGTGGTGGGCGCCCGCCCGAAGCAGGCTCCCCTACCC
>JAHOYX010000145.1 GCA_019038705.1 Spirochaetales bacterium
CCTTACTGCCAAAACGATTCTCCCGCTTCTATCCCCATTCTTCGCGGCAGTTCACTCGGCTTGACAAAAGGTTTCGAATACGGAAGATCGAAGACTACCTATGACGCGCCTCCGGACACTCTCTGATCGCTTGATTTTGGCTATCCTCATCCTGATTCTGGCGCCTGTGACGGCCTCCAGTCAGCAGATTCTCACTGCCCTCGAGTATTTTGATACAATCGGTGCAAACTACGCCGACATTGCCGACTACATCGCTATCATGACGTGGACCGACGAAACTGGTTCAATGAACGGCACTCTTTTCTACAAGAATCCTAATCTGATTCGGATCGATTTTGACTCTCCCGAGGAGCAGGTACTTGTCTCCGACGGGGAGCTATTCATGATTTATGTGCCTGCGTTCAACGTTGTGCTTCAGCAGGAGCTTCGCGACACTCCGGGAGAGACGCCGGGCGGACTCGCGACGCCGGAGGGTCTGGCCGTCATGCGGCGCAATTTCACCATCGCCTACCTGGAGGGCCCCGAGCCGGTGCCGATAGAGGAGGGTTCCGATCTTCTGGTCACGCAGCTCCGGCTGGATCGGAAACAGGTCACCGAAGGATTCCGACAGATCATTCTCAGCGTGGATGAAACGGGCTTCATCAGGCGCATCCTCGGCACCAAGGTCGACTGGGAAGAAGTGCAGCTTGATCTGGACGACATTGAGATTAATCAGAACATTCCAACCGCTCGTTTCGACTATCCACCGGAGGCCGATGCGAGCATCTACGAAAATTTTCTCTTCCAACCAGAGGGTTAGATGGAATCGATCGGCGAAAAACTGAGGCAGACACGCGAGTCCAAAGGGTACACGATCGAACAGATCGCTCGGGACACCCACATCGCCAAGCGTTTTCTGGAAGCGCTCGAAGATGAGGATTTCAGCGTTTTCCCCGGTGACCCGTACCTCCTCGGTTTTATGCGTACTTACTCCGAATACCTCGGGCTTGAATCCGAGGCGATCGTTGCCCTCTACAAGAACTTGAAACTTCAAGAGCAACCGGCTCCAATTGATGAACTCATCTCGAAGAACCCGTCCCGACCCGTTGGGCGGATCGTTCTCATCATAGCAGCCGTTGTCGTTGTTCTGGGCGTCGGGAGCTACTTCCTGTTTTTCAGCGGAATGCTGAGCCGCGAGCGGGCCGTCGCTGAGGTGCCGGAAGCCCCGGCGCCGGCCGGAGCCATTTTTGAACTCACCGGCGAATGGGTTGAGCAGCGCTTCGGGCAGGGGGATCGGATTGTCGTCCCGGTCGCAGGTGATCAGTACGCCATGGACCTGACCGCGGTGACGGACGTTTTGGCGATCGATGCTCCGGAAGGGAAGGTTGTGGTTGAGGTTGGAGAGGAAATATCTCTTGATCTGAACGGCGACGAGCGACCGGACGTTCGCCTCACCCTGCGCAGCGTGGACACCCTGGATTCCCCCCCAACGGTAGTCATGCGGGTGAACCGAGGGGCTGCTGACTCGGCGACAGGTGGAGTTGGCGCTGATGCTGCGGCAGGCGAACCGGTATCGGGTGAGGCAGCCGCGACCGGAACCGGCACGCCGGCGGTTGGATCAACGAATGAGCCGTCGCGCCAGGAAGAGGCCGTGGCGATTGTGGAATTTGCGCAACGCGAGGAGTACTTCGTTGAAGTCCGGTTTGAGGGGTACTCACTGTTCCGATACGAGGTGGACGACGAACCCCGCGTTGAGCAGTACTTTCAGCAGGGCCAGACTCTACGCACGAGTGTTCGCGACCAGTTCCGCCTCTGGGTATCCAACGCCGGCGTGGCAAGGATGCGAGTCGCGGGCCAGGACATAACCCTCGGATCAGAAGGGCAGGTTACTGCGGCGCTGATCACCTGGGCGGATGTCCCCGACTCGTCAAGCGTTCGCCTTGAGCTTGTCCCTGTCTACTGAGCGGTTTCCCAGCCGCCCCACCTATTTCATGGAGAATCTCGGTTGCGCGAAGAACCAGGTGGATGCCGAGGTTATGATGGCCGCTCTGGCAGAAGACGGTTGGGTGAGAAGCGGAGACCCCGACGACGCGCAGGTGATCATCGTCAATTCGTGTGGATTCATTGAACCGGCGAAACAGGAGTCAATCGACACCGCACTTGATCTGAGCCTCCGGTATTCGGGTGCGAAAATCGTGATGGCCGGATGTCTCTCGCAGCGCTACCCCGACGAACTGGCCGGCGAGATGCCGGAGCTGTCCGGGATCATCGGGAACCGCGCCCCTGGGCGAATCGCCGAGTTCTTGCGGCAGATGCTGGAGTCGGACACGCGAGTGTTCGTCCCTGAAACACACGCCCTCGTCCCCGGGACGCCGGCGACGGTTCATGCTCGTGGCGAGTTGCTTTCACTCCCTGGTTCGGCTTACGTGAAGGTTGCCGAGGGGTGTGACAATCGATGTTCCTTCTGTGCGATCCCGCTCATCCGTGGTCGTCTCCGAAGCCGGCGAGTTGACGATCTTGCCCGGGAGGTCAGCCGCCTCGTCGAGTCCGGGATTCTGGAAATCAATCTCGTCGCTCAGGACCTCGCAGCCTTTGGTCGGGACACCGGAGAGAATCTTCTTGAACTTCTCGAGGGACTTCTGGAAATCGACGCCCACTTCTGGGTTCGCCTCCTGTATGTCTACCCCGAGCACTTTCCGGATGAGCTTCTTGATATTTGCGCCCGAGACCCGCGGGTGCTCCCCTACTTCGACATACCTTTCCAGCATGCGTCAACCGCCATTCTGCAGCGCATGGGACGCCCGGCCACCGCGCAGCAGAACCTCGCGCTCATCGAGCGAATCCGCAGCCACCTTCCAGGCGTGTTTGTGCGGTCAACGTTCCTGGTCGGCTTCTACGGCGAAACAGACCGCGATTTCGCTGACCTGGTCGAGTTCCAGCGCGAGGCGCAGATCGATTGGGTCGGGATGTTCACCTACTCACCCGAGGACGGCACGCCGGCTGCTCGTTTTGAGGGGAAACTTCCGCTCCCTGGTCCCGAGGCACACTCCCGACGTGACGAACTGATGCGACTGCAGGAGCCAATCACGTACAATCGCGTGGACCGATTGGTAGGTGCCGAGTTGGATGTTCTGGTTGAGGAGATGGTGCCGCACGAGCCGTTGGCCCTCGGCCGCGCCTACGCCCACGCTCCCGACGTTGACGGTGCAGTTGTGTTGACCCTTGGGGACGGCGCCGCTTCAGGGGTCCGGCCCGGCGCTCTTGTGCGGTGTCGTGTGTTGCGGCGCAACGGTCTGGACGTGGAAGCGACGCCTCTGTAGGATAACGGCGGTGTCAGCCTTCCCCCCGCTCGATCAACTCAACGCGTCCCAGCGGGAAGCGGTGCTTCATACGGAGGGGCCGCTGCTCATACTCGCCGGCGCCGGCTCGGGCAAGACCAGAGTCATCACCGCAAAGATCGCCTATCTCATCAGGGAACTCGGCGTGGATCCCCGGTCCATCCTTGCCGTAACCTTCACGAACAAAGCGGCCGGCGAGATGCGCGAGCGAGCCGGCGCGATGGCTCCCGACGCAGCTGACGTCATGATCCGTACCTTTCACAGCTTCGGTGCGTGGCTCCTGCGGCGCAATGCGGAGGTCGCCGGTCTGGACCGTGGATTTTCAATCTACGACGATGACGACACCGTGAGTCTCTTGCGGACGATCTACCCTGACGAAAATCGCGGAACGCTCTCTCGCCAGGCTCGACTCATATCCCGTGCGAAGGACTACTGTCTGCGCCCCGAAGACGATCTGAACGTCATCAGCGCCGACCCGGAACTCGGTGAGATCTATCGGCGCTATCAGGGTCGGCTCACTGAGATTGGGAATGTTGATTTCGGGGACCTGATAGCACGGCCCGTGGAGCTTCTTCGTTCCGACGAGGCGGTCCGCCGTCGCACCCGTCAGCGCTTTCGCTACATTCTTGTGGACGAATATCAGGACTCGAATGTTGCCCAGTATGAGCTCCTCAAGCAGTTGGTGGATGCAAAGAGCTACCTCTGCGTTGTGGGCGACGACGATCAGAGCATCTACCGTTTCCGCGGAGCGGAGGTCAGGAACATACTCACCTTCGGCGAGAGCTTTCCGGGAACCTCCGTTGTGCGGTTGGAGCAGAATTACCGTTCCACCGGGCCAATCCTTCAGGTGGCGTCGGCAGTTGTCAGCAACAACACTTCTCGCCTCGGCAAGACGCTCTGGACCAACCGAGAGGGAGGGGCCAAACCGGTGGTTGCTCTTCTCTCAGATCAGGATGACGAGGTCGAGTACTGTCGGAGACTCATCCAGGCCGCGCCGCCGACCGTCGAGACTGCCATCCTGTATCGGACCAATGCGCAGTCCCGGCTGTTCGAGTCGGCCTTTCTGCGCGCCGGCATTCCGTATCGGATCGTCGGGACGGTGAGATTCTACGAGCGCGAGGAGATCAAGGACGCTCTGGCCCTGCTCAAGCTTGCCGCGAATGCTCGTGATGAAGTCTCCTTTCGAAGGGTTGTCAACAAGCCGGCACGAGGGATTGGGGCGACCAGCCTCGGTCGGATCATGGAACGCGCCGCGGAGTGTGATGGTGATCTGCTCGCCGCCTCGACGGCAGCCTGCCCCGCGCTTTCAAAGCGTGCACGGGGGTCGCTCCGCCTGTTTGTTGAACTCATGACGAGTGGCGTCGCATCACTTGACGGCGTCCAGCTTTCCAGCTTTGTGGAGCACCTCACCAAGGGCTCGGGCCTGTGGGAGTACCATGCCCCCGGCGGCCACCACCACGACGAAATTATCGCACGTGCGAAAGTGGAGAACCTCGAAGAGCTCGTGAACGCCGCGAGCCTCTATCCCGGTACGAGGGAGGGGCTCGTTGAGTTACTCGAGATGATTGAGCTGGATCGATCCAGGGAGCAGGATCAGGATCTGACGGCGAAGGTGACATTGATCACCATGCACAATACGAAGGGACTCGAGTTCGATCGGGTTATCGTGACCGGCCTCGAAGAGGGGCTCTTTCCTCGCGGTGGGGATGAGGCTCCCGACGAGATTGAGGAGGAACGCCGGCTCTTCTACGTGGCCGTCACGAGGGCACGGGACGAGCTCTACTTCACCTCGTGCGGGTACCGTCGGTTTCACGGCAGGATGACGGATTTTGTTCCGTCACGTTTCCTCGGTGAGATTCCCCACGAGATGGTTGAGTTTGACGGCGAGGATTCCACCACGCACCAACGGCCTCAGACGGATAGCCATCGGGTGGACAATCTTTTCCCCGCGGGGACTGCCGTGTATCATGATGACTACGGATCAGGCGTCGTCTCCAGGAGTTGGCACACCGGTGACGAACAGGTTGTGCAGGTGCAGTTTGAATCCGGCCGGGTCGCCCGGTTCCTCCCGAAGTATGTCGCGCTGGAGAAGATTGAGCATGATACCTGATATTTCGCATGACTATGCTCGTGACGATCTCCTGCGTCGGATTGGCCCCGTCCGGCGAGCCCGCGGGTACCGTCTCTACACGCCCGACGGGCGTCGGATTCTGGACCTGTATCAAGACGGCGGCAGAGCGATTCTGGGGCATGGCGGAGGCCGTATCGTGACCGCCTTCAAGAGCGGGTTGGAACGAGGCCCGAACTCACCGCTCCCTTCGGTGTACACCGGGAGACTGCGAGCAGCCGTGGGTTCCCTGATACCTGAGTGTCGGGTGATCCGGGTGTTCAGCAACAGTGAGCGTGCTCTGTCCGCAATTTCGCAGTGGCTCAACCGGCGTGTATCTCCGGCGGATGTTCATGATCCGGTCTGGTCTGTTGACGGCCCGGGCCATCCCCCAGGCGCGGTTCGGTTGTGGCGGCCATTCCTTCCGACAGCCCGGTCGCCGTTTGCGGGGCTGCCTGAGCGCTGGGCGATCCTCCCGATCTTACCGACAGTAGGGGACTCGCCACCTCAGGTGGTTCTGTTTTCGGATTCGGAGGCTCCTGAATCGGACATCATCGCACGGTTCCGTCTTGCCGCACTCGTTCGGGGAGTTTATGACCTCGTGCCGAATACTGGACGGCCGGAGTTGATGCTTCCCGGGTTCACGTCGGTGGGCCCGTATCTCCTCCCGCTGCGCGCCGATCGTTCGTACCCGGATCGATTCGAAGTCTTTCTGAACCACGGTTTCCTCACGAGTCCTGTTGAGACGGCGCCGAGCATTGTCCCTGCGGAGATGTCGGCGGGTGAGCTGAAGCAACTCAGACGCGCCGCCGCAATTGCTGTACAATCGGAGGCCGGAGATGGGAACTGAACAGGCGATTCTCATGCTCTCGCGATTTTCGCTGGGAGCCATAGCCACGTTTCTCGCGATACTGCTCTGGTCAAAGACGCGGGACACCGCGTGGATGCTCATCGTGGTCGGCACTATTGCGTACTACGGTGAAATTGTGTTCTCCGCTCTTGAATCGTTCGGAGTCATCCGGCTCGATGTCCTGAAGATTGGCGATGTGGCCGTGTTCCCGATCGTTCTTGCCAATCTTCCCATCTTTTTCTTCATTCTGGCTTTTCTCGTGATGGTTGTCCGGCGCGTTCCCTGATTTTGCGAGGATACCCGATACCGGGAGAATGGAGATGGCGTTCACTGGACAGTCGCGGGCCGCCACCTCCAACTGCTCGTGAAGGTCGCCGGGGACAAGCGCGGCGCGCACAACGGCGACGAAATCTCCCATCGCAAAAACTTCGGGGAGATTCTCCTCACACAGGCCACACCCAATGCATCTCTCACTGTTCAGCCGAACTCGGGACTGGATCGCCATTGACAAAAACTACTATCCGTACCGCGGCGGATCAACCCGAATCGATATCCTGTCGTCGTGACCGCAAAAGCAATCAGCGGTTGACACCGTCTCAATTTTCGCTATCTTACTATGTACGTTTTTTGCCGGAGGTCGTTTGACGCCTCGGCGCCCCTACGGAGGACAAGATGGTAGCATTGATCGTCGGGATCATCTTCATCGCGTTTGCGGTTTACTCAGTGCTTCCCGTTGCATGGTCGTTGCAGTGGTGGCCCTATGTGATTGATTTTCTCAAGGGGGGCGTTCCCATCCTGGCAATCTTCATCGGGCTCATCGCGGTTTTCATCGGCATTGCCGACATCAAGGATCGGATTGAGGCGAAGAAGGAAGAGGCCGAGGAAGCGGCGGCAGAGAAGGAAGCTGATCAGAAGGAATCAGAATCAGAGAATTAGGGCGTCTGTACGACACCCTCCATGTTGGACGGAAAAATGAAGACGGTTTATGTGAATCCAAAGGACATGCAACGGAAGTGGTATGTCATTGACGCTGAAGGTGTAGTTCTCGGCAGGCTGGCGGTTGAGGTGGCAAAGCTGCTTCGTGGCAAGCACAAGCCCGAGTATGCTCCGCACCAGGAAATTGGTGACTACGTTGTTGTTATCAACGCGGGAAAGATACGGGTTACCGGCCGCAAGCCGATGCAGAAAATGTATCATCACCACTCGGGCTATCCAGGCGCTCTCAAGTCGACGCCGTTTGGCAAGATGATCGCAAACAAACCAACCTTTCCGGTTGAGCATGCAATCAAGGGCATGCTGCCCAAGAATCGGTTGGGACGGAAACTGTTTACTAACGTGAAGGTGTACGCCGGCAGCACGCACCCCCATCTGGCGCAGCAGCCGGAATCATTTGTAGTAGAGTAGAGGAGCAGATACGGTGGCTGACAATCTATCACGCGGG
>JAHOYX010000208.1 GCA_019038705.1 Spirochaetales bacterium
GAGCGAGCGAGCACCATCTACGATGAAGTATTTGTGGTTGTCGCGTCGAATCCGGCCAAGGAGTACACATTCACCGCCGATGAGCGATACCGGATGATGGATGGAATGGCGAAGGATTTCAACAATGTCCATGTCCATGTGTGGGACAGTCTGATTGTCAAATTCGCTGAGAAAGTAGAGGCGCAGATAATGATCCGAGGTGTGCGGGCTCTGGCAGACTTCGCGTATGAATTTGAGTTGAGCATGATGAACAAGGGACTCAACCCTGCGATCGAAACTATCTTCATGCCGACAGACCCGAAGTACTTCGTCCTGCGATCGACGACGATCAAAGAGCTCGCCCGACTCGGGGGAGACATCTCCACGATGGTTCCGGCGTCGGTCGCCGCGGCGCTTCGGGAGCGGCTCTGCAGATAGGAGACCGCTGGGATTGCCGGCCCCGCGGGTGATGTTGACAGGGTTTGGAGGATACGATATCTTTCATGGACTTTCACAGATTGGGAATATAAATGGCAGTACCAAAGAAGAAACATTCGAAAGCGCGAACACGCAGACGGCGTAAGATCAATGCAAGGATCAAGCTTCCCACGCTTGTGACCTCACCCGAGAGCGGTGAAGCTGTCGTTCGCCATCACGTGGATATGAAAAGTGGATTCTATCGAGGCCGGCAGGTCTTCGAGCCAGAGGAACTTGAATAAACAACAAGGAGAGAGCCATGGCTGACGAACTGTTCGAGAAGATGAAGAAGTTGATTGCCGAAAAACTGGAGATCGAGGAGAGTAAGATCACTCTTGAGTCGTCATTTCGACAGGATCTTGGTGCCGACAGTTTGGATACCTTTGAACTCGTGTACGCGATTGAGGAAGAAATGGGGATCGAGGTTCCTGACGAGAAGGCGAACGAGTTTGAGACCGTTCGCGACGCCATCGAGTTTATTAAGTCCCAGCAGAGCTAGCGTAGTCGGTTCGTGGTGAGCAGGCGCTTGCATCTGCTCTGAAAACAGTGCGACTTTTCAGACGAACAGAAGCTCATCTCGCTCCCGTCGTTGACGGGGTTCGGAGGGATGAGCTTCTTGTCTTTCAGCGACACGCCGGCATAAAATTCAAAGACGTTGATCTCCTGAACCTTGCGTTTTGCCACCGCTCGTTTGCGAACGAACAGGGGGGCGCTGTTGGAAACAACGAGCGCCTGGAATTCTTTGGTGATTCGGTTCTTGGTGTAATCGTGGCAGAGTATCTCTACGAGAGCCTTCCCGGGCGCGCAGAAGGGGAGCTTGCGAAAATCAAGAGCTTCGTGGTGAGTGAGGCCAGTCTGTTGGGAATCGCGCGCGAGCTTCGAGTTGATAATTTCATTCTCATTGGCAGAGGCGAGGAATTCTCGGGTGGCCGTTCCAAAAGGGCGATACTTGCCGATGCAATGGAAGCGGTGATCGGGGCGTACTTTCTTGACAGCGGACTGCGCGAGACTCGCAGATTCGTCTTGCGGTTTCTCGTTCCCGAAATTGCCAAGGTTCTTGAAGACCGGCACGAGAAAGACTATAAGACGCTTCTTCAGGAGTACGCACAGAGGAAGTTCAAGAACTATCCGAAGTATGTGGTATCCAAGCGGACCGGGCCTGATCACGACCGTGTGTTCTGGATTGAAGTTGAGGTTGCCGGCAAGAGCTACGGTCCGGGCAAAGGTCCGAACAAGAAACAAGCCGAGCAGGCGGCTGCGAGCCTTGCCTACGCAAGCCTGATGCGGGACTCCGCTGCAGGCCGGGCGCATGATCAGCAGCCACGTAGTCGGAGGTCACGGAGCCGATCAGGCGTTCGTAAGCAGGCGAACCGTCCCTGATTGTCCGCGCCGGCTTAGCCGGCGTCACTGCCGTGGTCGGCGGCGTCTTTCAATCTTGAATCGTAGAAACTTCGAGCGATCTTGAGCAGTTGGCCCCGAGCGTTCTGTTTCGGGTCGTCCAGCACAGTCTCAAAGAGATAATCGATGATCGTGCCCATGACCCGACCCGGTGGGATGCCGATTGAAGCGAGATCATGTCCGTTTACGGCGAGATCCTTTCGGCTGAGAGCGTGCTCATTGGCGAGGGCGTCTCCGATGCGGTCCCGGAACGTGTGCAAGGCGCGGAGATCCGTCGAGGATCCGCGCTGCGCAAAACTGTCCGCCTGGCGCAGGGCAAAGAGATTATCCACATTCTCCGGCCCGACTCGGGCAAGGAATCTTCGGACCGCGGCGTCGGTCCACTCTGCTGTGTAGTGAAACATGTGGTGACGAATGAGGTGTGTGACCTGACCAATCACTGCGTTGGGGTAGCGCAACCTCCGGAGGAGTGTCTCGGCCTGGCGGGCCGAGGCCTGGTCATGACCATGGAAGGTCCGATGTCCATCGGCATCTACCTTGAGGGAGGCAGGTTTGGCTATGTCGTGAAAGAGGCCGGCCAGTCGGACTGTCGGATTTCCTCTGGGCGCGGCATCGCAAGTGAGGATGGAGTGTTCAAAGACGTCAAAACGATGGTCTCCGCGTTGCTCAACCTTCACGCCGGCAGAAAGCTCCGGGAGAACAACCTGGAGCAGCCCACCGCCGCACATCAAACGAAGCCCAACGCTGGGGCGTTTGGCTGCGAGAATCTTGTTGAGCTCGTCACGCATTCGTTCCTGAGACACTTTCCCGAGTGACCGGGAGGCACGGCCCAGAGCATCCCATGTGCCGGCTTCGATTGTGAACTGCAGTTGGGTCGCAAACCGAACAGCTCGCAGCAGTCTGAGAGCATCTTCGGCAAATCGTTCATCCGGATTCCCAATCGCTCGAATTGTGCCGGCGTGCAAGTCCTCTTCGCCCTTGAACGGGTCAAGAAACGTCTCCAGGACGGGGTCAAGGGCCATTCCGTTGATCGTGAAGTCCCGGCGCGCGAGATCATCCGCGATGGTCGTCACGAAGTTTACGGAATCCGGACGGCGTCCATCAGTGTACACGGACTCGGTCCGGAACGTTGTGACCTCAACGCTCTTGTCCCCGAGGAGGACGGTGACGGTGCCGTGCTCGATTCCGGTCGGAATGACACGGCGGAAGAGATAGCTAACCTGTTCAGGGGTCGCGCTGGTAGCGAGATCATAGTCGTCAGGTGTCGTGTTCCGGACCAGGTCACGGACCGCACCGCCGACCACAAACGCCTCGTGTCCGGCCTCCCGGAGGCGACCGCAGACCTCACGCGCCGGGCTTGAGACTGAATGGAGGATTCGCCGAAGGCTGGATCGATTCACGATGGTCAATTATTCCCGCATAGGGGTCGCTGTCAACAAAAAAGGGGTTGCCCTGTCAAGGACAACCCCGCTGTGCGCCTGGCGCAGCTTGTGGCTTGCAGCCTTCAGCTACTGGAGCAGCTGCAGAACGGACTGTGGCTTCTGGTTTGCCTGGGCCAGCATGGCGGTGGAAGACTGAAGGAGGATCTGGTTCGTCACGAACCGGACAGTCTCGCCTGCCATGTCGGTATCCCGGATGCGGGATTCCGACGCCTGCATATTCTCAGCACCCACCGAGAGTCCGGCACGGGCGTGATCCAGTCGGTTCTGATAGGCACCGAGGTCTGCGCGTTGCTTGTTCACCTTCTTGAGCGCGGAGTCAATCCTTCCGATGGCCGCATTGGCCGAGTCGGGATTGGACATGGTGATGAAGCTTGCAGTGTGCGCGAGGCCGCCGGTTCCCTGAATGCCAAGGCCTTGTGCGGTCATGGTTCCGATGTAGACACGCTCGCGTTGGTCCATGTTGGCGCCGATGTGGAACCACATGCTGGCGGTTACCGCGTTCGTGCCGGTTTCACGGGCAAATCGGCCGGTGAGGAGATTCATGCCGTTGAACTGGGCATGCGAGCCAATGCGGTTGACTTCGTCGACCAGCGCGGAAATCTCAACCTGGATCTGCATGCGATCCTCGGCCGAGTAGATCCCGTTGGAAGCCTGTACGGCAAGCTCACGCATCCGCTGCAGGATATTGGAGGACTCCTGCAAGTACCCTTCGGTTGTCTGAATCAGCGAGATGCCGTCCGCTGCGTTGCGTTCGGCCTGCTGAAGACCACGGATCTGGCTTCGCATCTTCTCAGACACCGCCAGACCTGCGGCATCATCGCCGGCGCGGTTAATCCGCATCCCGGACGAGAGCTTCTCGATGTTGTCCTCCATCCCCATGCCATTGAACTTCTGCTGGCGGTGGGCGAACATCGCGCTAAGGTTGTGGTTGATGATCATCTCATCCTCCTTGATGTAGTATCGCTGGACTTCCATGTCGCAGCGGTGTGAAGCGCTTCATACGAAGACACCTCACTTTGAGTCTCGGAGAGAGGAAAACTTAGTTGAGCGCTTTTTTATGCCGTGACATGGAGGCGGCGGAATGCCAGGGATCGGTTTACCTGTTGGACAAAATAGCGTAATCTAGCGGCCGATTGTGAGAGGAGTAGTGATCACCGGTGGTGAAGCGCCCCAGAAGCCCGTTGTTCTTCGCTGGGCTGAGCCTGCAGGAATCGTGGTTGCCGCGGATTCAGGGCTTGAGACAGCTATGCTGTGTGGGTTGCGACCGGATCTGGTTGTCGGGGATTTTGACAGCCTCGAATCGACTGAACTTCTCTCTGATTTCAGGCAGTCCCAGATTCTGCGTTATCCGCGTGATAAAGATGAAACAGACACCGAGATCGCGGTTCGGGTATCGCGGGAGCGCGGAGCTGATGAGATTGTCATTATCGGGGGTGGGGGAGGGCAGATGTCCCACTTCGTGGGGATACTGAGCTTGTTTGACCGACCCGATCCGCCAAGCGTGTGGATTACGGATTCGGCGGAGTTCACCTGCATAACAGGCTCTATATCGATCACAGGGCAGGCCGGCGAAGTCATGAGCTTCTTTCCGGTTGGCTGTGAAACCTGTGAGATGCGCTCTGAGGGACTGAAATGGCCGCTTGATACCGTTGCGTGGAACAAAGGGGACATTGGAGTGAGCAACGAACTGTCCGACACCAGGGCCGAAGTCCACATGGAGAGAGGTCGCTTGCTGATGATTCGGGATCTGAAGGCGTGAGCGGTGGCCGGTATGCGTAGCGGGACAGCCGATACCTTTCGTGACCTTGCCCTTGCTCTGACTGAGGAAGAGCGACGAGGGCTGCTGCGGAATATCTCGCGCAGTCTCAGTCTGAAATCTTCCGAGGAACAGCCTCTTCAGAAGCACGAAGTTGCGGAGACCGAGCGCCATGCCGTGATCGCGGCCGAGATAGATGGGCTGAACATCTGGCGTCGGATTCGATTCTATCTCCGGAGAGTTTTCAGTACCAAGACCCACGATCAGGTATTCATTGAATTCAGGTTGAGTGAATTGCGGCGCCGTATCCGAGCGGGGTGTCCGGCAATGGCTCCGCTTGAGCACCACAGCGTGTGCGCAGAGGTGGCTACGGCCACATGGTCTCTCTACCAGGCTGCCTATTCGCTCATCCCGATGTTCCTTGATCTTTGGCGCTCCGGCAGCTATCTCCAGGAATCGATTGAATACCTGCTGTCTCAACGAATTCCGGCTGCTCGCAGTGATCTGCTGGACTTTGCCTCGGTTGAGGAACTGCAGGATGCCTTCATGGAGAACGAGCTGAAAAGTGATGTGCGAAAACTAGTGGTAGAACGTCTGGGGATCTATCTGGATGAGATCCCGGATGATCTCTTCGGGCATCTCGAAGAAGGCGTGTTACCGCTCTACTTCCTTCGGCCGTTGTGCCTGCTTGACTACAATCGACTATTTGGAGCGTTCGGGTTTGATCCGGGCATCACTCCCCCGGAGGCGCCGCCGCCGTTCAAGGCCACGCCAACGTCGGCCGCGTTGCCGCTGGTCGAAAGCCTCTTGTACGGACTGCATTCCGCCGCACGACTGGAACGCGGTTTCTACGTGCACATGGATATCCTGGATCGGTATCTGGAACTGAAGGAGACCCACGATTCTGAGGAAACAGAAGACTCTCAGGTGAAGGGCAGAGCAGACGCAACAGAGAACGAGGCGAACGACGGTGATGCGTCCGAGTCGGAAGAAGAAGCGTACCAGTACCGGCGCGAGCATCTGCAGGGACTCCGGGAAGCGCTTGACACTCTCCATGCGGCTGCGACGCGCCTGAGCGCCCACATTGCGTTCCCGGAAGTGGTTCGATACTACAGGCGCGATCCCTGGCACCGAATGGTAGCCTACATGCCAAAGCTCCGACTGCGCGAGTTCTACCAAAGCTACCTGATGATGCGGGTTCTCTCTCAGCTGGATGAACGCTTTGGTGATGTTCGGGTCGGGGTCGTGTCGCGTATGACCGAGGAGCTCTTCGGCGGCCCGTCGTCACCGTTTGAGTACTTCCGACCGGCCATACTCTCGGCGCCGGACAAACTTGGTCTTCCCAAGTTCCGACACATCCGCTCGGCAACTGTGCTGTCCAATTTCCTGCAGCGTATCTATCGGCCACGTCTGCAGGAAGTGGTGCGCATCCTCTCACGCGTACTGCCGGTGCGCCAGCGTGATTCATCAAGCGCGCTTGTCGTGAACGTTTCAGGAATAGAAGAGACTCTCGCCGATCTGGAGCAGTTTGATAAGAGCTTCTCGCCCGACTCCGACGACGGGAAGGCCTTCTTCCGTGTTCGATATGGCGTTGAGAAGGACATAACCCTTCACAGATCCTATCGGAACCTCGTGCAACAGAAGGACAGAGAGGTTCGGACGCTGATTGACCTGGGTCTCGAGCATCTGCGAGGTCTGCAGCGCACATTCGAGAACATGCGACGCACGCTGTCGGATCAACTGCGTCAGCGGTACGCGGAGGCTGACCCGCGCGTAAGCGCGCTTGATGGACTCGACGGACTGCTGGAGGAGTACTCGGACAAGTTGGGCTTGCTGGACAAGCTGGTGAAGCAGGTTCTGGCAATGGAAGAAGGGTACTGAGGCGTCTCCGGCCAACTACGGCTATCTGGCCGGCCTATACGGGATCCGACCGCTGAACGGCTTCGATCAGGCGGGCCTGCGTGATCCGTGGATCCTCTATGAGCACACGCTTCCCTGCAATGAGGTCCGCAATTCCTACCTCTTTCGGGTAACGAGGAATGACATGCAGGTGGAGGTGATCAATCGAGGCCCCCGCCGAGCTGCCCATATTGTAGCCTATGTTGAAGCCGGCCGGTGAGTGAGTGCTCTCGAGGACGGTCAAGAATCGTCGAGTCAGCTCTGAAAGCCGCTGGTCCTCGGCGGAGGTTAGTTTCCTGACATCCACCAGATGTCGATTTGGAAAGATCATCACGTGGCCGGGGTTGTACGGATAGAGATTCACGGACACCGTGAACAGTTCGTCCGAGTACACCGTGAGATCAATCACCTCGGAAGACTTGTCCCGGATGAGGCAGAGTATGCAACCCGACGGTCGCGGACCGCGAACGTATTTCATCTTGTTGAAATTGAAGAAATAGCTCATGTGCCGGGCTGTGGAACGAGGGATTCCAGATCAAAGGGGTCGCTCTGAAGGTCCTGTGTGAGACTCAAGTAGTCGAGGAGAATCGGATATCGCTCCAGTATTTCTCCGTAGCGTTCCAGGCGTGCAAGTTCCGCGTCAATTGCGGTCTGCTCGGTCGCCAGCCCCGTTGCCGCGGTTCGCATCGCTTCCGCTCTCGCATCAAGGATCGTGATGTAGCGCTGTTTTGTTTCCAGATAGAGTTCG
>JAHOYX010000135.1 GCA_019038705.1 Spirochaetales bacterium
CCCTCGCCGTAGGGCGCTTACGATGAGCACCGGCAGGTTCTCGCTGACAGTAGTTGCCATCGCGTCGCTCGCAATTGCACTCTCCGGCTGCACTCTCCAGATAGAGCCTCCGGTACTCGAGATGATCGTTGAACCCGCC
This sequence comes from Spirochaetales bacterium, assembly GCA_019038705.1. GTDB lineage: Bacteria > Spirochaetota > Spirochaetia > DSM-27196 > SLST01 > JAHOYX01. Next base: position 140 of record JAHOYX010000135.1, read on the forward strand.
TATTCCTCCACAGACGTGCTGATTCCATTCGAGCTCCGAGGCGATGGGTCGGACACTCAAGTGCGGTGGACATTGCGCCGCTATCAAAGTCCCGAAGGTGAGTGGGAACAGGTAAAGAGCTGGCAAACCAACGTTCCGAGCGGCAACAGCGGCATCTTTGGGTTTGATCAGGTCGGCGGTTTGTACGATGCCAAGTACGAGATCACCGCAGAACTGCTGCCAAGTCGTGGCGGAGTGCCGACCGCTGAACCGATGCTCTCCAGCCGCGCGGAGTTCTACGTGGACACGCAATCACCGTCGGAAAATATCGTGCTGAACGATACCCAGGGCGGCCTGACCGACCCCCTTTCGAACTACGATCCTGCTCTAGCGCTTGAGATCACCCCTATCTACGACGGGACGCCGGACCCGGACGTCGAGTCACCCGTTGCGCTCTACCACAGCGTGGACAACGCGGTTCTCCCGACGGACGATCAGGATCCAACGGGGGAGACAATTGTCATGTGGGAAGGCGGGCAACCTTCCTATAACCACTTTCTGACGATCAGAGCGATTGATCAGGCCGGCAATGTTGGGAGTTACCGTGTGGAAACCTACAGGGCGCCGTAGCCTATGAAAAAAGCTGCCATCCTTTGTGCACTGTTGACATTGTTATTCGTCGCGTCCGCCACGGTCGGCGCGCAGGAACCACCGGACACCGCACTCTTCATTTCCACTGCCCCGATTCGGGCGGAAGTCATGCTGGACGGGACGCCGATTGGCACAACGCCGCTGCTTGTCCGAGCAATTGAGCCCGGGGAGCACCAACTCACCTTCATCAAACCGGGTCATCTGAGGAGAAATGAAACTGTAGAAATCGGGCCGAGCGAAGTTGTCCAGTTCTCCGCAACCCTGGAACCGAACGTGTTTGTCGGAGCATTTGCCGCGACGGAGACGGTTGTGGCCGGAACCACCTACTCGCGCCAGGACGCGCGTCTCGTTCTGCCGGCCGGCACGTATGAGTTCTCCCAATCCGGGGTGAGTCTGTCGCTTGATCCGGTCTACCCCAACGAGAGCGCGCTCCGTGCGCTCCGCGTGGCAACGCCGGTAGTCATCATTGCGGCGGTCATCGCAACGATTGAAGACCTGCTTGTTCAGGACTCTGCCCGGTCCTACTTCACGAGCTTCCTGCCGTCTCCGGCAACGTTTGCCGCGTTGACCGCCGCGGCCGCATCATCCGGATTCCTGATCGCTCTGAACCGGGACAAGGATCGATACGAGGCGGAGACCGTCATTCGGGAGCTGGAAACGACGCTCACTGATGCTGAAGCCGAACGGTACTACCTGGATGGAGACCGGGCATTGGAGGCCGGGAATCTCGGGACGGCGCTGACAAACTACACGCGGGTCGTGGTGGATGGCGGAGACAGCGAGTACGTGCCGCTTGCGCTGTACAAGACCGCTCGCCTCTACAGCATCTCCGGGGGAGCCAATCTGGCGCTCCAGCTGTTCCAGCTCCTCGTCCGCGACTACCCGATCCCGGAAACCTATGATCGCGCACTCAAATCGATTTCGGATATCTGCCTCGGCAACGGTCTCTACGACGACGCGCTGACCTCGCTGGAGAGTATGGTCTTTGTGGACGACCTCTATGACCCGGCGGACATTCGAGCTGACATCGAAGCAATCCGGAACACCCAGGCGGGAGAGGGATCCAGCGGGGAGGATTCGGAATGAGACGCGTGACTCTTCTTGCCCTTATCGGACTTGTTCCACTCCTGGCGCTTTCGGGGCAGGAATCGATTTTGCCCACGCCGCCGGATCAGATTGAGACGATTCTGGAACTGCTGGACGCCGTGGATGCCGCCCAGTACGTGATTCTGGAAACGCCCGAAAGGGTCGCCGGGACCGATCTCAAGGACCTGCGGGAGTTGGTCACCATCGCAGAGACTATCGGGGCCGAGGACCTGGCCGCGAGGGTCCGCACGCTCATTGTACTCGCATCATTCGGCGAAGTTGCTCCTCCGCCGGAGCTTCCGCCGGTCGAGGGCGGCCTTCAACTCTCCGGCGACGTACCGCCGGCGCGGGACACGCAAACCTTTCGCCGGTGGGTGAATGTGGGAGCGACAGCCGGGGCCACCGCACTCGGCATGTCGGCGATCTTCTACTCCTTCGCCGAACGGAACTACCAGGAATGGCTCACCGAACCCGACCCCACGATTCGCGACCAGCTCTATCCCGCATGGCGAGGCTATGACTACCTCGCGATTGGGCTTGGCACCGCAACCCTGTTGTCGGTAGGCGTTGGCATGCCCCTGATCTTCGCGCTGACTCCGCCGGCCACGACTCTTGCCACGCCGCCGGAGGCAGTCACCTTCACGCCGGCCGGGCGAGAAGCAGAGCTTCAGAGGCTCTACGCGGAACGCGCGAAGATAGTCAACAAGATCAACCGGCTGAACGTTCGAGAACGGCGCAGATCATTGATGAAGACGATATCGCTGGGGGCCGGGACCGCCGGCGCCATCGCGGCCGTGACCTTCTACTACGCGGCCGACCAGACTTACGACAGATACCTCGCCTCCACAGACTCGACCGAAGCGGAAGGCTTGGGCGAACGGGTGAATCTCTTTGATGCGCTGGCCGTCATCGGCGCGGGAATCGGGGGAGGAGGATTCGGATTCGCGGCCACGGTCGGTGTTATCACCCCGAACAGAACCGAACTCGAGCGGAAACTGGAACACCTGAATGCAGCCATCATCCGAGTACGTGCCAGCCGCACCATTGATATGCCTGATCCGGAACCGGAGGCCGAAGAAGCTGATCGCCGCTGGTTCCGCCGCGACAGAACCGATACGACGGCTGAAACCGACGAATCTACGGCGCCCACAGCGGCCGACGCCACCGAAGGTGGCGAATGATGCCGCACCGGCGCTCTCGCATAACCCCGCGCCGATGGGCGATGATTCCAGCTCTGGGCATCGCGGCCGTAACGCTCCTGATCGCCTGTCATCCCCTGGTGAATCCGGTTGACCCCCAATCCACCACCTATACCGGCATCCCGACTGGTTCCGACGGAGACGCCCCGGATCCCATCCTGCCGGCCGCCGTGAAGTGGGAGCTCACCGCATCCCACAACCCAGGGCGGATGCTCCCGCTCGAGGTCACGGCTGATGGATCGTTCATTGAACCTCGGAACGCCGGCTCGTTCGAGTTGTGGATCACCCTCTCGGATTCGTTCGATTGGGAACAGGCCGAGGGTGCGGTTCTTTGGATCGCCGCGACCGTGCTTTCCGGCGACACCCTCCACTTCGCCCTTCATCTCAATGAAGTCGCACCGGAACAACGCCGACTTGGCTGGCATTTCTGGCCTGACGGCATCACCAATCAGACCCGAGCCCGTCTTCGCCTCGTGGACCGCAACGGCACGATCATCGGCGAGCGGGTAGTCGGACGTCTCATTGGAGATGTGGACGGCAACGGCACGGTAGAGTCGGGAGTAGGCGGGGACGACGAGAGGATTGATGCACTGGTTGGGTTTCCCGTGGGTACCGATAATCCCGAGACGATCCGCGCCGACCTTGACCTGGACGGCACCATCCAGTCGATGAACGACGGGAACGTTGTATCGGACGGGTCCTATCTGGACACGACTCTGCCGGCCACAGCACCCACGTTCCCGGATTGACCCAGCACGGCCAGTCGGCCGACAAGAGGTCGAGTCAACCTACTTGGAGGTCATAATGGCCACACCGTTCCAGTCGGACGGCGGCGGTGATTTGATGTACTCTCTGCAGCGATCCAGATAGAGATCGGCCAGGTAATCATCGGGAAGAAGGGTCTTCACGGCAGCGAAGTACTTGGCCGCTTCCCGGAACTCCTGAGTCAGGTAGCGTTTGAGCCCGGCATGGTGGTAGCCCCAGGCTTTCTGGTGGCGTTGTGTGAGCCTGAGTTCCGCCGTGTATATGTTCACCCCGCTCGTCTTGCCTTTCACCTGAACCTTGTCCAGCAGACGGCAGGGCAGCTCTGTCTTCACCTTCCGGAATACTGATTCGCTGAAGATGACCTCCTGTCGGTACTCCTTCGTCAGACCCTCCAGGCGCGACCCCAGATTCACCGCATCGCCAATGATGGTGTAGTCCATCTTCTTCTCGCTGCCGATGTTTCCAACCGTGACTACCCCGTAGTTCACACCAATACCTGTCTTGAACGGGGGTTTGCCCTCAATCAGATGCGCCTCGTTGAACTTTCGAAGTTCTATCTGCATTTCCAGTGCCGCTCGCACGGCCTCGAGCGGATCATTGTCGTGTTTAACGGGAGCTCCGAAGAATGCCATGATCGCATCGCCGATGTATTTGTCCGTGATGCCCTTGTGGGCATCAATGATGTCCACCATGGCCTCAAAGTATCGATTCAGGCTCTTCACGAGCTCGTCCGGCGCGAAACCTTCAGAGATGGTTGTAAAGCTGCGGATGTCGGAGAAAAGGATGGCAAGCACACGGTTTTCGCCGACCAGCGCGCTCTCAGGGTTGCTGAGGACCTGATCGATGACATCCTTGGGCACGTACTTCTGGAAGATGTTGCGGACCTTTCGCTCATTGCGTTGGGCAAGGACCGCTCTGAAGGCAAACCCCTTTATCTGATCGTAGGCGCCCTCCAATTCGGAAAGCATGACATTGAAGGTCCGAGCCATGGCACCGATCTCGTCTTTGTACTCAACGTCAACACGCTGGGAGAGATCGTTGGTCTCGGTGATCTCGTTCATGAGGGTGACCATGCGGGAAAGCGGCCCCATGAGAATCCCCGCAAAGATGAGTAGCATTACCACGGCCAGGAGCGTGGCGCCACCGAGGATGATGTAGGTGCGAGTGTTGATCTCATCCACCTCGCGATAGAAGCTCGCTGACGTATCGGTGACCAGGACATACCAATCGAATGGCCCGTAGTAGAAGGCCTGCCCGACCCGCAACTCACCATCCACGACGATCTCCTGCCAGCCTTCCTGCACATCTGTCGCGCGCTGCCGAAGATCATCGATCTCGCCGGGGTCCGAGAGTTCAATCTCCCCCGAGTTCATGACAGGCTGTCCATCACGATCCACTGCGAATATCAGCTCGTCGGCACTCCGCACCAGGCTCCCGGCGTAGGACTCAATGGCGAGCTTGGTTACCTCGAGGTACTCAGGTTGCTCGGCGAGATCGTTGGCGACCAGGAGGTCCCACTGGTTGTCCGCGTATTTCTGCAGTTCCTGGGCTTTGAACCCGAGCGCCTCGATAGCGACCCGGGTGATACCGGCACGGGCAGAATAGGCGGAACTCACCCCTGCCAGCAGGATTGTGGTGATCATGAGAGGAAGTACAACGAGAATGATCTTGAGCCGTATGCTCATCCCCTACCTATGTCGGCTCACGCAGGAACGATCTTTATCGGAAACAAAGGTATGCTTGTGCCAATCCGACCACCGACCGATAACAGAAGAGTATGGCTGACCTCAGCGACGATCAGAATTTGCCACCGGCCGGCGATGTGTCCTTGGTCTCTGACGAGGCGGATGTGCCGGAGGCGGAGCGAGAGGAAATTCTCAGAGAGATTGAGACGCTCGTGTCCGACAGCCGGCAGTCCAAGCCATTGGATGACGAGTATCTGCGCCCGCGGCGGTCCGGCATCGTCTTCCCGATCGTGATCAATCTTGTCGCCGCTGCGGCGATCGCCGGCGGTATCTACTTCATATCCGAGTACTTCCGGATCCGCGAGGACAGCATCGCACTCGAGAGCCGCGCGTACTTCAGCGCTGAGGCTCAGCTGATTGAGGAAATCCTCAAGGAAAATGAACAGCGCCTGGCCCAGAAAGACCAGGAGATTAACCAGATACACTCGCAGCTTGCCCAGTTGGACGAAGAGAAGCAGAACCTGGAGGCCAACCTTCAAGACCAGGTCGCCGAGCGGGAAGCCGAGTTGCGTGCCCAGCTGGACACCGAACTGGAAGCCGAACGTGCACGCCTGGCCGAACTTGGACAATCCGAAGAGACAATAGCCGCCCGACTGCAGGAGATTGAGGCTGCGCGACAGCAGGAGTTCGCTGCACAGATGGAAAGCTTCCGAGCGGAAGCCCAGGCCGAGCTTGACCAGTTGGAGGCCGAACTCAGTGCCCGTGAGTCACAGCTCGAGCAAACCCTGCAGGCAAGCCAGGAGGAGCGCACCCGAATTGCCGAGGAGGCTGCCGCACGGGAGCAAGAGCTTCGCGAAGAACTGGGAGCCGAAATTGAGGCGCTGGAAGAAGCCGGGCAGGAAGCCCTTGCCCGGATCACGGAGCTCCAGGAACTGCGGGAAGAGGAGTCACTCCTCGCCGATCGGGTCCTGGGAAGCTTCACCATAATCGCAGCGGACATACAGGAAGGGCTGTCGGACGAGGCGCTCAGCGGACTCGACTCGCTCGAGCGGCTGCTTCGCGATCAGGCAGCTGTAGGGGCAGAGGCTGCGCGCCGGCGGCGGACCGAGCTCGCTCTGGCCTCTACACTTCGAAGCCTTGTTCAGGAAGTAGACGTGCTGCGGGACAACATTGCGGTGCGCGACCTGACAACAAGCGCTGAAGAAGAGGCGGCACTTGAGCAACAGCGCGCCGCAGAGCTGATCACAACTGCCGCGGGGGTCGTTCAGCTTGCCGAGGACGCAAAGGCCGCGGGCCGGATCAATGAGGCCCGCTCGCTCTACCAGCAGGCGCTCAACACGATTCCTTCCCTCGAGAAGGTCTATCCCGGCATTCTGGAACTCGAAGCAAATCGACGTCAGATCGTCATGGAAAGTACCCTGGGCGAAGCGCAAAGCCTCCTCGCGGCGGGCAGCAGCGAAGCGGCCATCACCTCCTATCTGCAGGCGCTGTCCGACATCTCGGACAGCGAGGCGGATCCGCTCCTTGACGTCGCCGCCGGGATCCGTGCTGCTACCCGGCAGAATCAGCAGGAACTTCTTGATGCGCAACAGGATCTCGAGGATGAACTGAAGGCCGATCTTGCCGCGGGCGATCAACAAATTTCCCAACTCAATCAGCAGTTGCTCGCATCAGAGAATCAGGTCTCCTCGCGCGACGCCTCCATCACCGAACTGCAATCGCAGGTTGAGACGCTGAGTCAGCAACTTGCTACCCGTCAGGAAACCCTCACGGATCGCTCCGACGACCTCACGACCGTCCAGGAACGGGTCACCGAACTCGAAGATCAAATCGCGTCGCTGGAGATCGATCTGCAGACCGCCCGGACGCGGACCGCCGGCGTGCAGGAGTCGCTGACCGCGGCGCGGGAACGGACGGCTGAACTGGAGGAGAGTGAAGCAGCATTCGAGTCTGAGATTGAGACTCTCACCAATCAGAAATCCGACTTCGAGCAGCAGCTTACATCGTCGCAGGAACAGGCGACATCGCTTGAGCAACAGGTTGTGTCACTGGACCAGCAGATCGCTTCGCTGCAGCAGCAGCTTGCTACTCGACCGGTGGCCCGGACCGATGAGGTTTCCACGGCCACCCAGGCGGAGATTGGCGAGCTCCATGCCAC
>JAHOYX010000041.1 GCA_019038705.1 Spirochaetales bacterium
GGCGCGGTCCGGAAGTAGGGGGGAATATGGACTTCTATTTCATAATTGGAGCACTGGTAATCTTCTTCGTGTTGGCATGGAGACTGAAATTCCTCAAGAAGAGCGTTCTGGAGCCAATCTTCATGTTCCTCATGCTCTTCGGAATTATCGCGCTGATTCAGCCCGTGTCGTTCTGGCTCTACAGCCACGGTTTCAGCATCCTGTTCCCGAGCACCCTCGGGTATATCTTCGCGATTCATCTCAGGTAGAAGGAAGGTAGCGTTTACATGAAGTTTGGAATGAATACACTCATCTATACGGGTGAGTTTGGCGACGGACACAGGAGCCTGTTCCCAGGCCTCAAGGCTATGGGCTACGACGGCGTTGAAATTGCCCTGGGCGCAAAGGGCGACTTTGACACTGGGAAGATGCTTGGCTCGTTGGAGGAGAACGGACTGGTCTGTTCTTCAATCTGCGGTTTGTACGGGCCCGGACGCGACATGCGCGGGTCGGATGCGGAGTCCATCCGCGGCGGGATTGAATACACGAAGGACTGCATTGATGTTGCCTCTGAGCTGAAAGCCGAGCTTGTGGTGGGACCACTGTACTCGGTGGTCGGGCGCGCGAACCTGGAGACTGAAGAAGACCGGAAGTCGCAGTGGGCCCTCGTTGTTGACGGTCTGAAAGAGAGTTGTGAACACGCCGAGAAGAAGGGCATCTCACTCGGTCTTGAACCCCTTAATCGATTTGAGACCGACTTCATCAACATCACGGACGACGCGCTGCGTATGGTTTCCGACGTCGGAAGCGAGCGCCTGGGGCTTCATCTTGACACTTTCCACATGAGTCACGAAGAGAAGAACTCCGCGGAGGCAATCCGTCGGGCAGGCAAGCACCTGTTTCATGTGCACGCGAGCGAAAACGACCGTGGAACGCCCGGGACGGGGCAGGTGCCGTGGGATGCCATAGCAAAAGCCCTGGCCGACATCAACTACGATCGCTGGGTCGTCATTGAGTCCTTTACCCCGGAGGTCAAGGTGATCGCGAAGGCTGCCTCCATCTGGCGTCCAACCGAGAAGGATGCAGATACGCTGGCACGCAAGGGACTGCAGTTCCTCACGGGACTGTTTGCCTGATGTGGATATTGACCGGAAATTGTATCGAATGGAGAGCAATAATTGGCTGAAGTAATAGTGCAGAACATGGTCAAGAAGTTCGGCGATTTCACTGCTGTGAAAAAACTTGACCTGACCATTCGCGACGGCGAGTTCCTGGTGCTCCTTGGACCGTCCGGATGCGGAAAGACCACGACGCTCCGGTGCATATCCGGTCTTGAGATTCCGACAAGTGGGAGCATCATTCTTGACGGGGTGGACGTTACCGACCGGCGGGCATCCCAGCGGGACATTGCTTTCGTGTTCCAACTCTATGCGCTCTACCCTCACCTGACGGCATACAAGAACATCGCCTTCCCACTGAAGGCTCAGCATGTGCCAAAAGAGGAGATGGACAAGGAGGTAGATCGCGTCGTGAAGATGCTGAAGATTGAGCACATCCTTCATCGTAAACCAAAGCATCTGTCGGGCGGCGACATGCAGCGGGTGGCTCTCGGGAGAGCCCTGGTGCGACGGCCGAAGGTATTCCTCCTGGACGAGCCAATAGGCACACTGGATGCCGCGTTCCGCGAAGAGATGCGAACCGAACTGAAGGCGCTCCATGTTGATATCAACGCTACGAGTGTCTATGTGACCCACGATCAGGAAGAGGCGATGTCGATGGGCGATCGGATCGCGGTCATGAATGAGGGCGTTCTGCAGCAGATTGGTGAGCCCCATGAGATCTATGCGAATCCGGTGAACCTCTTTGTTGCCCGATTTATCGGCAGTCCGGGGATGAACCTCCTCGAATGCAGGCCCGAGACGGCTGAGAATGGAAAGCTTGCGCTCAGGATGACCGGGAACGACGATCTTCTGGATGTGCCCGGTAACCTCCAGCAGCTTATCAAAGAGAAAGCTGAACGGGATCACGGCCTGGTGTTGGGCGTACGGCCTGAAGACACGAGCGTTCACGCAGCCGATCAGGAAGGCCCCCTGCCGGCCGAGGTGTACGTGACGGAGAAGATGGGGTCGTACCACATTGTCGATCTGAGTTACGGCGAGGAAATCATCCGGGCCCGCACTTCCGCCTACGTGGACATGGAAATTGGGCAGAACGTTCGGATGTCCTTTGACATGGACCGAGTCCGGTTATTCGATTCTGAATCCGGCCAATCCCTCATGAATTGAGAGCAGCAACATGGCGAATTTGAAGACTGTGTCGGTAACAAAGAGTTTTGGCGATATTGAGGCGCTCAAGGACCTCAATCTTGAGATCCACGACGGCGAGTTCTTCGTGCTCCTTGGACCTACCGGTGCCGGGAAGACGACGACTCTCAGGATTGTCTCCGGTCTCGAGAAGATGGATTCCGGCCAGATACTCCTTGATGACGAGGATGTCTCGGACTGGGTTCCCGCGACGAGGGATGTCGCTTTCGTGTTTCAGTTCTACACCCTCTATCCGAATCTCAATGTTCGGCAGAACCTTGAGTTTCCGCTGAAATCGCCGATCCGGAATACCCCGCAGGACGAGATTGACAAGAAAGTAGCGGAGGTGGCAAAGACGCTTCACATTGAGCATCTCCTGGAGCGGGAGACCGTGAACCTGAGCGGTGGCGAGATGCAGCGGGTCGGGATTGGTCGGGCGATCGTGCGGACACCCAAGGCCTTCCTGATGGATGAACCTCTGTCCAATCTGGATGCAAAGCTTCGGGAAGAGATGCGGAGCGAGCTGACCAGACTGCAGAAGCAGCTTGGTCAGACATTCTTCTACGTCACGCACGATCAGACGGAGGCCATGACCATGGCCGATCGGATCGGGGTGCTCAATGAGGGAGCGCTCCTCCAGGTTGGTACGCCGGATGAGATCTATCACCGGCCGGCCAACGCGTTTGTGGCCCGATTCGTCGGCAGTCCGCGAATGAACCTTCTCAAGGTTCACTGGAAGAACGACGTGCTCGCCAGCCCGGGCGAAGAGATGGTGTTTGAGATCACAGATACGCAGCGCGAGCTGCTCAGGAAGTATGACAAGCCCGAGCTCATCGTGGGCATGCGGCCGGAAGACATCTCGGTACACGACGAGCGGCGGGAGCACAACTGTTTTGAGGCGGAGATCTACTTCAAGCAGAGCATGGGAGCGGAGGATATTCTCAACCTGAAGTTTGACAAGCTCGTGGTTCAGGCTACCGTGGCGCCTACCCGCAAAACGACCGTGGGGCAGAAGATTTGTGGCTACTTCGATATTGATCACGCCCATTTCTTCGACGTGGATACCGAACTTCGGATTGTGTAGCTGACGGCGCAGATGATTGGAGAGGACATGAGTACAAAATCGCTGGTTGAGGATCTTCTTGCCAGAGAGAACGGCATTTTCCGGCTTGAGCCGGCGTGGGTAGCCCGCGACTTTCTTCCGCCCGGCAGGCGGCTGGGACTTCGGGAAGATGAGTACGATGTCGGCGAGCGCGGGTACATCTGCGAGCGCTGGTTGGGTTCAATTACCCGGGCGGACAATGCGGTGGGTCCCGAGGACGAGGGGTTGAGCTACCTCCAAACCGGCAATGGAGTCCGGATCACGCTGAAGGATGCGGTTGATGCGCAACCGGCCTTGATGATGGGGGCCGATTATGCCTCCGGCCACGCCAATCTCGGCAGGCTGGTGAAGATCTACGATTTTGGAGCACGGATTCCCTATCATCTCCACCAGCTGGAGAAAGACGCCAAGCTGGTCGGACGGAACTCCAAGGACGAGGCATGCTACTATCTTGACGGCGTGGACCCTGGTCCGCATCCGGAGACCTTCTTCGGGGTGCATCCGTATATTGCCGAAGAGAAACAACACGAGATTCTTCTGCCGTATCTGGAGGATTGGGACAGCGATCTGATTCTTCGTCATTCGTTTGCCTACCTGAATGTGCGCGGGGAAGGCTTTTTCCTGCCAAGCGGTATCCCGCACGCTCCGGGCACCGCGCTGACTCTGGAACTCCAGGAAGACTCCGACGTATTTGCCATGATGCAAGCCCTGAACGCCGGGAAGATCATCTCAAAGAAATTGCTCTACAAGGATGTCCGCAGGGAGGATCGCGAGAGACTCCATGAACGGGTCATTCTGGGGCAGATTGACTGGGAAGAGTCCGGGGATCACTATTTCTATGAGAATCATCACCTGGCGCCGAGGCTCGTCGCCGAAACGGATCAGCCTGGTGGAACCGAATACTGGATCTATTACGACTCCCCCAAGTTCAGCGGCAAGAAGCTGGTGATTCCGCCGGGAGGCTCTTTCACCAGCATTGATCGTGGAGTCTACAATGTTTTCGTCTGGAAGGGTGAGGGTGAGTTTGACGGAAAGTCAATCAAGGCCGGTGAGTTTGGTGAGGACGAGTTGCTCGTCACGTACCGCCGAGCCATCGAGCCTGTTCAGATCAGGAACACCGGGACAGATGAACTTGTCCTTTTTAAGTTCTTTGGTCCCGGGATTAACAGCGGCGTTGCGCCGATCATCAATCAGCGTGGACGATAGGAGGACACAATGGCGGAGACAATGAGAGCCCAGGTCTTCTACGAGAAAGAGAAGATGTCACTTGAGGAAGTCGCGGTTCCGGAGATCGGAGCGGATGACGTTCTGGTGAAGGTCAAGGATGTTGGAATCTGCGGATCGGATATCTCCTACTACTTTGGGATGAGTCCCCTCGGCACGGATTCCGGAAAGGGCCCTATGGTCCTTGGTCACGAGTTCACCGGGATTGTTGCCAAGGTCGGGAAGATTCCCGCGACCAAGGGGCTTTTCAAGGAAGGGGATCGGGTTGTTGTGAATCCAGTCCAGCACTGCAACGCCTGCCCGGCGTGTGCGTCAGGCAACACCCACACGTGTCAGAACCTGAGCGTTCCGGGTGTCACGACGGACGGCGGCTTTGCCGAGTACTGCGTCTCCAACTATACCGGGCTGTTCAAACTTCCCGACAACGTGAGCTTCCAGGCAGGCGCAATGACTGAGCCCCTTGCCTGCGCCGTGAACGGAATGAACAAGCTGGATATTGAGCCTGGTCAGTTCGTCACCGTCATTGGACCCGGGGCAATCGGCATGATGATGGTGCAGATCGCCCGTGCCTACGGTGCGGGCAAAGTGGCCCTTGTGGGGACCCGGGACTACCGCCTGGAGAAGGGCAGGGAGTACGGCGCCGACTACCTGTTCAACACGAAGGACGAGAAATCTCCTTACTATGCAAAGGATCTCAAGGAAGCGCTCGCGGATGTGACACACGGTCGGCTTGCGGAGCGCGTGATTGTACCGGCCGGGCCGAACGAGGCATTCGAGACGGGCGTTGAAATTGCCGGAGAGACGGGAATCATCGTTCACTTCGGCCTGCCCGACGAGGGCGCTGTATTCAAGATCCCCGCGTTGAGCTTCCACACGATGGACAAGCAGATTCGCTCGGCATGGCTCGCGCCAATGGTGTGGCCGCAGACCATCAGAATGGTTGAAGAGGGTCTCGTGGAATTGGAGTCGCTCGTGACCCACGTGCGGCCTCTCGAGGAGACCGGGCAGGCGATCGTTGATCTCCGCAATCGTGTTGATGATCCCATGAAGGTCGAGATAGAGATGTAACATTTGGGCCTCCCAACGAAAGGATGGATCTGATGCCAGACAAAGTGAAAGTTGCAGTTGTGGGCCTCGGTTTTGGAGCCGAGTTTGTGCCGTTGTACCAGAAGCACCCGAATGCAGAGTGCTACGCGATTTGTCAGCGCGACAAGGACAACCTGAACAAGGTTGGAGACCAGTTCGGCGTTGAGCGCCGGGTGACCGAGTTTGAAGCCCTCCTGGAGATGGATGAGATTGATGCGATCCACATCGTGACTCCCATTCAGGCGCACGCCTGGATGACCGTGAAGGCGCTGAATGCCGGGAAACATGCGGCTGCAACGGTGCCCATGGGGAGTACGGCGCAGGAGTGCATTGACATCGTGGAGGCGCGGCGGAAGTCCGGGAAGGTCTACATGATGATGGAGACCGCCGTGTACACGCGTGAGTTTCTGTACGCAAAGGAACTCGTGGACAGTGGGAAACTCGGCCGGGTGCAGTTCCTGCGGGGATCTCACCAACAGAACATGGATCTTCCGGGTTGGCCGGACTACTGGTATGGATTTCCTCCGATGCACTATGGAACCCACGCCATCAGTCCGTTGCTGGAGTTGGCCGGGCATCGCGCAGAATCTGTGGTGTGCTTCGGCTCCGGCAGGATTCAGGAGAAGTACATACCAAAGTACAACTCGCCGTTCTCAATTGAAACGGCCCTCTTCAGACTCAAGGATTCAGACCTTGCGTGTGAGGCCACGAGATCGCTCTTCAATGCGATCCGCCAGTACCGGGAGAGCTTTGACGTCTACGGATCTCAACTCTCCTTTGAGTGGGAGCAGGTTGCCGGAGAGAAGCCGGTTGTCTACTCGGGATTTGAGGATGCCGAGCGGGTCGAAGTGCCTGATTACGGCCATCGCCTGCCCGACGAGATCTCGAAATACACCTTGCATGGCGTGTACGATGAGGAGCACGAGCACACGTCCTTCATTCAGGGAGCCGGGCACGGCGGCTCACATCCACACATGGTGCACGAATTTGTCAGTGCCATTATCGAGGGTCGGGAGTCATCGGTGGATGCCGAGACGGCCGCGAACTGGACCATGGCCGGCATCTGCGCGCACGAGTCCGCAATGCGCGGCGGCGAGCGCATCATCATTCCATCACCATAGGAGCAACTGTGAACCCATCAAAAGTCATACTCGATCACGCATACAATAACGGTGTCCTCGTGCCGTCGCTGAACATTCCGCATCTGCCGATGATGCCGGCGGTGGTACAGGCCTGTGTTGATGAACAGTCGATGGCATTCATTGCGGTTTCCCGCGTTGAGTGGGAGAAGTTCGAGGCCGGAAGCGTGGCGGATTTGAAACGCGCATACGACGGCGCCGTGACCGATGCCGACACCCGCTCGTTCGTGCGCCTCCACCTGGATCACGTTCCGGTGATTGACGAAGACAACCTGCGGGTTGACTACCGTTCAATCATTAGCGAGGCAATCGATCTCGGGTACGACTCGGTAATGGTAGACGGTTCGCGCCTGTCCTTGGATGAGAATATCCGGGTGGCAGCGGAGATTGTCGAACTTGCACATGCGTCCGGAGTTCCCGTTGAGGCGGAATTGGGGGCAGTGTTTGGACACGAGGACGGCCCGCCGCCCCCGTACGAGGAAGTATTCCGTGAGAAGCGCGGATTCACGGTTCCAGATGAGGCAGGTCGATTTGTACGCGAGAGCGGGTGTGATTGGCTCTCTGTGGCGTTTGGAAGCGTGCACGGCGCCATCTCAGAGGCCTTCCGGGATATGAAGAAGCCTGACGCCCGACTGGACCTTGATCATCTATCGCTCCTCGTTGAGGCAACCGGGATTCCACTCGTGTTGCACGGGGGTTCGGGGGTTCTCAAAGAGTACCTGCTCCCGGCATTCAAGCAGGGCGTGGCGAAGATGAACATCGGAACTGAAATCAGACAGGCCTACAC
>JAHOYX010000154.1 GCA_019038705.1 Spirochaetales bacterium
AGGGAGAGGTCTGCAAAACCTCCATTCACCGGTTCGAATCCGGTCGGCGCCTCTAAACCCAGAGATTGCGGTCGGGCAGTTTCGCTTCCTGCGAAATTGCATGTTCGAACGAGCGCAGCGAGTGAGAACGCGCCTCTATGCCCCAGGATGGGGCCAGTTCTTCAAGCCGGTGGTCCTTCGGACTCGATACGTTGTGAGAATCAGAAAGTTCGCGGCGCGAATACGTCGTAGACAACCAGATCCTCAGCAACATCGTAGATTTCGTGCTGAACGCCGGCCGGGACCGTTATTTGGGCATCAGGACCGATTTCAAAGTCCTCGTCTGCAACTCGCATTCGCGCCCGCCCGGACAGGATGTAGAGGTTGTCATCCTCGTTCTCGTGAACATGCGGCGGAACAACCGAGTTTGCCTGCACCCGCACCATTGCGATGCTCTCCTGATGATTGCCGGTATCACGAGATCTCAGTTTCTTCAACTCCACGCCGGGAATGCCAGCCGGATGGGGCTCCCATTCAACATCGCGCTCATTCACCAGATAAGACACTTCGTTCTCAATCTCCATTACACGATCATACCAGCAAACACACGGAACACGCCGAGCTTCAATGTTCCAACTCCCACCGTTTCAGGCGGGCGTCGTAATCCAGCCCATCGGCACGATAGCGCTGGTACCAGTCCAGCGCGGCAACCATGATGGCGTGCTCGTGGAAGTCGGGACGGAGGAGATCGACGATCTCGGTGACCGGCACCAGCTCCGCGTCCAGGCGTTCGTTCTCATCGAGATCCTGGCCGCTGTTCTTGTGGGCCCCGACCGCCACGTAGGTGAACGCGGAGTTGGACATGAACGCGGGGTTCGGGTTGACCTTGCCGATAAGACGCGCGGACTCGGCGGCGTAGCCGGTTTCCTCCTCGAGCTCCCGCAGAGCAGCCGCTTCCGGCCCCTCGCCGGGATCGACTAACCCGCCGGGAAACTCGATCGTCACCGATTGACTGCCGTGTCGATACTGCCGAGCCATGACGAAACACTCCACGCCGTCATTCCGGGTTACCGGGGCAATGATATTGCACCAGTCAGGTGAGTCGACAAGGAAGTAGTCGGCTTCTGCGCCATCCGCGGCCCGACGGCGCGAGCTCAGCACCGAGAATACGTGCGCGTCCAGCAGGATTTTACGATCGATCTCCTCCCAGACGAGGTGGTCATGCTGATTGTTGTCTGTCATTGCGACACAACATAGCCCCGACAAGGTGTGATTGACCAGAGGCCCTCCGGGCCCGCTGAGTCAGGCACCGAGGCCGGCGAAGTCAGGCACCGAAGACGGTGAAGTCAGCCGCCGAGTATCCCCAGGAGCACACCGGCGGCGATGGCGGACCCGATGACCCCGGCGACGTTTGGCGCCATGGCGTGCATCAGCAGGAAGTTCCTCTTGTCATACTGCTGCCCGAGTTGCTGCACGACACGCGCGCTGCCGGGTACCGCAGAGACTCCGGCGGCGCCGATCATCGGGTTGATCTTCTCCTTGAGAAAGAGATTCATGAACTTCGCGAAGAGCACGCCGGCGGCGGTTGCAACGGCAAATGCGAACGCGCCCAGCACGAAGATCATGAGCGAGCTTGGTGTCAGGAAACCCTCTGCCAGAGTGGTCGCACCGACGGCTATACCCAGCAGGATGGTGACGATGTCGATGAAGGCGTGCCGTGCCGATTCTGCGAGGCGTTCGGTCACGCCCGATTCCTTGAGAAGGTTTCCGAAGAAGAGCATGCCAAGCAGAATTGCGGCTCCCGGCGCGATGATGGTCGTGACGATGAACGCGACGATCGGGAAGAGGATCTTCTCCCGCCTGGACACCGGTCGCGGAGTTTTCATGTGAATGAGCCGCTCTCGTTTTGTCGTCAGGAGCCGGATGATCGGGGGCTGGATGACCGGCACCAGCGACATGTAGGAGTAGGCGGCGATGGCGATTGGGCCCAGCAGGTGCGGGGCGAGTTTCGTTGCGAGGAAGATTGAGGTTGGTCCGTCCGCCCCACCGATGATTCCGATGGCGCCGGCCTCGATGATGGTGAAGCCGAGCAGATATGCCCCGGTGAGCGTCGCGAATATCCCGAGTTGTGCGGCCGCGCCAAGCAGGATGAGTTTCGGATTGGAGATCAGCGTGGAGAAATCGGTCATGGCCCCAATGCCGAGGAAGATGAGCGGTGGGTAGAGCCCGCTCCGAACGCCAAAATAGATGATGTTCATGACCGAGTCCTGAATGTAGACGCCCGCCGCTCCGGGCATGTTCCCCAGCAGGATTCCAAAACCGATGGGAATCAGCAGCAGTGGCTCATAGTGTTTCGTGATTGCGAGGGTGATGAAAACCAGCCCGATCGCAATCATTATCATCGAACGGTAGTCAAATTGCGCTATGGCCGTGGTTTCGAGAAATCCGAGAAACTCGTCCATTACGACACCTCTATCTGAATAAGAAGCTGGCCTTCCTGGACTGACTCGCCCAATCCGACTGCAATCTCGGAAACCTTTCCGGCTACACGGGCCGAGATCTCGTTTTCCATCTTCATTGCCTCGAGCACCAGGACCACAGCACCCTCGCTGACATAATCGCCCACGGCAACCAGAATCTGTTTCACTGCCCCGGGGATCGGCGCTGTGATGGCCCCCACGCCGTGCGGGCCGATGGCAGCGGTCAGTGAACTCGGCCGCGGCGGCGGGGTCGCAGTGGACGTGGAGGAGGGCTGGACCGGCGGAACCGGGCGCTTCCTCGGCTCCCCGGCGGGGGCCGGTCGGGACGGCTCGGCCTCCAGAGTCTCGGATGACAACTCCACTTCGTAGTTGCTCCCGTTCAGATCAACCACGACCTTTGTTTCGGTGTACTCGACGATTCGTGCGGTAAATGACTGACCACCCACCTTCAGACGATACGATTTCATCATCGACCCCTCTTTGCTGCGAAATACGATGAGTTCGGCATCGCTCCGCCGGTTCTCCATACGCTGGTTGACGCTCGCCTCCAGGTCAACAGGAGGCGGTTCTCAGCATCCACTTCCTCTTCGTGCAGGAAAATCGCTGCGACCACCGCGGCGATGGAGCGCCCGCTCAGGTCTCCTTTCGATGTGATTGTGCCAACCACCGATTTCACCGATCGTGGCTTGCGCCGGCCCCGGTCAAAGATGTGCAGGTGCCGGAACAGACTGATGAGCAAGGCCACCACTACCAGGCTCACAAAAACGATGATCATTCCGATGGCAACGATGCTTCCGACCATGCCCGGCTCGGCTTCGTGATAGCTCTCAATCGCGTCCGCGGCGGCCGCGCGGCCTATCCCGAGATCGGCGAGAGAATGACCGTCAGCGTCGGCGAGGTCCAGCTTGAGCTGGACGGCAAGACCCTTCACCGAAACCGATTCCGACTCCGCCAACTCGCGAATGGTCCACGAGGAGTTGAAGGCAGTAAGCCCGTCACCGTCGGCGACAACGGACGGCGCCGTCCCGAGCAGAAGGATCGCAATCACAACGACAGTTCTCTTCATCACTTCGAATCCTCTATAGCGGCATGTTTCCGTGTTTTCGCGGCGGGTTTGTGTCGCGTTTTCCCGAGAGCATCTCGAGCGATCGGATGAGGCGAATCCGCGTCGTGGCCGGTTCCATGACGTCTTCGATATAGCCCTGTTCCGCGGCGCGGTAGGGATTGCTGAATCGATCCTGGTATTCCTCTTCCTTCTCTGCCATGAACTTGTCCGGATCATCGGTATGGGCAGCCTCTCTCCGAAAGATGATTTCCGCCGCACCTGCAGCACCCATGACCGCGATTTCCGCGGTGGGCCATGCATAGACGACGTCTGCCCGAAGGTGGCGACTGTTCATGACTATGTAGGCGCCACCATACGCCTTGCGCAGTATCACGGTGATCTTGGGTACCGTTGCCTCGGCGATAGCATAGAGCAGCTTCGCGCCATTTCGGATTATCCCGCCGTGCTCCTGTGTCGTGCCCGGGAGAAAGCCCGGAACATCTTCGAAGAAGAGGAGCGGAATGTTGAATGCGTCGCAGAAACGGACAAACCGTGCCCCCTTGACCGAGGAGTCAATGTCCAGAACGCCGGCGACGTAGTTCGGCTGGTTGGCGACAATACCGACGGGGTGGCCGTTCATCCGAGCAAAGCCAACCACGAGGTTCTTCGCGAACTCCTGCGAGACTTCCAGGAACACGTTGTCGTCCGCTACCCGGCGAACGATATCCAGGACATCGTAGGGCGTGTTCGGATTCTCGGGAATGATGGAGTTGAACTCTTCGCAACGTCGGTCGGCCACGTCTCTTGGAACAACGTACGGCGGCTCCTCCATGTTGTTGGATGGGATGTAGCCGAGAAGATCGCGGACCTGGAGCAGCGTGTCTTGCTCAGTCTCTGCAATGAACTGCGCCACGCCGCTTCGCGATGCGTGGACCACCGCGCCGCCGAGTTCCTCGGTGGTCACGTCTTCATTGAGTACTGTTTTCACCACCTTTGGACCGGTAACAAACATGTAGCTCGTCTGGCGATTCATGAGCACAAAATCGGTTATTGCGGGAGAGTAGACGGCGCCACCCGCGCACGGACCCATGATCGCCGAGATCTGCGGTATGACCCCTGAGGCGGAGACGTTTCTCATGAATATGTCACCGTAGCCCGCGAGAGCGTCGATGCCCTCCTGCACTCGGGCCCCGCCGGAATCGGCCAGTCCAATGACCGGCGCCCCGACCTTCATCGCCATGTCCATGATCTTGCAGATCTTCTGCGCATGGGCCTTTCCGAGTGACCCCCCGCTCACGGTGAAGTCTTGCGCATAGACGTAGACGATTCTTCCGTCAATGGTGCCGAATCCGACAACCACACCGTCCCCGAAGGCGTGCTTGGCGTCCATACCGAAATCCTGGCTGCGGTGAATGACGAAAGCGTCGAACTCCTCGAAACTATCGGGATCGAGCAGGATCTTCAGGCGTTCCCGTGCAGTCAACTTACCCTTCTTGTGTTGGGCCTCAATGCTTCGGTCGCCGCCACCGAGACGGGCCCGATTGCGTTTCACATTCAGTTTTCGTATGAGGTCTGCATTCTCCATCTACGCCTCCCACTCCATCGGGCACCACGCCGTGCTGCGCGATTCGCGCAAGTATATCAGAAGAGGCGCTGCGTGCAAGACTCGGCAACCGTCGGCTGAGCAACGCCACGAGGCTCAGTATCAACCTGAGGAAGGTTCACCCTTCCTCCTTCGGATAGTGATGGACATGGCCGTCGGCCGCACGGAGCCGGTATCCACTCTCGTCCTCGCCAATGAGGGCGGATGGTTCCAGGGGAACCTTGCCTGCACCGCCGGGGATGTCTACTGCAAAGACCGGCATCGCGAGTCCCGACAGACGCCGTCTCAGCTCGGCCACGATCCAGAGGGCCCGCTCGACGTTCACTCTGAAGTGAGACGTGCCCGGAGCCAGATCGGCTTGAAAGAGATAGTACGGCTTCACGCGCAGTCGCACGAGCGCCGTGAAGAGCTCATCGAGGGTTTTGGCGTCGTCGTTCACTCCCGCCAGAAGGACCGTCTGGTTGATTACCGGGATGCCGGCGTCCGCAAGAACACTGAGCGCCTGCGATGCCTCGGCGTGGAGTTCATCCGGATGATTCGCCTGGACCACAACCCAAAGCGGCGCTCGCGCCCGGAGCAGCCGCGCCAGTTCTGCCGTCACCCGCCCCGGCATCACGACCGGTATTCGCGTTGCTACCCGAAAGACGATATCCGGACGGGCGTGGCGAGCCGCGTCCAGGACGTCAGCGAGCGCGCCGTCACCGAGCATGAGGGCATCGCCGCCTGAGAGGATGAGTTCGCGGATCTCCGTGTGCGCCGCGAGGTAGCTCTCCACCGCGCGGAGTTCATCGCGGGAGATCCCGCCGTGAGAACCGCCGGTGAACCGTGAACGAAAGCAGTAGCGGCAGTGAACGACACACTGGTCGGTAACGAGCAGGAGCGCACGGTCTGGATATCGATGGATCAGCCGTGGGACCGGCGAGTACCGTTCTTCACCGAGCGGATCGGCAAGTTCGTACGGTTGCGTCTCGAGTTCGGCGGCGGTGGGAATGAACTGGCGGCGCAGGGGATCGGTCGACAGGACCTGCCCACCTGCGCGGCGCGCCGCCTCAACCATGCGGCGCACAACAGCCAACGGCACCTTCAGCGCAAGCGGGCCGTGCGCCTCCGGGGGGGCGTCGAAGAACCGGCGCTCGTCATCGGTGAGAGTCAGGTAGTCGGGCAGCCCGGCGACATCGGTGATGGTTCGCGCGAGCTCATCCCGCCAGGACGATTCGGCCATAGTGTACACCTATCACAATCGAGGGCAGGGAACAACGGTCGCCAACGCTGCGAACGCCGGCTCACGCCACGCTCGCCTGTGCGGCTCTACTCCTGCATCCCGAACATCTCCTCCTTGAGGTCCAGGTAGTAGAGATAGTCCTGCTCGGGCACGTTTGGTGGACACCGGTGATCGCAGAACGGGATGTATCCTCCGCGCTCGACCAGGGGTGCCAACGAGACCGTGTACTCCTTGATAGCTTCGCGGCCCGCAGCCAGGACCATCTTGTCCACACCGCCCATGATGCGAAGGTCGGTGCCGTGTTCGTTCAGCAGGTCTGCGGGGTGGCCGGCGGAATTGACCTCAAACGGAAACATCGTGTTGAGCCCCGCCTCGAGCATGCCCGGGACCAGTGGCCTCACGTCGCCGTCGCAATCGGTGTACCAGATATCTACTCCGCCGTCCTTGAGCTTGCGACCAATGCGCTTGTAACGAGGGACGGCTACGTTCTGATACCAATCGAGCGACACGATCGGTCCCTGCTTGAACGCAATATCTTCCCAACCACCGGCGTAGTCAAAATCGATCTCGCCAAGCACCTGGTCCAGCATGTCCTCAACCAGGACACACGCCGTCTCCACCATCTCCTCGAGCATCTCGGGGTAGTCATAGATGGCAAATGCGATCCCCTCGAAGGTGAGCATGTCGCGAATCTTGCCCATCATGGAGCCAACCCACACACCGAGCGGGTAATCGCGATCCGGAGGATGGAGCCGCTTGAGCGCTTCAAGATCAACTTTGCGAGCGGGATCGTCGCGGCGGAATCGTTCCTCCTTCACCCGCTTCCAGTCGTCGGGGGTCTTGATGGTAGCCTCGATGAAGTGAGGTATTGTCGAGTGGCCGTCCATTGGTTGCTCTGCAATGAGGCCGTCCTCGTTCATGAGGATCTGCGTCGTGGAGGTCTCGCGGACGACTCCCAATTCAAACGTCGGATGCATCCAGATCTCGCCGTTCCACTTCCTGATGATGTCGAAGGAGAAGAACTCGTCGGCCTCGTCGTTGTTGGTGATCTTATTGTCTCTGAGAAGCGGCCACTCCATGAAG
>JAHOYX010000021.1 GCA_019038705.1 Spirochaetales bacterium
CCTGCCGACTCCTCCTCCGCCGCGCCCTTGTTGTGTACGACAACGCCGGTACTCCCGACCGCGTACGTGTGGTGAACGCCAACGGAGAGGTTGTAGACCGTCTGCATCTGGCCGGGCGAGCCGGCCCTGACCGCGATCGCGTGAACGACAACGAACCCCGAGCGGGTGATCAACGTGTCACCTGCCCGGAGGTCTCTCGCGGACACCCATCGGCCCGCGGCCCCTGGAACAAGAGACGAACCGCCCAGGTCTTCAGCCAGGGGTCGATCCCGGAGACCAGCGCCGGACTGAACCCAGAACGGGTGGTTCCCGGTCGCGGTCAGCTGCAATCCCGACGCCGTGATATCAATGATGTCACCGGTGTAGTTGTGGACAAGGAGGCCGCCCACCTCCTGGAGCGACCAGCTCCGCACAGTGGGATCCCAGGCCCACACGCGATCACCGGCACCGACTCGCTCAATGGGTACGGCACCCGAAGACGTGAGGACAGGCGTCCCGGCCACAAAGCAACCGCCGCCGCCACCATAGCTCGGCACAACCGGCGCTTCATCGCGGGTGACGTCGCCCGCGAAAACACCACTGCCAACGGCCACCGCGCCTGCGCCGGTCACGCGAAGGTCATACACCGGTCCCTCCATGGACCCGGTGGTGACGCGTGTGACCTCTCGTTCCCCGTCAATCGAGAGAAGCCGATCCCCTCGCTGAATGTCCCCGGCTGCTACCCAGCGACCATCTGACGAGAGCGATTGCCGGTCTCCGGGTGCGTCCGGACGACCTGCCAACCGATCCCCGGAAACAACCCAGAAGGCGTGACGCTCGGTGGACGAGACAGTGCTTCCGGCAGTGATCTCAATAACGGTTCCGCTGTGCGATCGGGACGTGATCTCGATAATCGAAGCAAGGCCGGGTTCGCCGGATGCCCGATCGTAGGTGATGACCTCCTGACCGGTGCGCAGAAACTCGATTGGTATCGGACCATCGGGGGTGAGGACCGGCGTGCCGGCAGGGAAGGATGCCGAAGCGTGCTCCGGAGAACGATCGATTGATTGACCGATCTGCAGTCCCGGAAAGAAGATCAGCGTGGCCATGGCCACGCAACTCAATCCAACAGCCCACCGCGCCCCGCGTGAGATTCCACGATCCATACGCTCTCCTCGTTTCAAGACTTGCTACAAGTATAGCGCACCGGTCAGGAGGGCAGAGGCGTCGGCGTGACAATGAGCTGTGCTCGAATTACTGAGTTGTTTGGGACTATACGGGTGTGATAAACGCAGGCGGCCGTCTCTGTGCACCGGTTATCGATGCGCGACGGCCGCCATACGGATTGTAAATGCTACTTTTGTAATCCAGTGTTGCCTGACGAACCCGCGGCGGGCTCAGTGTCCGCGGAATCTTCATCAGACGACTCTTCCTGGAGCTCTTCCGGCAATCCACCAGGATGCAGGTACTCCAGATACGAGGTGTCTTCACCGTTTGAATCGGAGTCGTCCTTACCGGTGCGCTTCCGATTCAGTTTTTCTTCTCGCTTTTTTTTCTTTACGATCTCCCGGCGACGCTTGTCACCCTTATATGATCGCTTGGGCATTAGTAACGGTAGTCGTCACGGCGCGGTCGTTCTTCGCGCGAGCGAGCTTCGTTGACCTTCAGGTTGCGTCCTTCAAGCTCAGTACCGTTCAATTCACGAGTTGCCTTCTCCGCTGCCTCTTGGTCAGCGAATTCTACGAATCCAAAACCACGAGACCGACCGGTGTCACGATCAGTGACGATCTGGGCCGAGATCACTTCTCCGTAGGCCGCAAACATCGAATGAAGCGCCTCCTGCTCGGTCCGATAGCTAAGATTCCCTACGTACAATTTTGTAGCCACTGCTACTTCCTTTTGTCCCGTCCTCACTTGGGA
This sequence comes from Spirochaetales bacterium, assembly GCA_019038705.1. GTDB lineage: Bacteria > Spirochaetota > Spirochaetia > DSM-27196 > SLST01 > JAHOYX01. The sequence goes on from JAHOYX010000021.1 coordinate 1,900, forward strand.
GCGGGCTCTCTCTGAGATTAGGACACAGATGAAGTGAGGGCTTTTGTCGGATTACACAAGAACGGCAGGCCAAGAAAAGCAGATCACAGCGTCGGCGCCTTGTCATAATATCGCGTAATATGGGCGCTTTTGCAAGAGGGGCCGAACTTTCTGTCAAGACTCGATACAGCCGACAACTTCGAAGGAGAGGCTGTACCCATCCTCTTCGTGAAGACGATATACCCTTCCCATGATGTTCCACGAAGAAAGCGCCTCTTCATTCTGACCGGAGTCGAGATACTCCTCTATCCGGCAACCCGGAGATCTGCTTTCCAAATAGCTCCTCAATCCCTCGGTTTCCTTTTCAGACAGAAGCTCATCCAGTTCGTAGTCCTCAGAGTTCCCGGATCGATTTATGAACCAGATAGTTCGCTGATCCTTCTCATAACTTGCGACCGTGAACACTCTTTTCATCCTGCCTACATCGACGAAGCAGAGACGGAAATGTTGTAGGAGAAGTCATCTGCCGCGGTGGAGTGTCGGAGATGTGCCGCTTGATTTGAAACAGGATCTTCCTTCCCGCCGAGCAAGGACGCAACGCAATGCGCGATTGCCTTCACCGTTGTATTGTCCGGTCCAGCACCACCCTGCTATCATTCTGCCACCATGTTCTACAACAAGTACCCGCACCCGGCGAACTTCTCCTTTGTGACAACAGCGTCGGTAGAGAGCGACAGGAACGGCCTTGCGGCCTCGTTCACTGTTCCCACCGCCAACCGGTCCCGTACGCTGGAGGCCACGTCTGGAGTCACCAGCTACACGGCCGGCATCCATCACCTCACGTTGCGCTCAGTCTTGTGGCCGGAGAACCACAGTCAGGCAGAGCTGGACTTCGGCGGTGCACCGGCCTCGGAGGCAGCCAAGGAAGCTGGCAGCAGCCTCAGGCTCAGCGATGGGTTCCAGCTGCAGCTCGTTGACGGTCACGGCACCGCAATACTACAGACGGCGCCAGATGGGGGGTTCGGTGTCAGCGGGGAACAATCGATCCTGAGATTCCAGATGGAGGCTGAAGATCGATTCTACGGGATGGGCGAGAAGTGGTTCGGCCGGTTGGAGCTTTCCGGTATCCAGACCAAGTACTGGAATACCGATGTCTGGGGAGATTTCGACGTCCCGACCTGCGTGGGCGGCCGGCCGGATCCGGTCTATGCGTCCATCCCCTACCTCATTCTCAGGCGTGGCGACAGGTTCATCGGGATGCTGGTCAACAATCCGGGTGCGGTGTTCATGCGCACGGGAACGGTCCCGAGCGACGAGTGGGGCATTCAGAGGGCGGCCGATGACGGCACCTTTGTGATCGGCAGCGAATCCGGGCCCCTGGATGTCGTATTCATGGACGGGCCGACCCTCCCGGAGCTGACCCGCAAGTACCAGCGCCTGGTGGGCACAACGCCGGTGCCACCGGTGTGGGCGCTGGGCTATCACCAGTGTCGGTGGGGATACGGATCCAGGACAGATCTGGAGTGGCTGAACTCCAATCTGGATGCACACTCGATTCCGTGCGACGGGATCTGGCTGGACATTGACTACATGGACGGGTACCGGGTGTTCACCTTTGATGCCGGGGCATTTTCTGCGCCGGCGGAGGACATTGCCGCCGCCCAGGCCTCCGGACGTCGGGTCGTGCCCATCCTGGACCCCGGGGTGAAACGCGACACTGACTATTCAGTTTTTGAGTCGGGGCGGGAGGCGGACGCATTCTGCCGCAACCCGCAGGGCGAACCGTTCGTCGGCCTCGTCTGGCCGGGCGAGACGGTGTTCCCGGACTTTTCCGTTGAGCGCGGCAGGCGCTGGTGGCGTGATCAGGTGGCGGCCTTCGCGGCGGCCGGCTTCCACGGCGCATGGGTCGACATGAATGACCCCTCCACCGGCTCGGTCCTCGCCACCGACATGTTGTTCGACGCCGGCACAAAAAGTCACGAGACCTACCACAACCAGTACGGACTCGGAATGGCGGCAGCCACCCGCGAGGGCTTCGAGGATGCGCATCCGAACGAACGGCCCTTCCTGCTCTGTCGCAGCGCCTTCACCGGATCGGGGAGGCACACGGCCCTGTGGACCGGCGACAATTATTCCAACTACCACCATCTGGAGAGCGTCATCCCCACAACGCTCAACCTGGCGCTCTCGGGCATCCCGTTCAACGGCCCCGACGTCGGCGGCTTTGGCGGCGACTCGTGGGAGCAGTTACTGATCGACTGGACAAAGGCATGCTTTCTCTTCCCCTTCTTCCGAAACCACAGTACCGCCGGCTCACGAAATCAGGAACCCTGGTCACTTGACAGTCGAGTCCTGGAGGTAACGAGATCGTTCATTCAGCTCCGCTACCGGTTCCGTCCGTACCTCTACAATCTCTTTGTTCGTCACGCAGAGACCGGCGACGCGATCCTTCGGCCGATCATCTACGACTATCCGAACGATCGTCGATTTGATGCGATCGCCGACCAGTTCATGATCGGGCCAAACCTGCTGCATGCGCCGTTCGTGTCGGAATTGAACGAACGCGACGTGCTGCTCCCGGAAGGCCGGTGGTACGCGCTGGACACCGGAGAGTGGGCCGACGGAGGCGGGGCGGTAACCCGGCGCAAGTCGGACTCATCAACCCCGCTCTTCGTCCGGGACGGCGCAATCATCCCGTGGTCAAGCGCACCGGCGGGCGAGAACCGGTGGGACGGCAGTGAGGTTCAGTTTCTGGTGTTCGTGTCGGAACCGGACGCGGCTCGACACGCGGACAGCCCGCGACACACAGAGGGCCGCTACGTCTGGGACGACGGAATCTCGCTCGGTTACACCCGGGGTGAACGGAGCGCGGTCCACATCACCGCAGAACTGCGCGTCAGCGAGACCGGGCCACGGTTGTCGCTCTCCATCCGGCACGATCAGACCGGGTATGGCACCCTGACCCCCACCGTGGCCGTGATTGGAGAATGGGAAGAGATCGATCTGGTGGTTGATGGTGAACCGCTCGTACCGGTTCCGACTCGCGGACAGATCGGCATCAACGGCTGCAGTCACACGGTTACCGTGGTGACGGCCTCGTAGGGGCTTCTTCACACGGCGCCGATCTTGCGGCAGAATGGTGGAGTGAAAAAGGAAACAAGCCCGGAGGAATACTGGGCGGCGGTTGCAGAAGAAGTTGGCGAACCCGTGCGGGCATACGCACTCGCTCGGATGGCGGATGTTGCAGGTCCGGAACAGACCGGGATGTTCGCTCCGAGGCCTGAGTGGGGGCTTGCCTTCATAACGAACTCGGCGCTCTACGTTGAACGCGGATCCACTCCGAACTGGTTTCAGCGACTTGTCACGACCAGGCAGGGCCACGAGGCGCCGACACGAGACGCCATCCGGATCGACTCAATGACGAAAGTAATCATTCCACCTCCCAGGACCGGATTGAGACGGATTCTGGCGGTGCCGGAGATCGTGGTTGAGATTCACCATGATGGCACACCGGGGGTGCTCCGGCTGGTGCTGGACCGGCGTAGCCCCAACGACAAGCTCCTCATTGACATCCTCTCCGGCCTGATGCCGGGCGATTGAGCAACCCAAAAAGCGCTTGACAGGCTCCTACCGGCACATTAGCGTCCAGTGGGGATCAGCGTACTGACGCTAGTGGGATGGGATGCCAACAGAAACCTGGCTCAAACGAGCCGGCACTCGATATACTCTTCTCGGTGCCCTTGTCGGGGCTATCTTTCCGGCGGTCGCCGTCATCCTTGTCTATGTCATCCACGTTGACACTGTCGTGCTGCTCGCGCTCATCGGATCCGCACCGTTCATACTCGCGTTTGTAGCCTGGCTCGCCGGCGCACGCGAGGACCGAATGCGGGCATCCAACGTCGAGTTGGAACGCCACGTGATCCAACGCACTCGTTCCATCCAGAGCCTCCTGGACGTCACCGGCGATGGGTTTCTCTCCTTCGGGCCCGACTACAAAGTGCGCCCGGAGTATTCCCGCGCGTGTGAAGTGATATTCGACGGCGAGATCGCCGGAAAACGGCTTCCGGATCTGCTCTTCATTGAGGAACAGCCTAAACGCGACTTCACCGACGGACTTGATCTCTACTTCACCGGAAAGGCGCGCCCGGACGTCATCTTTGATCTGCTTGACTCAGAAACGATCGTGGGAGAACGCGTGATCCAGCTGGACTACCGAGCCATAGATGAGTCTACCGTGATGTGCTCTCTCAGCGACGTAACCGGCCAGAGACAGCTTGAGGCGCAGGTGGAGGAACAGGAGCGACGCCGTTCACTCATTCTCAGGGTGGTCTCCAATCGTACCCACTTCGCCGGCTTCGTGGAGGAAGCGGAGTCGCTGTTCCAGGTGCTTGATGCGGCCGGCCGGGGAGAAGGAGATCTCACGGTCGGTTCAGAAGAGCATCTCATGAAGCTCCACACGTTCAAGGGTAACGCCAGCTTCCTCGGATTCTCGAGAACCGGCACCGTGTCTCATGATCTGGAGGACCAACTGGCCGCACTGGACATACTCGATTCCGAGTTTGACGTCTCTGCGGGGATCTTTGTTCTCAAACGACAGTTCTACGATGAGCTGAACATTGTCACCGACACGCTCGGCAAGCGGTGGCTGGAGGATATTGAGACAGTCAGTGTGCCAAGTCGATATGTACGCAAGGTGGAGCAGTACGTCCGAAATCGATACAGCGCCGACAGCCGGCTTGTGCAGGCGCTCGAGGGATTCCGCCGTGTGCCGCTCGCCAGCCTCTTTTCCCGATTCCCGGACCTTATCAACGATATCGCCTCTCGTCGCGGCCGCAGGGTGAAACCAGTGGATATCCACGGAGGAGACTTCAAGGTACTGCCTGAGCGGTTTGAGCCAATTGCCAACGCTCTCACACACGTGGCCCGGAACATGGTCGATCACGGGATTGAGAGCCCGGCCGAACGGGAGATGAAGGGCAAGGACCCGGCTGGAGAAATCCGCATTGAACTGCAGGACACGGGCCAGGCCGTTGAAATCAAGCTGGCCGACGACGGACAGGGCATTCCAACTGCCACCATTGAGCAACGGGCTCGCGCGCAGGGCCTGATCAAGGAAGGCGAGGAGGTGTCGCGGAAGGATCTTCTGGCCATGATCTTCAGGCCAGGATTCACTACCGCTGAGATGGTCACAACCGTTTCAGGTCGGGGCATCGGGCTGGCAGCCGTTCAGAACGCGGTTGGGAAAGCGGGGGGTAAGATCTCTGTGGAGACCAGGGCAGGCCGCGGGACAACGTTCTGCATCTCGCTGCCGGGTGAAAGGCGGAAGAAGTGAGCCGATGCGGGGGGTAAGTCGATGCGAGGGGTGAGTGCATGAAGGCGGAATACGCAAACGTGTTCATCAGAAGTGCCGTAACCGTTTTCGGCCGGGAGATTCACGTTGCGCTCAGCCGGAAGGGACTGAGCAGGAAGAACGCGCCGGT
>JAHOYX010000139.1 GCA_019038705.1 Spirochaetales bacterium
CCGGTGGAGGAACTCTGGAATGCCGCCCACGCGCTCGAGGAGGTGTTCCACGGGACCCCGTCAGGAATCGATACCGGCGTGTCCCTGCTGGAGGGAAGCTCCCTGTTCTATCCCAGGCCGCCCGGGATTCCGTCGGTGAAGGCCGTCACCCTTCCTTCGGGGTGGCTCGTCATCGGCGCCGTGCCGCGGACAGGGTCCACTGCAGATCTGGTTGCGGGAATCAGGGAGCGGTGGAAAATGGACCCGACCGGCATTGAAGACTTGATGCAGACACTTGGATCGATATCGGAGAGTGCATGTCGATTGACGGGCGCGCCGGCACTTGTCCAACTTGGCGAGTTGGCGGACCGGGCCCAGGCTATCCTCGCCGGGCTGGACCTCTCCACACCGGCCGTTGATGACGCGCTCGAGTTGCTCCGCGACAATGGCGCCCTGGGCGCCAAGCTCAGCGGTGCGGGAGGCGGAGGCGCGTTCTTCGGCATGTTCCAGGATGAACCAATGGCACGAACCGCCGCCGGAGTGCTGACCGAGTGGCTTGGATCCCGGCCCTCGCTTCCAACCGGTCCGTTCTCACTGGTCATGTCGCTCAGGTAGAGACGTTCACCTGCGGACTACGGTCGCCAGTCGTCAATCTCGTCCAGCGGGTAGATCGGGCGCGGGATCTCCGAGTAGACCAGTTCCCAGACATCAATACTCGTTGTGCCGGGGGTCATCACGTTCAAGGTCTTCCGGTTCACCCATACGAAGTTGAAACGGAACGGAAAGAGGTTCTTCACGACCACGACACCAGCCCTTCGCGGCGGCAGCCCAAGATCCTTGAAGAAGTCGGGACGGTTCGCAGTCACCGACAACTCGGTCAGGATGAGATGGATGCCCCGATCGCGAAGGACAACGGTCTTGCCGTAGCGGTCACTCTGGGTCTTCTCCAGCACAGTTCCGGTGATCTGAACTTCAGTGTTGTAGACTGTCTCCAGCTCGCGGCCCACCGTCACGGTCACCGTGTCACCCACAGTCACCTGCCATGCAGCCTCCACGGCCCGCTCTGAACGAATGGGGATATAGGTGCGCCGTTCCGGGTCGTTCTCCAGGAAGGCCTTCAGGATCCAGGTGTTCTCTCCCGGGGCGCCCGCCCCCACAGCATCAGAAGCGTCGCATATGACCACGGTTCCCAGCGCGCGCGCGAGGGGCGCTCTCCGGGCAGCCTCAACCGCTTCCTCGGCCGTCAGTGTCGGCGGATGCGGAACATCCCGCACCTCCCAATTGAGATCGGCCAACTCATCGGCAACGGAGGCGGCGAGTTCCTGATCGCCATCGGTAATCGCGACAGTGGACCAGCCGAGTTCCGGATCATCCAACCAGATGTGCACCATGAAGTTGGATACGCTCAGCACATCGTCACGCCGTTCCATGCGGTCCATCTCTTTGAATATCTGTCGCATCGGGGCAATGAGATCGATATTCATGCCGCCGCCTTTCAGCAACCGCATCTTTCGCACGACCATGACCGGATTCAATTCGCCAAGGACGGTCCGGACCAGAATCTCCCCGGTCCGATAGCCGGTGTCAAAGTGATCTCGATGCGGGTTCGTGTGGTAACCGACGATGAAGGTGGCAAGCTCCGCGCGACGTTGGGTCACATTGGCATGAAGATCAAATGAAACCCCAATAGGGATCTGGTCACCAACGACGGCGCGAATGGCTTCCAGCAGGTCTCCCTCGGGATCGCGAATCCCCTCCACCCCCATCGCACCGTGCAACGACAGGTAGATGCCGTCGAACGGACCTCCGCTTCGGATACCGGCAACAATCTCATCCCGGAAGCTCTCGTACGTTTCGCGCTCTATCGGCCCGCCGGAGATTGCGGAGGCCATGAGCAGCGGGACAATCTCCACGGCGCCTCCGCCGAATTCGCCAACAGCGGCCGCAAAGCCGGACAGGGTATTGTCGCCCTGGAGAGCATAGTTAAGCACTGCCTCCCCGCGATAGATGCCCTGCGCCTGGAAGTCAGCCATTGTCGTCGGGACCGGTGAGAACGAATTGGTCTCCTGTGCGAGGTGTGCGACGGCTATGCGGAACTCGGGCACGGTTGGAGATTGATAGCGCGCGCCGGGGGATGATGCGCAACCGGCGGCAACCATGACGATTGCAAGAGCTGTGAAAACGACAAGAACTGTGGCAGAACGTGGACGTGAGTTCATGGAAGAATCTCCTCCTATGTCGATTCTACGTCAGATCAAACTGATCGCGGCTACCGAGATCCTCGAATGCCTCTACCAACCGCGTGACCATTCCCTTCTCACCCTGGTGCACCCATGCCCGAGGATCGATACGCTTCTTGTTCGGCTTGTCGGGACCATCGGGGTTCCCGATCTGGGTATGGAGGTAGCCGTCGTACTCGTCCATGTACTCCTTGATCGGCCTGGTGAATGCCCACTGGGTGTCTGTATCGATATTCATCTTTACAACGCCGTAGGAGACCGCTTCTTTGATCTCTTCCCTGGTGGAACCCGAGCCTCCGTGGAAGACCAGGTTCAGCGGCTTGTCGCTTGCCGTTCCGCGGTCCGCATGAATCTTGTCCTGTGAGTTCTTGAGAATGACCGGGCGAAGCTTCACGTTCCCCGGCTTGTACACGCCATGGGTGTTACCAAAGCTGGCGGCCACCGTGAATTCACCCACACCGCTCAGGATGTCGTACGCCTGGAGGACTTCCGCCGGCTGGGTGTAGAGTCGCGAGGCATCGATATCCGTGTTGTCCACGCCGTCTTCCTCGCCGCCGGTCACGCCCAGTTCAATCTCGAGGGTCATGCTGATCTTCGCCATGCGTTCGAGGTACGCCCTGGAGGTCGCAAGATTCTCTTCGAGGGACTCCTCGGACAGATCAAGCATGTGCGAGCTGTATAGGGGTTCGCCGGTAGCGGCAAAGTACTCCTCTCCGGCTGCAATTAGCCCATCCACCCACGGCATCAGCTTCCGGGCGCAGTGGTCGGTATGGAGTATCACGGGGACGCCGTAGAACCTGGAGAGATATCGAATGTGATTCGCCCCGGCAATTGAGCCCGCAATCGCCGCACGCTGGCCGGCGTTGTCCAGGAACTTGCCGGCGTTGAACACACCGCCGCCGTTGGAATACTGGATAACAATAGGCGAATTTGCCTCTTTCGCCGCCTGCATTGCCGCGTTGGCGGTGTTACCACCCACAACATTGACCGCCGGGAGCGCACAGGGAACGCTCTTGCAGTACTCGAACACATCCTGTAGTTGAGAACCGGTGATGACACCGGGCGATAGTTTCATCTTTGCCATAGTCGTCTCCCCCTTGAGATTCGGGATAATTGTATCGGGGCGATACGGCTTGTCAATGCGGGGACGGACGCCTGTAGCCGACGGGTGAGTGATCTCGCTGGTCCTCGGCATAAGAATGCCTGCGGAGTCGCTCGATCACTCACCCGTCGCCACGGCGTCCGACTTATTGTTCAGGTGGGACTCGAGCTACCGCCCAGGTTTCCGGGGAGAACTGCATTCGATTGTTCTGTCTAATCGTCAGCTTCCAGGCGTTTGCCGAGATTCACGACATCGTCCACCTTGAAGCCCATACTCTCGTAGAATTCAACAACGTCGGTATTGGTATTTCGCACCTGAATATTGATCTTCGGACAGCCCGCCGCCCGGAGAAGCAATTCTGCTTCACCCATCAGTCGGGTGGCGACCCCGGTACGCTGGTGCTGTGGATGAACCGCAAGATAGTTGATCCAGCCGCGGTGACCATCGTACCCGGCCATGGCCGTACCTATGAGCTGATCGTCCAGACACGCCACGAGAAACATCTCCGGTTGCACCTGGAGTTTGCGCCGGATGTCGCGATGCGGATCATTCCAGGGAACGACCAGACCGCAATCGATCCACAGTTGGACAGCGGACTCCTCATCATGAATCTGAAACGGTCGGATTTCCATGGTCATCCTCTCTGAACAGAACAAGCCTGTGGCGCCTGGCGGCGAGATCGATACGTGATTGTTCGTCCAGTGAGAGCCACTCTTCGGTGTCCGGCCGGGAAAACCAGCACGGCCGGATGCACTTTGAGTGCCCGGGCAAGCGCCTTGGCACGTTCAATGCCTGGCTTCACCTGGCCATTCTCGACAGCCGAAATCGTCGATTGCGGAATACCAGCCAGTTCATTCTGACTCATTTCCTGAAGCTCTCGGATAATTCGCACAGATTCGCCAACCGTAGCATCAGCGGTCTTTCGAGCTACACAGTAGCCACTCTTTGCCATGGCAATCACTTCCTTCGATAATCGTGTGCGGTCAGGTCAACAACCTCGACACGGATTTCATCGGCCACAACCGCATAAACGACCCGGAACTTGCGCCCAAGCCGTGATGACCGATGCCCTCTCCAGCCGGTCCTTCCCGGTCCATCACGGCTCCCCGACAAGGAGAGAGAACAGGGCATTGGTGATCTGGATGTGGTTGTCCATTTCGGCGGCACCGACGTATCCGGAATCCGCCCGGTACACGATGAGCCTGCTTCCATTCCCGCGAACCCTGAGGCCCTCGTGGCTCTCGAGAAAGGTCAGAACTTCCGGCCCGAAGAGCCGGCGTATTGCCTCTTCGTCTTCTCCCACCAGGTGATATCTGCTGGAGAACTCGGGGTGAGTGTCGAAAGTGATGCCCGTGTCGGAGTCGGGCGGGATCTTCAGCCGTGAGGGCATGAGCCCGAACCAGGGCAGCGTCAACCGGTCCGAGCTGAACGCGGCCACGGTGTGCCGTTACTAGTAAGTCCTTGATGGCCCTTCGCCGCGAATGATGTAGCGATACACATAGTCAAAGAGATGCTGCAGGCCATCATCGCGGGGGATCACAAACAGATTGTGAACCCATATCTTGTCGCCGGAAGGCATTACCAGGTCCTCGACATAGCCCTCGACGATCCCGTAGATTCTCATGTCCTGCTGGAGCGTCTGATCCTTCTTGCTTTGCGTCCCGGCGACATCGGGTTGATACCCCGGCGCTATCTGCTTCAATTTGCCCAGATCGTTTACGGTTCCTCCATAGAACTCGTAGCCTTTCGCCTGCACGTAACCCAGGACTTCCTCATTTCGCTTGCGGTATCTGGCAGAGTTATAGTTCCTGACGATGAGGGGCACCCCTCCTCCAATGACCGCGATGATAGCGATCACGATGAGCACTCCCTGGAGCGTTCCATCCATCTTAGACCTCCTCATGACGCCAACCGATTGACACCTGAATTGAGCAAATCTCGTGATCGAATAGAGCCGTTGGCCGGATCGACATAGTCAAGAAGATGTAGTCTCCCATGATCCCACTTCGAGCATAGTGCAAACTGGCTATCGTAGTTCGAGAATTGCGGAGAGTGCCTGGCAGACCTCGTCCAGTTCGTTGGTGGCGTGGGTCTCTATTCTGGACTTGAGGCGATGTTTGGCCACCGCTCTGATCTGATCAATCACGACCACGGCCGACTTTCCCTCACACGTCACGGGAACTGTTATAGGCGGATGGGGCTTGGCGGCTGTCGATATGGGAATCGCGACCACTGTGCGACGGTGCCGGTTCAGGGTATCGTGAGTCAGCACAACACATGGTCTCGTCTTCTTGATCCCGGAACCTTGCGTCGGATCAGGACTGACCCACCAGATATCACCGCGATTGATTTCGGGCTCGGTCATTCCCCGACCCCATCGTCAAACGACTGCCATTCATCAATCTCACGCTCCAGCGCCTGGTCGCGATTGGCGGCGTGGCACGCCAAGGCCAGAGCGTCATCGCGTTTTGACAACTCGAGTTCAAGCAGCCGTGTCACGAGACGCGACCGCTGGCGAGCGGGGACCGCTGCTCGGAACCGTCGAGCCACAGAATCAGGTATAGATAGAGTGATTCTCATACCGCACATTATGACTTATGCAGTCAACTACTGCATATGCTCGAAGTCGTGCACATAGGCGGCGATGCCGAGGGCGATGGCGTGTGACATGCGTTGGCGGTAGTCGGTGCTGCGGAGCAGGGCAACTTCCTCCCGGTTGTTGACGAAGCCGGTCTCAATCAGGATGGAGGGCATGCGGGCTTCCCGCACCACAAAAAAGGACGCTGGTCTGATTCCCCGTTCCACGGGCGTTTCCGGGATCTGCCGGTTGATCGATTCAAGCACGTACTGTCCCATGAGGACGCTCTCCACGGTGAACTCTTCCTCTTTCAGGTCGTTGAGGATGGAAGAGACCGCGGGATCAAGGCTGATGGTGGTCTCAGATTCCAGCACCTGCCGACGATGGGTGGCGGGCAGGTAGTAGATCTCCACACCCCGGGCATCGGTCCATTGGAGGCCGGACGCGTTCGCATGAATGGATACGAACAGAACATTGTCCAGAGGATCGTCCCGCAGGGAGTGGGCAATTTCAGTTCGTTCATCCAGCTCGAGGAATACATCGGTGTCTCGTGACAGAACGATTTCCGGACCATTCAAAATGGAGGTGAGCTCCGATGCCACACGGATTGCGAGATCAAGCACGATCTCCTTCTCCATGATCACGACCGTGCTTCCGTTCTCGGTTACCGACCGGCTTGCCCCGCCGTCGTGGCCCCCGTGGCCGGCATCTATCACGATAGCCTTCACTTCACGGATGGTCCGCGTGGCGCCACCCTGCCTGAGCCTCTCGGCGAAGACGTCAAAGGTGGCATCCGGAACGAGAAGCCGGCCGTGATCGTAGACGACCGGCTCAATTCGAATGAGATCGGCGAAGTCCAGTACTGCAACCGGTTCGCCGGGCGTGAATCCGATTGAATCCAGGCCGCTCCAGATCAATCCGGTTCGACCAAAGTCGTCCCACTCCAGCACCGCGCCTGTCTCATCCAGGAGTTCCCGGATGTCGCGCGAGGAATCGGCCCACGCCGGCACGATGACGAGGAGGGTTGCGAGTACTGCGAGAATCCGTCGAATGCCGGTCACCAGTTTCAATATCGGCGGGTTCGAAGCGGTGCTTAGGGTGACTGGCGCCGTTGACCACCATCACTGCTGCGGATAGCCTGTGAATGATGGAACGGATCGCACGGGCCTTGCTCGTGTTGCTCATAGTCGGGGCCGCCATGGTCTCGTGCGCGACCCAGCAAGAATCGCCGGAAAGTCGGCTTGCCCTCATCTACCCGGAAGAACGCCCCTTTCCTGAGAGTCGATTTACGTCGATCTCCGGGCTGTCCATCCACTTTCGCGTGTGGCAGCCGGACGGCGAGCCGATCGGCAA
>JAHOYX010000164.1 GCA_019038705.1 Spirochaetales bacterium
GTACCGGCCGGCGCAGGTGAGAGGCTCCGTGGTGATATCGAACAGATAACCGAGGTGGTTGCTCCGGTGCCGGCCGGGGCGCCGGTCGGGATGATCCGCGTCACCCTTGACGGTGTCAACCTGACTGAAGCGATCGTCACAATGCCCGCGGTTGAATCAGGCGGTGCATTCCGGCGGCTATGGGACAGCGTCGTGATCTTCTTCAGGTCGCTATTCGGCGGCGAGAGACCTATAGATGGGAGTGAATTGTAACTGAGGGTGGCTCGCGGTCTCGGGCATCTTCGTCAGTCACAGGTCGTGAAGGGTCAGGATATCCCGGTGAGTGCCTTTATGTACTGAAGCCGCTCGTAGGATTCCGGGTCGTCGCTCGCGGATTGGCTCAACTTGCCCTGGAAATCCGAGATCGACTTATACCCCTTGCGCTCCATCCACGCGGTCAGGTCGTCGCGTATCCGGGTGATGATCTCAAACCCACTGCGGTAGAGTGCGGAGCACATCTGGACCGTTGTTGCCCCGGCAAGCAGTTGCTTGATCACTCCATCCGCAGAGTGGATGCCGGTGGATGCGGAGAGATCGCAACCGACATCTCCGCTCAGAATGCTCACCCAGCGCAGGCTCGTGTAGATTTCCTCCGGCGTTGAGAACTGGTAGCCGGGAGCGAGGCTCTCGTCCTCGATGTCAATGTCCATCTGATAGAATCGATTGAAAAGCACGAGGGCGGACGCTCCTGCTTTTCGGAGTTCGGAGGCAAACTTCGGAAGGCCGGTGAAGTAGGGGCCAATCTTGACGGCCAACGGCAGATCAATCTGCTGGCGCACTCGATCCACTATACGCAGGTAACGCTTCTCCACCGCTTCAGCAGGTTCTGATTCATCCCGCGGCATGATGGCGATATTCAGCTCCACCGCATCGGCGCCGGCCGCCTCTATCTGCTTCCCGTAGTTGCCCCACCACTTTGAAGTGACGCAGTTCATGCTGGCAATAATCGGGATGTCGACCGCGGCCTTTGCCTCACCGATGAGTTCCAGATATCGCTGCGGGCCCAAATGCATTCCCATCTGACTGATGTATTGCTCGGCTTCGGGATGCATGGCGAGCTCCATCTCCTGCCCGTCCGTCTCGATAGTTGATTCGATCTGTTCTTCGAACAGGGATTTGAGAACAACAGCCCCGGCGCCGGCTTCCGCCGCCTGGCGTATCCCGCTCATGGTGTTGGTGAGGCCGGAACTCGAGATGACGATTGGTGTGCGAAGCGTGTGTCCAAGGTACTGAACGGACGTGTCGAGCATAGTGACCTACCTTACTCAGTGGAAAATTCGGGCAAATTTCAGTATGGTAGCGGCAGTATAATGGAGGACGCTTCGCTGAGGCAAGCAAGGGGTCGTGCCTGAATGGATCGATGGGACGTGGTCGTTATTGGGGCGGGCATAGCAGGTGTGTCGGCTGCCCGGACCCTGGCCGAGCAAGGCGGCAGGCAGGTCTTGCTCCTCAACGGCGAAGACACGGTGCCGTACAAACGCACCAAGGCCACCAAGTACATTGCCGAGGGTTTTCATGCCCGGGACTTTCAGCTTGAAACGGAAGAATGGTACGGCGATCACGGGGTTACTCTGAGAAATGGCGTCACGGCATCGAAGCTCAATGTGTCCGCGCGCACCGTCTCTGTCGGCGACGGCGAAGAGATAGCGTTTGACAAGCTCATCCTGGCGACCGGGGCCGAACCGCTCTATCCGAAGACTGTTCGCGCGCACGAGGCGGATTCGTTCTTCGTAGTCAGAACTGCGAGGGACGTGCACCGATTGACGGCTGCCGCGAAGACCGCCAAGCGAGTCTTGATTGACGGCATGGGTGTGCTGGCCGTTGAAGTGGCCGCCGAGCTCCGGCGCATGGGGCTGCAGGTAACTCTGGCCGGCGCAACACCGCAACTCATGCCGCGGCAGCTCAGCATCCGCAGCGCCGAGATTCTTGAGGAACTGTTCACCTCCAACGGCGTCAAGCTGCGGTTCCAGGAAGAGATCCTCTCGTTCGAGCGGCGCAAGAAGGGTGGGTTTTCAGTAGCAATAATCCGGGACAGCGGTGCATTTGACATGGTTGTCTTCTGCATCGGCGTTGCCCCGCGAACAGAGCTGGCGGCGGAGGCCGGGATTGATACCAACCTTGGCATCCTCGTTGACGGATTCCTGCAGACGAGCGCGCCCGGCATCTACGCTGCGGGGGATGTGGCCGAACACGACGGTGGTCACATCACGCACCTCTGGCATGCCGCCGAGCACCAGGGGCGCATCGCGGCCCTGAACGCCACCGGGACAGAAACGCCGTTTGATAATCCTCCGTTTCGCCTGAAGTGCGAAGTATTCGATTCCTACTTCTTCAGCCTGAACAAGCCTCGCCGGCCGCTGGATTTCGGCATCGAGGAACAAGAGATCAAGAACCGTTACCAGTGTTTCTACTATGACGAAGAGGACACCATCGCCGGTTGCGTCATGGTGAACGATTCGAACCGTGCCACCCTCTACGAACAAGCAGTGCGCGAGAAGTGGCGCCGGGATCGCGTTCGGGATGAGCTTTCACTGTAATTGATTCGAGGGAAGCGCCGTGCCGAAGGGGGCGGCCCTATCTGACCTCCATTCGCTTCTCGGTTTCCCAGAGGCCATGGATGTTGCAGTAGCTCGTCCCGAACAGCGTGCCGGACTCTTTGAATTTCACCGTGGTCTGACACACCGGTTCGGTAAACGCGGCCCCTTCGTTGGCTCCCTTGGCCGACTCACCGTGAGCGGTGAATCGATTCACCGAAATCTGGTGGGCGAACTTCTCGCTGTCCGGCTTGAAATGGAGCTCAATCCATGCAATGTGATGTTCGGTCGTGTTGGGATGCGCGATTTCCTTGCCGACAGATGCGGCAACAACGACCGGCGTATCCGCGGCAATGCTGTCGGGACAGTCGATGACCGGCGCGTGTTTCTCGGCCTTCCAGTCGGCCTGCTGATAGAGATCTCCTATTCCACTCATACCCACTCCTTTTGCTCTCCGGCCGCGAGTATAGCATGGATTGACGGGCCGGGCGCACGCTGGTAGATTAAATAGGACATCTTTGGTCCTATTTGAATGTTGAGAATCACCCGGTCCGTCGAGTACGGGCTCATCGCAGTTGATTACCTCGCCTCTCTGGACGGAGAGCTTGCACGTGCTCGGGATCTCAGCGAACGATTGAAACTGCCCGCAGGGATCGTCGCAAAGATTCTGCAGCGGCTCGCTGCGGCCGGCGTCGTCGTATCCGAGCAGGGTGCACACGGCGGCTACCGGCTCGGGAGATCGTTGGACGAACTGAGTTTTCTGGAACTGTCGGAGGCAATCGACGGGCCTCAGCATGCTACGGCGTGCAGTGACGAATCTGAGTGTGACCGCCGGTCGTACTGCACGGTTGCCGGTCCTGTTGCCGACCTGGGCACGCAGATCACTGAACTCCTGTCCGGAATCAGCGTTGGCCGGCTTCTGCGCGGGGAATCAGCAGGTCGCCGGAAAGGAGCTGCCGTGTGACCAGGCGGTCGGTGACTCGTACATATCCCATTGACCGGATTCGGGCGGAGTTTCCCATCCTCGGCACGACCATGCGTGGCAAGCCTCTCGTCTACCTGGACAACGGTGCAACCTCCCTGAAACCGCAGGTCGTCATTGATGCCGAGTTGGACTACCTCACGCGGATCAGCGCCAGCATTCACCGCGGCGTCTATCAGTTGAGCGAAGAGGCAACAGTCAAGTTCGACGAGGCTCGTGCCTCCGTCAGGCAATTCATCAACGCCGGTGACGATGGCGAAGTCGTCTTCACCAAGGGCGCGACCGAGAGCAGCAACATTGTTGCGTTCGGTTGGGGACGGAAGTTCCTCAAGGCGGGCGACGAGATTGTTACTACGGAACTTGAACACCATGCCAACCTCATCCCCTGGCAGCAGGTTGCGGCGGCGACCGGGGCAAAGCTTCGGTTTGTTCCGCTCGACCCCGCGGGGAGGGTGAGTCCGGAATCGGTGCAATCTGCAGTGACCGAGCGGACGCGCCTCGTCGCGATCACCGGCATGTCCAACGTCACCGGCTATATGCCGCCGCTGCGGGAAACTGCCGAGATCGCGCATCGGAACGGCGCCGTGATCGTGGTGGACGGCCCTCAATTGGTCAGCCACCATCCGGTGGATGTCCAGTCGCTGGGTTGTGACTTCCTCACGTTCAGCGCTCACAAGATGTGCGGACCTACCGGCGTCGGCGCACTCTACGGCAGGCGTGATCTGCTGGAGGCGATGGACCCGCTCCTCTACGGTGGTGACATGATTGTGCGCGTCGGCAAAGAGAGTGCCACCTTCAAAGGCGTGCCGGACAAGTTCGAAACGGGCACGCCGAACATATCCGGTGTGCTTGGTTTTGGCGCAGCGGTCAACTATCTGCGGAGCATCGGCATGGAGGCAATCGCCGACCACGAGCGGGAACTGCTGGCCTACGCGGCCCGGCGCGTCGGTGAAGTGCCCGGCGTGACCCTCTACGGGCCGATGGCCGAGCGGGGCGTGGCAGCGGGGGGCGTGGATCCCGGCGGCATCCTCAGCTTCAATCTTGGAGAGATCCACCCGCACGATGTCGGCGCCGTTCTGGACGGAGAGGGTGTCGCGGTTCGAACCGGGTTCCACTGCGCACAGCCTATGATGCAGTTCCTCGGCGTCCCGGGCACGGTGCGCGCAAGCTTCTACCTCTACAACACCCTGGAGGACATAGATCGACTTGTGAATGCCCTCCACAAGACGCTGGAAGTATTCTCATGAACTTTGCAGACGATTTGTACAAAGAGATAATTCTCGATCATTACCGCAGCAAGAAGAACCGCCGTCGACTGGACCCCGCCGACTACCACCAGGAGGGAGTCAATCCGTCATGCGGGGATGACATTGAGCTGTTCATCAAGACCGATGGCGGGATCATCTCCGAGGTCACCTATGACGGGATAGGATGTTCCATATGCACTGCAAGCGCCAACATGCTGTGCGAGGCCCTTGTCGGGAACTCGATTGAGTTCGCCGGGAAAGTTCTCTCCCGGTTCAAGGGAATGCTCACCCGCGCCGAGGAGCCGGACTTTCCGGACTCGGCCGCTGATCTGGAGGCAATGCAGGGGGTGCGCGACTACCCGGTCCGGATAAAGTGTGCGCTGCTTGCCTGGAGCACCCTGGATCAGATCCTGAGTGACATCCAGAGCGACGCGAATCCACAGTAGCTCGTTGACACCGACGGCCGCGCATAGGTAGTCTCGCGCAAGGGAGGATGTAATGTACAAAGTAGTATTGCTTCGCCACGGTGAAAGCATCTGGAACAAAGAGAACCGGTTCACCGGCTGGACCGACGTAGAACTGTCGGAGAAGGGTGTGGAAGAGGCAAGGACCTCGGGCGAACTTCTGAAGAGCGAAGGCTACTTGTTTGACATTGCCTTCACGAGTGTGCAACGCCGGGCGATCAACACGTTGCACATCTGTCTGGACGTCATGGACATGCTCTGGATTCCGGTCCGGAAATCGTGGCGATTGAACGAACGGCACTACGGCGCGCTTCAGGGTCTGAACAAGGCGGAAACCGCCGAGAAGTTCGGCAATGAGCAGGTTCACATCTGGAGACGCAGTTACGACACGCCGCCACCTGAACTCACCGCCGATGACGAGCGATACCCGGGGCGTGACCCGCGCTACGCGGACCTCTCAGAGGATGACCTGCCTCTCACCGAGTGTCTGAAAGACACCGTTGCCCGGTTTCTTCCATACTGGCACGAAGAGATCGCCCCGACCATCAAGAGCGGAAAGCGAGTCATCATCGCGGCACACGGCAACAGCCTTCGGGCCCTGGTGAAGTATCTGGACAATATCAGCGACGAGGAGATCCCCGGCCTGAACATCCCGACCGGGGTACCGCTTGTCTACGAGTTGGACGACGAGATGAAGCCCATCAGGCACTACTACCTCGGCGATCCGGAAGCGATTGCGAAGGCTCAGGCGGCGGTCGCCAATCAGGGAAAGGCGAAGTAGGGCCGGCGCCTACCGGCCGCCGGCCTGAGTATTCTGAAGCAGGTTGAGTCGGAGAATGAGCTCAAGCGTGTAGGTCATTCCAGCCTCCAGGACCACCTGACCCTCAAACTTCAGACCCCCGGAGACTATGGCAACCTCATGCCGGCCCGAGCGAACCTGGATCTGTGCCTCTCTGCGCAGCTGCCCGTCGATGTAGAAATCGATGAGGCCCAGCGGATTGCGAATGTCATCGTTCTGGAACTCCCGTGGGATTTCCAGAACCACGGTTGCGAAAGGCGGGAGCAGTTCGGCACGAATCGTCGTGTTGGAGGTGACCGAGACGGTTTCCACCCAGGGCAGATAGCCGCGAGACTCAACTCGAATCTCGTATGTTCCGCGTCTGAGGTTCAACGTTGCGGGCGTGGTTCCCCGTTGGAGTTCGCCATTCAGGTAGACCTCGGCGTTCCGAACATTGGATGTGATTGTCACCTGGTAGGTCGGGATCACCCGTTGGTTTCCCGTGGTACTGCTCTGGCCAAACGCCAATACCGGCACCACCAACAGGATCAGTGCGACCAGCAATATGCGTGTGCGATTCATAATCCGGCTCCTTGCGGGCGAAATTCGGCCCGACCATACGGTCGGGCCGCTGTTACTACTCTGGGCTATGCGTCGCTGCTCGGCGGTTGTCGGGTCATTCGGCAGCAGGCATCCGGACCGTAATGACGCCGTCTTCGTCAATCACCGCGCCGGGAGCAACGCTCCGGATCTGCGTCGGGCTCTGAATAACGCGGATGTCCGGGACGAGCTGGTAGATCTCATTGTCGCTGTCATCATAGAAGCAGTTGATCCGCACGATGGTGGAACCCTGGAGGTCGGTGTCGGTCGGCAGCTCGTAGACTGCGAGAACGTCTTCGTTGCCGAACCCGTCCGTGGTGAAGACGTTGAGTACGGCATTGACGCCGGCGCCGCTCGCGTACGCGAGTTGGCCGATGGTGGCGTAGGCGTAGGCCTCCATGACGCCGACCCAGGCATAGCTATCGGGGGCAAGCCCGGTGAGATCGGAGGTGTTTCCATCCGCAACCGTGTTGAAGGTGCTCGTCGAGCTGTAGAATGGGAATCCCCGAACCAGGATGACT
>JAHOYX010000063.1 GCA_019038705.1 Spirochaetales bacterium
ATTGAACCCATGGCAAAATTGCTGGAACGACTGTTCTTCCGACTCAAGGGCGTCCGTGTCTTCGCGCTCGTCGGCAAGAGTGGCACCGGCAAGAGTTTCAGAGCACAACTGTTAGTCGACAAGTATGGGATCGATCTGATGATTGACGACGGACTGCTCATCAAGGAACAGAAGATCCTGGCAGGGCGCTCCGCAAAGCGAGAGAAGAACTACCTCGCGGCGGTCAAGACAGCTCTCTTCAATGATCGTAAGCACCGGCGGGAAGTCCTCACGATCCTGGAGCAGATGAAGTTCAAGAAGGTGCTCATCATCGGCACCAGCGAGCGAATGGTCATCAAGATCGGTCAGGTGCTCAGGCTTCCGCCGATCCACAAGATCATCCTGATCGAGGAGATCGCGACGTCGGAAGAGATCAACACGGCCATCCATTACCGGAATACTCAGGGCAGACACGTCATCCCCGTACCGTCCATTGAGGTGAAGCGAACCTATCCGCGGATCGTGGCCGATTCCCTGCGCATCCTCTTCCGGAGGGGGCTCCGCGGCGGCACAAAGAAGAACATGTTCGAGAAGACCGTGGTGAGACCGGAGTTCAGCAGGAAGGGCGAGGTCAGCATCTCCAAGGCAGCCCTCAGTCAAATGATCCTGCACTGCGTGGACGAGTATGCCCAGGAGATCGGGATCAAGCGATTGGTCATCCACAAGGATCGCACCGGATATCATATCGATCTGTTTCTCGACGTACCGTTTGGCGTCCAGCTTGCCGGGACGGTTCATGAAATGCAACGGTACATCGCTGAAAGCATCGAACGGTACACCGGCATCATAATCGATGAGCTGAATGTCACCATAGACAGTCTCCGTGCAGCACAATCTCCTACAGGAAAAAGAGTTTGACATCGTCATAGCCACCCACTACCATTCCCATCAGGAGGCTCGGAAATGAGGAGACTCGCCGTTCTTGCCGTGTTAGCGGCATTGGTTCTGCCGGCCAATCTGGCTGCGCAGACGTCGTCATTCGCCGAATATGAGACTGAACACTTCCGGGTGCTGTCCGAAATCGGAGATACTCACGCCGAAGAGACCGCGGAGAAACTGGAAGCGCTTCTGTATCTGTTCAACGACTACTTCCACTTTGACCTGGATGAGCTGCCGGTCAGGCTTCGCGCCCGGATCTTCAGCGACAAGGACAGGTATGACACCTATCTTCAGCGAGTCATTGATCAGACCCGCGACGACTTCGTCTATCTTCACTACACCGACCTGGCGAAGAGTGAGCTTGTCGGGTTTGCCATGGACGACGACACCTTCGACATATCGTTGAAACATCAGGGTTTCATTCAATTCCTGCGCGCTTTCGTGCCAAACCCTCCGTTGTGGATGAGGGAAGGCTTCGCTGTCTTCTTTGAAGAGGTGGAGTTCAACACGGAGCTCGGAATTGCAGTGTATCGAGAGAACCTCGCGTGGTTGGAGACGCTTCAGGCGGCGGTGGACGGAACATCGTCACTGCGCCCGATTCCGCTGGACGATATGCTGGAAATGGACGTGAGCACGGCCCGTGACCGTATTGAAGCCTTCTACCCGCAGGCGTGGGGTATGGTTTCGTTCCTGCTCAATTCAGACAATCGTGACTACAATCGAATTATCTGGGACTCCATCAGTGCGCTGGACCCGGAGGCCGGCCTCGCAGAGAACTCGCAGGCGGCGTACGACGCCGCGTTCGCCTGGCAGGAGGAACGACTTCTCATTGAAGCCTTCGCATCCTACATTGCGGACCGACGCAGCTTCCGAACCCTCGTACAGGATGGCATTGATCAGTACGCGGGCGGTGATCTGGGCGACGCAGAAGAATCTTTCGTGACGGCCCTGAAGCTTCGGGAAGACAACTTCATCCCGTCCTACTACATGGGGCTGATCAACTACGACAGAAAGAACTACAGCCTGTCGGACTTCTATTACAAGGAAGCACTGGCAAAAGGCGCAACAGAAGCTCTTACCTACTACGCGCTTGGAGTAAATGCCTACGCCGACAATCGATTTGAAGATGCGGTCTCCTATCTGGAAGAGACCATCCGTCTTGACCCGCTGAGCTATGAGGACAAGGCCGGCCAGCTCCTCGAACGCATAGAGGGCTAGTGCCCCGGGGCCGCCTCGGACCTGGCGTCGGGCTGAGTCGGGGCGGAACCCGAAGGACGAGGGCGGGGTGATGCCGCCCTCGAGGTTCCCGATCTTCGAGAGCTGGAACGTCCCGATCCGGATCGTCCCGCCTTCCGACCCGCCGCTTGGCGGTCAGCAGATTTACGATCAGCCGACGAAGACCGCCTGGGTTCGGCATCCGGATGATATGGCCGATCCGATGGCGGTGTGGACTCGAGCATTCCCGCTTTCAGGTAGTTCTTCCGCCGACGAACAAGATAGACCAACCCCATCTCCACGTCCTTGTTGGCCGGGACGATTGGCTGAATGAATCGCTTGATATCCGTAAACGCCTCATTGAACACAATGCGACCGGCGGCCCCGGTGGCAGTTTTCGTGTACAGAAAATCCGCGGCAAGGTATGCAATGGCCCGCGACCGGCGTCTCTCATTGCCTTCCTTCACCTCCCGGTCGAACTCGGCCAGCCGGGTGAGGACGGTCTCCCGAAAGGCAGGGTCGCTCTCGGTGAGCTTGCAGACATTCGGGATCATGTGCGGGAACAACCCAAACCCGATGCACTCCCTGATGATCGCCGACGAGTGGCCGGACAGCAGGATCTTGAACACCTCCTCGGTTATCCTCGAAGGTGAGATCTGGGCAAGCAAATTCGCAGAGCGCTTAATCAGACGTCGAAGCTTTCCCGCCATTTTGAGGTTGCCGCTGGTGGCGTACTTGACCGCACGGATCATCCGCACGGGATCCTCTGCGAAGATTCGGTCAAGGGGGATGACCGGCTTCAGCCGCCGCTCCCGGACATCCTCGACACCGCCGACGTAGTCAACCACCTGCTCAGCCACGGGGTCGTAGTAGAGCGCGTTCACGGTGAAGTCCCGGCGCTTCACGTCTTCCTCAATCTCGCCGTACTCGTTCTGGAAACTGGCGGAGTTTTCCGATCGGAAGGTCGAGACTTCGATGATATCGTCGTTGAAGAAGATGTGGACCAGGCGGAATCGCTTCCCGATTACACGCGAGTTCCGGAACAGGCGACGGATTCTGTTGGGCTGTGCGTCGGTCGCAATGTCAAAATCCTTCGGGTGCTTCCCGAGCATCAAGTCACGGACCGCCCCTCCCACAACGTAGGCAGAATGACCGGAAGCCCGGAGCCTCCGCGCGATCTTCATTGCTTCCGGATCGATATCCTTCGACTGGATCTTGTGCTCTTCCGAGGTGTAGATGAGAGCCTGTTGGACTGTCTTGCCGGATTCATCTCGAGTATAACGAACAAGCAAATGTGAACCCCTACCGGATTGAGGCCCAATTATGGAGAGATAGGCGTGGTGCGGTCAAGAGGCAGGGCAACCGCACTTAGATGTTCATCAAATGGGGGTTGCGCATTCAAGAAGGCCCCACCCTTCTCCGGGACACTTCTGATACACTGTAGCCGTGCCAAACGAGATAATACCGATTGAGCGTCAACAGCGGATTCTGGAGATTGCAGACGAGCACGGCGTCGTCCGCGTGAATGAGCTGAGTAAACTGTTCGATGTCTCGGTCATGACCATCCGCCGTGACCTGGTGACCCTCGAGGAACAGGGGCTACTCCGAAGATCGCACGGAGGGGCGATTTCCCGCAAGAGGTTCCAGCGCGAGCCTGACTTCGATCAGAAAGGGAAACGAAACCGAGCCGAGAAGGAGACAATAGGGCGGCTTGCGGCCACCCTGGTGGAGCCCGGTGAGACGATCCTCGTGAACAGCGGAAGCACGACCCTTGAACTGCTCCGGCACCTTCCGGACATTGAGTTGCGGGTGGTAACGAGCAATGCAGGTGCCGTATCCGCCCTGATGGCATCACGAATCGAGTGCATAATCGTGGGGGGGGTGTACCGGCAACGATCCAACTCATTTGTGGGAGGGTTCGCCGTTCAGACTCTCGGCAACGTATACGGAAGCAAATCCTTCATCGGTGTGGACGGATTCGATCTGGAGGCCGGATTGACGACGCCGCATCATCAAGAGGCGGAGATTGCGCGTCAAATGATCCGGCGCACGCGCGGAGAGACTATCGTTCTCGCAGATTCCTCAAAGATTGGCGGCGTTTCTCCCTTCGTGACGACATCACTTGACGCAATTGATGTCGTCATTACGGACACTGGGATCGCAGATGAGTACCGTTCCGCGCTCGAAGAACGGGGTATAACGGTGCTTCTTGCTGATGTGGATACGGCGGCCGACCACGGCACTGCGGAACCGCCCGCCGAGATCATCGATAGCGCCGGTGCAGCCAGGTGAACTGCCGCGAAGAATGGGGATGAAATACTGATAAACCCTCCACCCGGCGCGATTTGCTCTGGGCAAAGAGTCGTCATGCAGCACCATCGGCTGCAATTCGTGGCCCCGCCGGGAAATGGGTTCGATCCATCCCCATTCTTCGCGGCAGTTCGAGCCCGTTGACAGGCAGAAACCGACAGACCATATTCTGTTCACAGGTATGGAGCACTATGATGTAGCGATAATCGGGGCCGGTGTATCCGGCGCGGTGATTGCTCGACGGCTTTCGGTGTACAACCTCTCGGTTGTCCTTCTCGAGAAGGAGGCCGATGTCTCGTTTGGTGTCTCAAAGGCCAATTCCGGCATCATCCACGGCGGTTTTCACCACAACAGTCGATACCTGAAGGCCCGGCTCGAGATACAGGGCGCCGGGATGTACCCGCAGCTTCACCGTGAACTCGGCTTTCCGTACAAGCCGTCCGGCATTGTCGTTGTGGCCTTCACCCCGGAAGAACTCGTCGCCGTGGAGCACCTCTACCGTCAGGGTGTTGAGAATGGATCGGCGGGGATTGAGCTGTGCGGCGGTGACCGGATCCGTGGCCTGGAACCAAAGATCCACCAGGATGCCATTGGCGGCCTGTATGCGCCGGCCGGCGGCATCATTGAACCGTATCGATTTGTCTTCTCACTCGTAGAGAACGCCGAGGCCAACGGGTTGCAGGTCCTCCGGGAGTTTGAAGTGGTCTCCGGAACACCCTCCAAGCACGGCTACACAGTCAAAGGCCGTGACGGAAGCAAGCTCTGGGCCCGCTACGTGGTGAATGCCGCCGGCCTCTACGCCGACCAGGTATCGCGAGATTTCGGCGCCGAGGAGTATGCCATCCGTCCTCGCCGCGGTGAGTACCACCTGCTTGATCGAAGCACGAATGCCTGTCCCGAACGGGTCGTGTTTCCGGTTCCTACATCGGCGTCCAAAGGCATGCTCGTGATCCCGACCGTTGAAGGTACGGTGCTTCTCGGGCCCACCGCCGATCCAATTGAAGACAAGGCCGATGTCCGTACGACCGCCGATCGCCTGAAGGAAATCATTGTTTCGGCGCAACGACTGATCCCGTCGGTATCCGGTGCGGACGTGATTACGTCGTTCAGCGGCCTACGGCCCGCGCTGGAATCCGGCGACTTCCATATAGCAGAATCCGAACTCCGTCCGGGATTCATTCATGTGGCCGGCGTCCAGAGCCCGGGTCTGACGGCCGCTCCCGCCGTGGGTGAGCTCGTCAAAGATCTCCTGAAACAGGCGGGCTGCAAGCTGACGGAGAAGCCCCGGTTCATCTCTACCGCGCCGAGAATCCCGCGAACCCGACTCATGAGCGACGAAGAGGTCCAGAGCCGGTGGACCGAGGACTCCGACGTCGGAGAGGTCGTTTGTCGGTGCGAGACGGTGACACGGGATGAGGTGGTTCGAGCGATACATGCCGGGCACACCACCGTGGACGGGATCAAATTCTTCTGCCGGGCGTCCGCCGGGCGATGCCAGGGGGCTTTCTGCACTCCTCGGATTCTCGAGATAATCGCGGAGGAGACCGGAGCCGCCGTGACGGAGATTTCAAAACGCGGGCCGGGAAGCGAACTCGTCGTGGAAACCATGCCCGGAACGCCGGAGAACCCGGGTCCCCGGTCCGGTTCGGCGGTAAGTGATCGCGGAACAATCGATCGAAGGACCGTTGACGCCGTTGTGCTCGGTGGCGGCGCGGCAGGAATGGCGGCCGCGAGCGAGCTCTCTCGACGGGGGTACAAGCCCCTGGTCATCGACCGCGAACGATCGCTCGGGGGTATTCTGCGGCAGTGTGTGCACAACGGTTTTGGGATTCATGAGTTTGGCGAGGAGCTGACCGGTCCCGAGTACGCTGAGCGCTACGTGGAGGAGGTCCGAGCCGCGGGAATCGACGTACTCACCGCCACGACGGTTCTTGGCGTAACGAGGGGAGAATCCGGGTTGACGATTCGAACCCTCTCTCCGACCGACGGCCTGGGCCGCGTTCAGGCACGCACGGTCGTACTGGCAATGGGCAGCCGCGAACGAAACCGCGGCGGCATCCAGATCCCGGGCACGCGACCCGCCGGGGTCATGACCGCGGGCGCAGCGCAACGGATGATCAACGTTGACGGCTATGTACCCGGACACCGCGCCGTGGTCATCGGAAGTGGTGACATCGGTCTGATTATGGCTCGGCGTCTGAAACTTATTGGAGCGGACGTGGAGGCAGTGGTTGAGATCCAGCCGGTTCCTTCGGGGATAAATCGAAACATCGTCCAGTGTCTCGATGACTTCAGCATCCCGCTCTATCTCGGCCACGTTGTTACGCAGATCTACGGAGACCGACGGGTCTCGGGTGTGGATATCGCGCCGCTGGAAGGTGGCGTCCCCCGAGTTGACCGCGCTTTCCATGTTGCATGTGATACCGTACTGCTCTCTGTTGGGTTGATTCCCGAGAATGAGCTCTCACGCGAACTCGGCGTGCGTCTTCATGGCCAGACACGAGGGCCGATGGTTGACTCGAGACTCATGACTTCGGTCATGGGCGTTTTTGCCGCGGGCAACGTGCTCCACATTCACGATCTCGTTGATTTTGTCGGCGAGGAATCACGACGGGCCGGGCAGGCCGCGGCTGATTACCTCGATGAAATTGCATCACCTCCCGAGGTTGAACTCGTGGCCGGCAGCAATGTGCGGTAC
>JAHOYX010000217.1 GCA_019038705.1 Spirochaetales bacterium
TCACTTTCCCTCGTCGCGGGGCAGGTGGCATTCACTCTGGGCGCGCTGACCGCGTTCAGCGGGTGGTTGTATCGGAAGCGGGTCGTCGTTTCACTGTAGGCCCGGCCAATTCTCCCACGAGAAGACTTCCCCTATCGGACGTCGCGTCTGATCCTCGTTTTCCTGGGTCAGATGTTTCTCGCTGAGGTGATCGGTGGCGCCGGGCTTTGCGACCGCAATCATTGTGATGATCCGGGTTTCATCTCCGATATCGAATTTCTCGCGGAGGACCGCTGGATCAAAACCGGCCATGGGGTGTGCAATCAACCCTTCGCGGGTGGCCTGGAGCATCAGACTCATGACGGCCATACCCGTGTCGAACCAGGCGTAGTTTCGGTTGTCGTTGCTTTTGCAGTCAAGGTCGTCACTGGTCATCACGACAACCAACACCGGCGCCTTCGTTGCCCAGTAGTTGCCGCCAAGGAGCGCCTCGCGCGCCTTTTCAATCGATCCATCGGCTGTGCAGACCATGAATCTCCACGGTTGCTTATTGGCGCACGACGGCGAGAGGGTCGCCGCTTTGAAGATGCGCTCCAACACCGTTCTGTCTATTGTTTCCTCGCTGAGGCCGCGTCGCGCACGTCGGCCGGTGATCTCGCTGATAATCTCACTCATGAACGCCTCCCGTATCTCTCTTCCCAGTCAAAGTACACAAAGGCAAGTGGGGAGACAAAACTGCCCGTCTCAGGTTATAC
The DNA here is from genome assembly GCA_019038705.1 of Spirochaetales bacterium. Lineage (GTDB taxonomy): Bacteria > Spirochaetota > Spirochaetia > DSM-27196 > SLST01 > JAHOYX01. The sequence continues at coordinate 735 of JAHOYX010000217.1, forward strand.
GGTAGCGCGAGACTATTGCGTCCTCCGTGGAGACCGAGTATCTTCATTGTAGATACGCTATGAGGGAGAAGTACAATGCGGGCAACAGTTCAAAAATGGGGAAACAGCCTTGCTTTGCGAATACCAGTTGCGTTTGCCAAGGATGCCCATATGGCAACAGGATCCGAAGTCGATCTTTCGATCCATGACGGAATAATTCATATTGACCCCGCCCCAGAGCCGCACTACTCGCTTCCGGCCCTTCTGAGGGAAGTGACCGACCAGAATCGTCACACGGAGGTTGACGCTGGAGAGGCTGTCGGTCAGGAAGCCTGGTAATGCCACGTCCTTATTGTCCCAGACGGGGCGATATCGTTTGGCTGACCTTTGATCCCAGAGCGGGGCATGAGCAGGCAGGTCACAGGCCTGCATTAGTTCTCTCGCCAGAACCATACAACCGAAAGGTGGGTCTTGCTATCCTCTGTCCCATCACGAGCCGAGTGAAAGGCTATCCCTTTGAAGTTGGGCTTCCGGACGATCTTGAGGTGTCAGGTGTCGTCCTTTCAGACCAGGTGAAGAATCTTGATTGGAAAACCAGAAAAGCATCGTTCTGCTGCAAAGCACCGTCTGAGGTTCTCAAACGCGTTCTTGGCAAACTGGGAGCCATTCTGAATTGCTGACGTGAGTCAGGCCTTTCCGGTCATCTGAGCGACGGGGTAGTGGGGGTCATAGAGGGTTGCATCCTCCGTAAAACAGGAGAGCACCTCCTCAAGGTCCAGGCTGTGGAACGCCGTGATGAGCCGTTCAAAGAGTTTCCCCGGTGAGTGACTCATCCTTCCGTCCTTCCAGCTTGAGCGTCACGTAATCGAGTACTTTCCTCTCCAGAACCACCTCGCTGACGAAGGCCGCAAGCTTCCCGTTGCCGATTACCGCAGTGAGGTTGGCGGTTGTTCCTCCGTCCCCGGCCGGCCGCGGCGATGTCCGGCACAGCGCGGTCAACTCAGCATCCAGATCCTCATACCGCCACGAGCGATGGCGGTTGTACTGTGCCTTCCGGGTCTCCAGCCATGCCAGGTACCGTTTGAGGGCGGCCTTGAGCGGCCGGGTGTTGATTCCACGTGCCTCGTAGAGTTCCACCATGTGGTGCAGCAGTACGTTGACCTCATCGTAGACCTGGAGGTGGTTGCGATAGACCCGGTGCGGAACCAGCCACGGTAACCGGAAGTCTGCGTTGTGGGCGGTCAGGCGGGGGTAGAGCTCCGCCGTGTATGATGCACGAGGTGCGCCGGAGACCCGATCCTCACGGTAGAGGTCATGGTAGCGGTCAACCAGGTCGGGTCGGTGGCGCTCCAGATGTCGCATGAAGTACTCCTTCTGGCGGCCCGGGCGGAGGGTGAGACCGCCTGGCATGATGAAGTCCACGTCGATCTCGGCGAGCCGGGCGTAGAGCGTCTTCAGGTTCTCACTGGTATCGGTGATTCCGGGCAGGAGCGGCATCGCGAGCACTCCCGTCACACAGCCCGCGGCCTTGAACCGGCGCAGCGCCTCAAGGCGATCATCAACACTCGATGCGCCCGGCTCCCACACCTTTCGCGTCTCATCGGCCGCGTGGGTCAACGAAACGACAAAGATGAAGCGACTCCGAGCGTTGACCTGCGCCCAGAGGTCAATGTCCCGTAGGGCAAGGGCCGATTTGGTCATGATGGTGACCGGATGGTCCTGGGTCGCAAGGATGCCTGCGCACTGCGCCATGATCCGCTCATGCGCTTCAATCGGTTGGTAGGCATCACTGATGCCCGATCCGATGGAGACGAAGCCTCTTTCGCGAAGCCGCGGGATTTCGCGGCCCAGGAGGTCCGGCAGATTCCCACGAACCACGATGTCCCGATCAAAGTCGCCGTCAACGTAGTAGCGCTCGGCCCGGCCGTCGCAGTAGACGCACCCGTGCTGGCAGGCCATGTACGGTGAGAAACTGTATTTCCCGACGACGAACGAATCGGAGAGATTGGCGCGGCGGAGTGCGGATTTCACCTGACGTGAGTGAAGGCGAAGGTCCTCTCCGTTGTTGCGTGGGCCCGGCATGGTTTACCGCGCCTTGAGATTGGACGGAGAGTGCCGGCGTGTCAATTGTCATGGGAAAAACTTACCCATCGGAGCCCGAAAGACTTTGATTTCCCGCCAACGGCGGGAAAGCTCTGCCGGGCGTGCGGGGGGCGAGGTGAAATCGAACGGAATCGCCCGGCCGCTTGGCACGGTTTTCGCTATTTCTCCGGCAAAGATCTGGTTGAGGAGTATCGAATGAGGCAAATCGTACAGAATGGGCTTGACTTCAGATTCCACTATATAGTAGATTATCTATATGACTAATTCAATGAGAATTCGTCGCCTCGCGAGTTTCGCGCTTCTATTGGTCCTTGCAGGATCAGCCGGCGCGCTCGACCTTCCCGATGTCCTCCAGCGGATTGACCAGACGAGCGAGATTGCAGAGGCCGAGGCCGCTCTGGACCTCGCACGAGCGGAGCTGGGCCTCGCCCGATTTGCCGGCGACATCAGCTTCGGCCTTCAGCCGGGCGTTACCGTTTCTACGCCGGAGACCGGCCCGTTTGCCGATGAGATCAAGCTCAGCGCAAGCGCCTCGGTATCCGCACCGGTGGGACTGTCGGATGCGCAGAGTGTATCGGTTGAGAAAGCGGCAGCAGCCGTGATGGCGGCCGAGCGTGCGGTGGAACGTGCGTATGTCGATGCCCGATTCGAGGTGTTCCTCCTCTATGAGCAAGCGTGGCTTGCGCAGATGGAGCAGGAGACCCTTGCGATTGAGCTGGAGACTGCTCGGCAGGTGGTGGAGAACAACGAACGGCTCTTTGAGAGCGGGTTGATTTCCCTCGTGGCTCTGGCCGCGTCTGAAGAAGACTCACTTGAGGCAGAGATTTCCTATCTCGAGAACTCGAGAGACCGCCGGATCACATGGTTGGAACTGGCGTACAAGATAGGACTCGACCCGACACACACTCTGGATTTTGAAGCGCCGGTCATTGAGCTTGGCGATCTTCCATTGCCTCCCGAACTTACCGATTGGGCGTTGAGAACCGATCCGGCGATGATCGCCCAGCGCGAGCGTATTGCAGATTTGGAATCGCTGATCGTTGAACCTGTCTCCCGCAATCCGGTGGACAGCATTCGGGCGAGCCTGTCGGCGTTCTCCCACACCGTCGCAGTCACCTACAACACCGGGGCGTCGAGCCTGAGTGGGAGTTACTCCTTCATTGCAGCCATCGGTGGCTCAGACGAGACATCCGGCCCCACCCAGACCTGGGACATCGGTCTCTCGGTCTCCCTCGGCATCCAGACCCAGCGCGAGCGCGCGCTGGAACTTGAAACGCTCACCGCGGAACTGGAGAAGGAGCGCGAGCGACTCCTCTTCCTGGAGGACGTGGTGACTCTGCAGGTACGTGCGAAGTACCAGCAGTACCTCCTCACCCAGGGAGCGGCTGAACAGTCCGCCAGGGTGTATGAGCACGCGCAGTCGAATTTGGAACTGGTTCAGGAACGATTTCTCCAGGATCGCGCGACCCAGTTGGATGTGGTTTCCGCGGAGACACAGCTTGTCCGCGCGGAAACACAACTGACCATAGCCCGAGCAAGAGAGCAGGAAGCGAAACTCGCTGTCGCCGCGTACTCAGGGTATCTCCCTGAGTTGTGGCAGTAAGGAACACACATGAAAACGAAGAAGAATCGAACAGTCTTGTGGATCATCATAGCAGTCATCGTGATTGCCGGCGGCGCCGCAGCCTACTGGTTCCTCATCCGTGATGGTGCCGAAGAGGTCGCCGAAGGGACGGAGGAAACAATCTCGGTCATGGAAGCATTGCCGGGCAACGTCTCCGTTCGAGTGGAAGGCCCTTCGGTTGTTGAGCCCTACCGCATCCAGGAGTTCCGATCGCAGGTATCGGCAACCGTACTTCGGGCGCCGGGAACCGGTGACATCGTTGAAGCCGGAAGCGTTCTGGTGGAGTTTGACGGTACCGATCTCAGGACTGCTGTGCGGCAGGCCGAACTGAACCTGACCCAGGCCGAGTTGGATGTTGACCGCGCTGAATTGACCCTCAATCAGGCCGAGGCAACTCTTGCCGACCGCGAGCGACTCTACTCTGAGGGCACCATCGCCCGAGATCAGGTTGATACCGCACGGGACATCGTGAGCAATGCGGATCTCTCCGTTGAAGCGGCGCGCATCAAGGTATCCCAGAATGAGTTGTCGCTTACCAAGGCGCAGGGCGATTTGAGTGCAATAGTGATCCGTGCGCCGTTCTCCGGAGTTGTCCTGGACAGCCAGGTGGTGATTGGCGAGAACGCCAACCCGGGAACGCTCCTGCTGACGCTTGCGGACGTATCGCGGGTCAGACTGAGTGCCGAGGTGGACGAGTTCGATATTGGGAAGATCCAGCCGAACATGCAGGTGGAGATCACCAGCGACGCACTCGGGGATGAAAGCATCCGGTCGCGCGTCGAGCGTATCAGCCCTTCGGCCCAGATCGTCAACAACATCTCGATCTTCTCGGTCTACACCGTGGTTGATAACGACGAAGGGAAGCTGCGGCCGGGCATGAGCGCCGATCTGTCCATTCTGATCAGCTCGGATCGGGGACTCATTGTTCCTTCCAAGGTCGTTTCCAGCGTCCGTGACCGCAGCTACATCGATGTCTATCAGGACGAAGAAGTGGTCACGCTGCGGATTACCACCGGCGCGGATGACGGCGTGAATGTTGCGGTGCTCGAAGGTCTGGAGGAGGGCGCGCTTGTTGTCGTTCCGACGACCGCAGGACTCATCCTGTCATCGGATCAGGCAAGCAGCAGCTCCGGCAGTTCGATCATCCCGATCAGCGTACCGGGCACCGGGAGCCGGTAATGATACAGATTGCGAACCTGAGCCGTCACTACCAGATGGGTCCGACCACGGTGAAGGCCGTTGACGATATTTCGTTCTCCGTGAACGAAGGCGAGTTTGTGGCCATCATCGGGCCCAGTGGGTCCGGGAAGACAACCCTCATGAACATGATAGGGTGTCTGGACTCTCCCACCGCCGGCAGGTATCAGCTTGCCGATGAGGACGTGTCCAACCTGACCAAGAACCAGCTCGCTGAGATCCGGAATCGATACATTGGCTTTGTTTTCCAGAGCTTCAACCTGCTCCCTCGCGAGAGCGCCCAGGAGAACGTTGAGCTTCCACTGATTTACGCGGGGCTGACCGCTCGCGAGAGGAAGGAACGCGCCCGGGAAATGCTTCTGCGGGTTCAGTTGGACGGGCGGGAAGATCACGTGCCAAACCAGCTTTCGGGAGGCCAGCGCCAACGCGTGGCAATAGCCCGCGCCCTCGCGACGAGGCCCAAGATAATCCTCGCCGATGAGCCAACCGGCGCGCTGGATTCCAGGACCGGGGTGGAGATCATCAAGCTCTTCCACGACCTGAACAACGACGGCGTGACGATCATCATGGTCACCCACGACAACGATCTTGCCAAAGAGGCACGACGGGTGATTCAGATCAAGGACGGCAAGGTCGTCCAGGATCTTCCGGCTGAGGAGTTCATGTCATGAAACTCTTTGCATTTCGCGAGAGCCTGGTCATGTCCATCAGGAGCATCCTGAACAACGTCGTGCGATCGTTCCTGACCGCCCTGGGAGTCATGATTGGTGTGGCAGCCGTGATTGCGCTCGTGGCGCTGGGAAATGGCGCGCAGGTTTCGGTGCAGGAGAGTCTGGAGACGCTGGGCAGCAATCTGCTGATTGTCTATTCGGGCGAACCCAAGGGCGGTAGCCTCGTTCGTCGGAACACCTCCAACATCAGCCCGACCCTCACGGATGAGGATCTTGAGTCGATATTGAGCCTTGGTCCGGAGTGGGTCATCTCGGCTGCACCGGAATCTACAACCTCGGGTCAGATCAAGTACGAAAACCAGAACACCGTTGCGACAATCATCGGAACCACACCTGAGTACCCCGATATTCGCAATTTCTATCCGGTCTACGGGGAGTATCTCACCGCAGCGGACGTGGAGGCTCGTCGTGCCGTGGCCGTCATCGGGGTGCAGGTGTATCGCGATCTCTTTGACGAAGGGGTTGATCCGGTCGGGCAGCGTATCCGGATTGACGGCATCAACTACCGCGTCGTCGGGATCATGGAGGAGAAGGGCGATTCAACATCGGACTCGGCCATCTTCATACCCATCACCGCGTATCAGCGTTATGTCTCCGGTGAATCGGACTACGCGATCATCAATGTGCAGGCCGCAAACCTGGACACCATGAACGATCTACAGGTAATCATCGAGGATATTGTTCTGCACGAGCACCGGCTGCCCAACATGGACGTTGCCGACTTCTACATTGCGAATCAG
>JAHOYX010000126.1 GCA_019038705.1 Spirochaetales bacterium
CTTCAACGGTGACTGGGCTACATCATGCCGCCCATGCCGCCCATGCCGCCCATTCCACCCATTCCAGGGTCCATGCCGGGCGCCGCTTTCTCATTCTCAGGAAGATCAGTGATGATGCATTCAGTGGTGAGCAACAGACCCGCAATGGATGCAGCGTTCTGCAGCGCACTTCGGGTTACCTTTGCCGGGTCAATAATCCCAGCCTTCACCATGTTGACCCATTCCATCTTCGCGGCATCAAAACCGGTACCCTTCTTCTCACTCTTTGCCTTGTCGGCAATGATGCTGCCGTCCACGCCTGCATTACCGGCGATCTGACGGATGGGCTCTTCCAGAGCGCGCTTCACGATCTTGAATCCGACTTGCTCGTCTTCACCAAGCTCGCTGACGTCTACCTTGCCCAGTGCCGGGACAGCCTGGATCAGGGTAACGCCACCACCGGCGATGATCCCTTCTTCAATTGCCGCGCGAGTGGCGGAAAGCGCATCCTCAACACGGTGCTTCTTTTCTTTGAGCTCCACCTCGGTGGCAGCGCCGACATTGATCACCGCAACGCCGCCGGCGAGCTTCGCCAGTCGCTCCTGCAGCTTTTCACGATCGTAGTCGCTCGTGGTGTCTTCAATCTGCGCCTTGATCTGGCCAATCCGGTCCTTGATATCCTGGTGCTTGCCCGCGCCATTGATGATCGTGGTGTTTTCCTTGTCCACCTTGAGAGTCTTTGCGCTGCCGAGCTGATCAAGCTCAACGCTCTCCAGCTTCAGACCGAGTTCCTCTGAGATAACCTGACCGCCGGTGAGGACCGCGATGTCCTCGAGCATGGCCTTGCGACGATCGCCGAATCCTGGAGCCTTCACCGCGCATGCGCTGATGGTGCCGCGGATGGTGTTCACGACGAGGGTCGCGAGGGCTTCGCCCTCAATGTCCTCGGCAATGATCAGGATGGGCCGGCTTGCCTGGGCAACCTTCTCAAGAGTCGGAAGGAGATCCTTCATGTTGGCAATTTTCTTGTCATAGATGAGGATGTACGGGTCTGTCATCTGGGTGGTCATCGTGTCACGATTCGTCGCAAAGTACGGCGAGACGTAGCCACGATCAAACTGCATGCCCTCGACAAAGTCCGTAGTTGAATCAATGGTCTTGGACTCTTCAACGGTGATGACACCGTCCTTACCAACCTTCTCCATTGCTTCAGCGATCTCTTCGCCGATCTCGATGTCGTTGTTCGCTGAAATCGAAGCCACCTGGGCGATCTCTTCCTTGTCCTTGATCGTCTTTGAGTTCTTGCGAATCTCAGCCGACGCGAGCACGACAGCGCGGTCAATGCCCCGCTTCAGACCCATGGGGTCGATACCAGCCGCGACGCTCTTCAGACCTTCCTTGATCATGCTGTATGCAAGGACGGTAGCCGTAGTGGTCCCGTCTCCAGCAATGTCATTGGTCTTGGTGGCAACTTCCTTCAGAAGCTGTGCGCCCATGTTCTCGAACTCGTCGCCAAGTTCAATTTCCTTCGCAACAGACACGCCGTCCTTGGTCACTGTCGGCGCTCCGAACTTCTTGTCCAGGAGCACATTCCGGCCCTTCGGACCGAGGGTGATCTTGACAGCGTTGGAAAGCCGCTCTACACCGCGCAGGAGTGCCCGCCGGGCATCTTCGTCAAACATTAACTGCTTAGCCATTATTCCTTCCTCTCTACATCGTAGGGTTTAACTGGTGCTGAATTTCGCTCAGTGTTCAAGGAAAGATACAAAACAGAAACTCAACTGCCAAGATTACAAACCGAAAATATGATGCACCCTCCGGAGCATCTGTGGTACAACCGAGGGCGTGTTTGGATTGTCCATCGTCATGTCATTCCCGCCGCTCCAAAATCCCGGGGACGACTTCCCGGTTGGTCGCCTCATGACGGCGGTGCTGGAAGCGATATCGTCCCGACCTTTCTACGACGCCTGCCCAATCACCTGGAACGCTCCAACCGCTCAACTGATGGACCGCGCCAATGTCACCGCAGCGGAGATCACGGCGAAACTCGGAAGGAGGGACTCGGATTTGTTCATCCCGATGGGTCTCACAGGTGTTCCCCATCACTTTCTTCTGTGCAAGGAATCGATCTCGGAAATCGAGTGGGCAGTGTCCAACCTCTGGAGGACCGGGTGCACCGACGCCGGCTTTGAGCGGCCGCCCTTCATCCTACTCTCGGGCGAAAACCGGGAGCCACCCTTGAATGACGGAAATCTTCCGCTTGCATTCCTCGCCCGCCTGGACGGGCTTCCGATATTTGCCACCGCGGATGGTACCCGTTACCGCTGTCTCCCGATGATTGACTCGTCAACGTTGGACATAAACTCGGTTCGCACCGGATCACGAAGCGTGGCCCGGGCTGCACGGCGAATCGGTCGTTCCCTGCGCGGCGAAAAGATGCCCGCGGAAGCTGCGGTGCTCGCGGTCGTGACCACGCAGGAGGATGTGGACCGTATCCCGAATCTCCTTGACGGGCTGCAGGAGTTCTGTAGACGGGACGCCGCGGAAGTGCGGTCGCTCCCCGACCTGTGCTCCTGGCGGTCGGTTCCCGGACCGGTCGCTCCGTTCGGTCGAACTTCAGCCCCCGATACAAACGTCTACGCGGCCGCGGCACAAATGCGGAAACGCCGGGCGAGCAGGATCAACCGTCGTCGAACCCTGGAGCTGATAGTCGGGGCGGATCAGAGTGGAACGGATCAGAACCCGCCCTCGCCGCGATCTCCCGGCGGCCGTGACTTCGTAGCCAGCATGATGGGCGACGTTGCTCTCGCCGGACCATCGTCCGGACTATCGTCCGGATTCTCATCCGATGCACTGTTCAGGGGAGGCAGATTCTGCGGGTTCAGCGCGGACCACGTCAGCTGGTTCCCGCCGGCTGTCTCATATCTGTGGTCTCCAGACGAGAGTGACCGACTTCCGAGATTTGAGCCCACTACCTGCTTCTCGTTTGAGTCCGACGAGTCACGTGGCGTACGGGTAGTAGAGCGTTCCGGACCGACGCAGCTCGTCTCGGACTTCAGCTTTGTTCGAGAGCGACCGCTCCTTGTCTCAACCCACGCTCTCTTCGTTGACGGAGACAACTCTCCTTTGAATAGCGAACTGCTTCACCTCGCACTGCCGGCCGGCCGACACGGAACGATCCGAGTGCGTGCCGGGAACCGGGATGGATGGTCGCAGGAAACGGATCTGGGAGAAAGTGATCACGTCCAGGAGCTCTTTGGCTCCAGGTTCCGGATTCGCCTCGGAGAGGAGATCCTCGCCATTGCATTCCTCACGCGGTCAGGCCTCCCGCTGGTGTCGTCGGTCGGAATATTTCGGGTTCCGGAATTGATGCTTGCAGTTGGCGGCCGCTTCTCAGTCGCGCCAACTGGCTGGAGCCGCGCCACGACGGAGTTCGCCATGCTCATGGGTGCCGGGAGCGCGGCGGTTGAAGAGATTGATCGCCTCCTGTCCAGCCGACTTTCGGCAGCGCTTCAGAGAGAGCTTGGGAACGGGCCCTGAGCCGTGGCGCCTCGCCACTCTCCCCGAAAAACGACAACTCGCCGGCAGCAATCCGTATCTGCGTTCCCGCACGGGCGACGATCAGCGACCCCTCCTCATCGACACCAACGACCGTGCCAACCAGCCGGCTCCCGTCCACCCGGGCAATCGTTGTTCGCTCGCCCTTCCGCCACAAGCGACGATCCACCTGCTCACGCCAGTCGGATTGCTCGTCGCCGAGCTGACTCAGGATACCCTTGAGCAGGAGATCACGGTCCGGCAGTACACCCCGCGCCACTTCCGTCTCCAGTGCGACCGACGTTGCGCGTCCGGCCAGGTCTTCCGGGAAATGCCGCTGCAGCACATTGAGCCCAATCCCAACGTAGAGCCACGGCTCCGAGTACTCGCAGAGAATGCCGCACACCTTCCGATCCGCCACAAGCACGTCGTTGGGCCACTTCAATTGGGGACGGAGGTTGCAGATCGATTCCAGGGTCAGGGCCACCGCGAGTCCGGCCCGCAACGGCATGGCCCTCGGTTTGGGCTCCTTGATTGCCACGGTGAACATCAAGCTCTCACCCGCCGGCGACACCCATTGTCGGTCAGGAAGCCTCCCTCGACCGGCGGTCTGAAAATCGGTGAGAATGACAACCCCGGACGGGGCGCCGTCGGCAACCACTGCGCGGGCCACGGACATTGTCGACTCAGTCTCCGGGAGATAGTAGATGGGTGCCCCGCCGATGGGCGAGGTGAATGTATGTTGCTGCACCGTGGGCACCACTATAGCCGGGCGAACGCTCTCAAGTACACGTCAATCGGGCTGATGCGGAGTTCGCCGGGCGTTTACCCGTTATCAGGTTACGGAGTCACTTTGTCCACTTCAACCTGCAATTCCGTCTTGATGCCCCCAAAAGAAAGCCCATTCTGGGCGCAGTAATCGTACACAGACATCAGGCGGTTGGGGATCTCGCCGCCAATGATGGTCCTGATCTGTTCAGCCGGCACACCCCAGTCCAGCAGGTCGGCAAAGGATGTCTTCCCGACCATGACCAGTGCATCCTGTTTGCGCTCCACTTCTTCTGCGTCACTGTCTGATTCCACGCCTGCTTGCGGCTCATCTTCCGGCGGATTGCTTTCCACCGGTTCCGACTCAACATCAATCTCGATGACGTATGCATCCAGGTAGTCGATCTGCTCTCCGGTCAGATCGGCATGACTCTTCAGGATGTCCACCGCCGGGCGCAGCAGATAGGTATCCTCTTCATCGTCCTCCAACTCGAAGGGCAGGCCGGTGTAGAGCGCCACAAACCACTTCATCGAGCCGTTGCCAATCTCTTGCTCCCCCCCGAATTCGGGGTAGATGGTGTCAAAATCCTGGTTGCGGAAGGTGGCTGCATCAACATTCGCGGGGAGGGCAAAAGCACGGCTGAGGGTCTCCAGGGGAATGCCGAACATGTCGCTGATATCGCTAAACTGGTGATTGCCGCGAATGCCGGCGGGAGCGTAAGCGCCCGTTCCAGCATCCTCTCCGACAGTTCCCCCAACCGATTCATTGAGCCGGCGCCCTTCCGGGTTTCTGACCGCCGCAGTGCTCCACAACCCCAAAGCGGAGGCCCCAACAATGCCCCCGAAGATCACGACAGCGATGATAACGCCTAAAGTCTTCGAGCGGATTTTCATTAACGGCCTCCCCTGGTGGCAAAAACAACCGTGTCTTCAACTGGACAGATCCCCTCTGACGTGCATACCAGACAGCCAATACACTGATGATCCCGCACCACGCCCACCGCGTGTACGGGGATGTTCATGGGGCAGTCCCGAGTACATAGATCACACGACTTGCACGTCGATTCCCGCCTCCGGACAGCGAAAACGCTGAAGAGGTTGGTGATCCCAAGCACGGCTCCGTAGGGACAAGCGTATTTGCACCAGGGTCGTTCCACGGCCAAAGATGCCAGCAGGGTGAGTCCCAGTACGGCCAGTCCGGTCACAGCGACTTCCCCGGTCCAGAAATTGAACAGGGCGTAATACGGGTCGATATCGCTGAAGGCCAGCTTGCCCGTCATGGCGGTCGCGTAGATCACCCACGCCAGCATGATGTAGCGCAGATAACGCAGGTAGCGGTCAATCCGGCTCGGGATGAAGTGATTGTACCGTTTCTTGAAGAGCCGCTTGCCCACCTTGCCAACCCACTCCTGGACGCTCCCGAGCGGGCACACCCAGCCGCAGAAAACCGAACCGAACAGGAAGGCCAGGATGAACACGAGAATCATCAAGATGAAAGAAGACTGGTGGATCTTCTCCGTGAAAGTGCCCACTACGGCAAACTGATACAGCGAAACCACGCCCCCGAAGGGGCAAACCGCGTGCAGGGAAGCGTTTGACAGCAGCGGGATTGCCACCCCGCTTTCTTCCAGGACGTGATTGATCGCGATCAGTGCGATCAGGGTGAAGAAAAGAACCTGGGCCGCTGCCCTGACCCAGATTCTGTCTCTGGCTAACGATTTCATGTACGGTACTCCTGTTGAATGCGGTGCGAGCCGAGTGTCATTCAGGCTGTCTGACTGTGAAGAACACATCGGGGGTTTGTGAAGAACCTGTGAATAATTCTGTCAACCGGCCGCGGCTCCGACATCGACGCCGCGCACGCGCACCCCGTTTGAGCAATACACCCGCAAACGCTATCCTGATAAACAGGGGACTCCAGAAGGGAAGATGAGTCATACGATTCTGTGCAGAGGCTGCGGCCACACGACGCGAACTCATTCCAGAACATGCCCGGCGTGCGGGGTTCGGGGTCCCGGCCGCAATGTGGGCATTGTCTTCACCATGCTATCCCTCGTCGTGTTCGTCGCCGTGGCGAGCGGCTCGCTGTGGCTGTACTTCAACGAACGATCCGCCCCCCAGCTGGGGATAAATCTCGTAATAGCGGCGGCGGCGGCCGCAATCGTCAGGCTCATGCTCCCGGTGATTGTCGGATCGCCTGGGATCCGCCGTGGATCGCTGCTCTTCCGGATACACACCCTCGAGACACGGGCTGGAGAAATCAGCACGCAACTGGAATCCCTTGCCGACGCGTTCGGCCTCGCACGAGGGAGGGCGAAGTCGCGGTTGATTGACGTGGCGATGAGCAGGCTGAAAAAGACGTACGGTGTGCTCAAACGCTATCGCGATCGATTTGAGGCACAGCTGGTGCTGCTTCAGTTCTCGCTCTGGATGCACGAGACGGCAGCTATTGTCGCCGAGTGGGAAACAAGCGATAGTCGCCACCTGTCCGACGTGTACAATCGTCTCATCCAGAGAACGGACAGCTGCAGGGTGGCGTTTGAGGGATTCATCACCGGCAAGAAAAGGTCGGGTGTGTACGCGGACGCCAGCGCTGCCGTTCGCGTGGGCCTCGCGCAGGCGGAGACAGTTGCCGATGCCATGGTTGCCAGAAAGGCACAGCTCGCGCTCGCGGCAGTGTCACCCGCAAGCATGCCTGCCGAGCCGCTTGACGCGCCGGTCTTCGAAGATCTCGCCACCGAGGACTACCTGCGAGCAACCGACGATCTCGAGCATGAGTTCGATCGGATCATGGCTGAACACGAGCTTTCGTAGG
>JAHOYX010000035.1 GCA_019038705.1 Spirochaetales bacterium
CGCGCACAACTACTTTGAGCTGAAGTACTCCGAACCGGTGGATTTCGGCACCGGCTTAGTGAATGACTACCTCCAATCCGGTACCGACGACGGCACGATCGACGACGACGACCTGTCACGACGTGCCACGAATTCGTTCGCGGTGGCAGACGAACGCGGCGCCTACATCTACGACGACGATCCCGGCGCTACAGGCTCACCGGGAACCGTCTTTGTGGAAGGCTACTTCAGCTATGCGGGCGAATTCGACGGGGGCTCCGTGGATGCAGATCCTGCCACGTCAGCTCTCTACCGCTATCCGGGATTGTCGTCCAGCGACACGCACCACTTGCGAATTTTCATCAAGGGTTGGAGTGAGGATCTCGCCACGCACCGTGAGTGGAAGGGATACGTGGACAATGCCACCGACCCGGTCGGGGAGACCATCAGCGTCCCGGCAAACCCGCTGATCACCGACGACAGCGGGGCGAGCAACGCGGTGCTGTCCTCTACCGATCCCCGCTACGTCGAGCCCGACATTGCTGTAACGACACTCCTCGCGCCGTTCGATTGGCCCCTGGACTTTGACCCGCCGGCGGTTGCCCTGTTCAGGCCCAACAACGTGACCAGCCCCTACCGCGAGATCTATGTGACTCTGGACCTTGTAAACGATCCGACAGGCAGTCCGGACTATTACAATCGTCTGGAGTTTCACATCCAGGACAACTTTTCCGAACTGGAGACCTGGGTCTCCAGCGGTGCTCCGGCACCGGACCATCCAGACACCAGGCTTGCCTACGGCATTCGGGACTACGCCGTCCGCGACGCAATCGGGTCGTTCTTCGTCACACCCAGCGATGTTGACTTCGACCCGGGTACTCCGGTCGATTGGCGTGCTACCGTTGTCGGGAACGACCCGCCACTTGGGCCTCCGCCGCTTGGCTTCTACACAACCGTGGACAACTACTTCTACACCGGAGGACCGGGTTCTCCAGCGAACGATCTTGATGACAGCTACTTCTCACTGATGTGGGACAACAACCTGCTCCCCCAACTGCAGGTGCAGACAAGCATCTGGGTCGCCTATCAGCCGACGCCCGCCGTCACCAACGCGACCGAGATCATCACCGACCTTGCCGGCAATCGCCTGCCGGGATTCGAACGCTATGCCAACATCGAGCGAGAGCCGCCCACGATTGTCGTCGCGCTGGCGGCGGCGGGCGCCGACCGGGTCTACATACGGTTCTCCGAGCCGGTCGGGGAAGTTGGGCCCGGGGAACTTCAGCCGGGCAACATTGTGCTGACCGATGCGGGTGGGCTCACGGTGAGTTCAATAGAGGCGATCAAGTGGGTCGCCGGACCCGGGTTCGACTACATTGAAGAAGCCTTCCTGAATCTGAGCGGGATCATTACGGCAGACACGGCATTCACAGGACGCCTCGGTCCATCTGGAGCCGATGTCATTGAGGACCCGTTTGCTACGGGAATGGATGCGGCTGAGATCAATCGGTTGACCGACGTCGGAATTGACATCGTTGTCCCGGTGGAAGCGTGGAACGACATTCAGAACGACGATGCCTTCGGTGACGAGTTCATGGGAGTTCAGTTGGGAGAGTTCGACGGCGGCGTCGCTCTGCTTGACGAGGACATCACACTCCAGGCTTCCATCCTGGCAACTTCTTACCTGGACGAGTCGCTCATTCTCTATTACGACGCGCCCGTCGGTGATGAGGATTTTCTGCTGGACACCGAAACTCTCGGGAGCGATCCGGGCACGCGGGTGTGGTTGCCGGTTGAGAGTCCGCTTGGTGACAACCGTGCGACGGCGGAAGTGATGGAATTCCTTCCACGCAATGACGAGGCCCGCCGGCTCACGCCGACGACCAGCAGCGGCGCGCTCCGCGAGTACGCAATCCCGGCGAACGATCCAGAGATAACCGAGGGCGCCACCCTTGAGTTCGTTTTCACGCTCGGAGGTCTGCCGGTTGTCACTGCGGCAGACCCGGCGGATCCCCGGACGCTCATGCCGTGGAGTATCGGATTCCGGCGGTTTATTGAGCAGCGGAGCGGGGTCACTATCCTCAACAACGTTATCTACCCGGAAAACGGTGATCAGACCGTCCTCACCTACGAGGTTCCCAGAGCCGGGATGGTAACCATCCAGGTGTTCACGTTGGACGGCCGGCTGGTCAAGAGCCTCGTTCGAGGGCGCCAGGGCGAGGGGCGACAGATTGTCAGTTGGAACGGAATCAACGCGAGCGGACAGATCGTGGCGAGCGGGCTCTACTTCATCAGAGTGGTCGGACCGGATATCGACGAGATCCGCAAAGTGCTTGTGGCGAAGTAGTCCCGGTCGATCTCAGGTCGCTCCGCTACTGCACTACAAGTTCGAATATCGGCGCCGCAATCAGGATGCGGCCAACCATTGGATTCTCGTTGGAGCTCACAGTCAGCCGGAGAGTGACGGCGTCCGTCTCAGCGAGATCGTCCGAGCGGAGAAGCGCCTCACATGAGACCTGCACCCATTCCGAGGATGACCAGGCAGCGTCGTCCATTGTGGTCGTGTCCCACGAATCGTTGATGCCGAGCGTTATCTGTCCGGGCCGGAAAGCGTTGCCGGTGTCAGGGGTCACCTGGGAATCGATCTCAGACTTCACATACACGCTGAATCGGTAGGCTCCCGGGAGTATGTCGAGCGATCCGTCGGAGACGGCCGCACCGAGCGACAGGGCGACATGGGGAAGAATGTCGTATCTGCCTATCCGCACATCGTCTATGTGGCCTTGCTGACCGAAGACCCCCGCCGCGTCGTTGGGGGCTCCGATGTAGAGGTAGTGCTCGGTGTCGTCCTCAATCGGAAAGATGTTGATCACGTCGATGTTCGTGTCATTCGGGAACTCTTCCACGGGGCGGCTCGCATCGACGGCGTCGGATTGCCAGTTGATCCCGTTCAGGGCAAGAACACTCGCGGAGAGGCTCCCATAGTCAAAGTTGACTCGTATCACGTCGGTTGCTCTCCGGAGCCGGAGGTTCAGATGGTAGGTACCGGGGTAGACGAGCAAATCCAACAGTCCCGCGCGAAGATCAAAGTAGGCGGCCGCGGTGCCGGTCACGTCGAAGTAGGCGGACATGCCGGTGATAGCATCTCCGGGCGTTTCGTCTCCCTGAAATGTCACGGCGTCCAAAGTCCATCCCGCCGGCGTGGCTGCCGCCGCGGTGCCTTCGAAATCCCCATTGGGAAGGAGATTCACCAGCTCAAGCCGGTAGATCGATCCCGGAGTGGTCGGAAGACCAGTCGTGTCACCGTAGACCGCCGAATCGGCTATCTCTACGTAGTTGACGTAATTGAAAAGTGGTGTCGCGCCGGCGATGTAGCTGCCGGTGAAGCTGGCGGCCGAGAACCCGCGATCCGCGATCAGGTCTTCGCCGCGGTACTCTTCTCTCCACGCGTCCAGATCGCACCCGGCGAGTACGATAGTGCTGAGAAGCAGGATGGCGAGGACCGGCAAATGGACGCGCCGTCCCCGAGGACGGTTCACAAACCGGTAAAACAGTGGGTTCACGTCAAAGAATGTAGCGCGAATCCGTCCGGTTTACTATCGGCCGACTGCCGCGCCTACTCCCGGCCGAAAATCGATCCGAAGAACTTGATCGCCTCTTTGCCCGCGTTCTCCAGACCCTCGCCGATATTGCTCACGGTCTGGGCGAGGGGGTCCTGGGAACCCTTGAGGTCTTCCTGGTACTGTTTGGACGCCTCGGAGAAGTCCTGCGCGAAATTCTCCTCTTTGTCATCCCGCTTCGTGTACTCCCCGCCCAGGATCCTCTGATAGCTCCCGTCGTTTGCCCAGTCATCAAGCGATTTGAGGCGCAGGACGGGGAACGGGTGGCTCTGGCCAAGCACGTTCAAGATCTTGTAGATGCCGTCCAGAACGTCGCCCCCGCTCTCGTACTCCTCCGCCTGCTTGTGGAACTCCTGTAGATTCATCTCTTCAAGGTGCTTTCCACCGGCAAGCTTCATCAGCACGGTCTTGCTGATTTCCGGATTCTGCACCACCAGGAGCCCGGCGCGGTCCGCACTGAGTTCGCTCTTGCGGTCCCACTCGCGCAGGGCCATGAGTACGCCCAGGAGCACGATCTGCGCCACCGGGATCCTGATCGCGATTGCGGCGATGTTCAGCAGGAACCAGAGGAGCGTCTTGTAGAGCACATGGCCGCTCATGATGTGCCCAATCTCATGGGCGATCACGGCAAGAGTCTCCTCTTCGTTCAGGGTATCGAGGAGCGACGAGTTGAGCGTCACGAACGGTCGTTTCACCCCCACGGCGCCCGCATTCAACGCCGGGTTCTGGGTGATGTAGAGCTCGGGCCGGTCGGAGACGTCCAGTACGCGACATGCCTCGTCGACAAGCGCATTGATCTTCGGAAACTGCCGCTCGTTGACTCGAACGGAAGCCCCGAGGAAGATGAGCCGAATCGATTTCTCGCCGGTCATTCCCAGAAAGAACTTCACGACGTCGTTGAGACCCGGAACCTGCTTGAGGGCCGTCAGGGCGGCTCTGTCCGCGGGATGTTCCCACGCGCGTGGACTGATATTGGTCAGTTGTTTGCGATCCATGTGTACAAGGTAACGCAAATCGGCGCCTCCGTCCCCAACCCGGCGCCTCCGTCCCCCAAATTGACGCCTCCGTCCCCCCGGGATACATTCAGTGTCCATGCGGAACACCTGCCAACGCGCTATCATCACCGTACTTGCCATCGCTGCCCTGGCGGCGACCTCGTGCACGGTTCGGGAAGAGCTGACAATCAATGGCTCGGGATCCGGCGCGGCCACCCTCACCATCAGTTTGAACCCGATTCTGCTCTCCTACTACAGCGATCTGCTGACCGCGATGACCGGCGCGGAGGGTGACTATCCGGTTTTTGACCTGGAGCAACTCGTTGCGGCTTTTGCCGCGCGCCCGTCGCTGAATCTGACTGAGATTGAGCGGTCGGCGTTGGGGCAGTTGCGGTTGGAGATCAGTTTTGATGACTTGAACGACGTGCTGGCGGAGGCGGCGGCCACTGACACAGCCGTGGAGCCGGCCGATGTCTTCTCCTTCCGGGCCATCGGGTCGCGGCGGGAACTCACGGTGCGTCTGGATCGTGCGGCGGTGAATGCCTTCATGGCGTTCGCTCCGCCGGAGAGTGCGATGATGACGGAGTTCCTGCTGCCACCCGACGATGGATCGGTGAGCCGGAGTCAATATCAGGAAGAACTGGCCTGGGCACTCGAGGAGTACGCACCGGCCGACGAAGTCACGAGGGTACTCGAACAGTCGGCGATTGAGGTTGTAGTGCGACCTGCCGGCCGCATTGAATCACAGACTGGAGGAACGATCCGAAACGGCGCGGTCATTTTCCGCGTGCCTATCCTCGAGCTTCTCACGCTGTCCGAGGAACGAGTCTATCGCGTTGTCTTTGTTCCCTGAGTGGGATCCGCAGATCTCCCGGGATTCTGCTCCATTGCTTCCTGCTCGTCCCTGGGCGGCCGGAATATGGCCGAGTAGATCCTGTCGCGAAGGCCGTCACGGATGTGTTCATAGTTCACATGCAGGACAGCGCCACCTTCGCTCACACGCATGACGGACGCGGTCAGCCTGATCTCCTCGTCATCGGGAGTGAATCTGAGCTCCAGGTCGTCGCCTTCCTTGAAGTGACCGTCGGTGTTGAGCATGCTCGCCCCACCGCCGCCAATATCCTTGAATCGACTCAGGATTGGCCGATCGCTGTCAAACGGATAGATGTGAACGGGGAGGTCCATCTTTCGACGGTAGTAGCGCCGTTTCTGGTAGCGCTTGATCTCTTCGGAGTGTGAGAGCTTTGCCGTCTTCCCATCCTCGCCGAGGACCGTGGAACGAAAAGTGAACACCCCGGCGGCGTTCTGGAAGTAAATGTCCACCGCCGCACCCGCGGGAACACGGACGCCCTCGTCAACCAGTCTGATGAGGAACGACTGAGAATCCGGCGGCAACACCTTTGCTTTCACTGGTTTCTTATATCGATTTCTAGCCACGAGGACAGTCGCGCCCGCCGGGATCTGCGTGCTCGATTTCGGCGCACGATCAGATCGATTTGACTGAAACCCCAGCGCAATGCGTAACGACGCAATCGATTGGGCGGTAGCCTGGTCGTTCTCTCTGAGTTGGAGCGCGGAGGAGTTGAACGCGATCTCATCGGTCAGCAGTTGATATGCGTTGGTCGGATTCCTGAGGTAGCGAGCCATCTGCTTCAGCAGTTCGTGCTGGCCCTGGGTCAGCTTCAGCTCCCGGGACTTCTGTTCGTAGAGTTGCCCGGCAAGTTCGGTCCGATGCTTCTTCTCCCGCCTGCCCCACACCACGGCATAGATCACCAGACCACCGAGGAGAGCCAGAAGGATAAGTACGATCCCAAGCACCTCCAGCGGGCTTGCCGTGTATGCGTCGGCAACCTGTTCAAAGAATCGCTGCACTCCGGGCGTCATCTTTCAGCCTGCCTCCGTCCCTTCATCATACATCCTTTCATCATAGCCAGATGCTCTGCGTTGAACCAGCACGACGAAAGTCAGAGGAACTTGGATGCTATCCGAGGAAGACCTGGCCGGTCTGATCAATTGCGAGGATCGTTTTGCAGTTTGAGCATCGGAATCGCCCGGAGCGGTTGGCGCGAAGCTTCGTGCTGCAGACCGGGCAACGGAACGTTTTGGGGAATACCTCCGAGGTAGGTGCCGCGGCGCTTTTCTTGAAGTGCTCCACAGCGTCGTCCAGCGTGTCTCGGATATTGAAGAACTGGGAGAACCCGAGGAGCTGAAACACCTCGTACACTTTCGGCTGGATCTCGAGGAGCACCAGGTCGCCACCCCGCGGCTTGACTGCCTTCAGGAATGCCGTAAATGAACCGATTCCGGTGGACGAGACGTAGTTCAGCCCGCCACAGTGAAATATCAGTCGAACGAACCCTGTCTCCACGGCCCGATTGATGCGCTTCTGAAAGAAGTTGGAGTTGTAGGTATCGATGTAGCCGTTGAGATATAGCACCAAG
>JAHOYX010000226.1 GCA_019038705.1 Spirochaetales bacterium
GTCAACGTTCGCTCTGGGGGGGTGTTCATCTGCCCGACAAAGGCCGTGGACGACACCACACTGCGGCAGGCCATTGGCGAATGCAAGACCGCCGGCTGCGATACCCTGGTCGCTCTGCAGACGACAATGAGCGACGGTCGCCTCGCGCCGCTGCTCGGCCAGATATGGGACGGCCCGCTCGTTCTCTGGGCGACACCCGAGAAACCGGAGGGAGACCTTGTCAGCTCCTGCTCTCTCGTGGGAACTCATCTCTACGCGTCGGTGTTTGCGCGGATGGGGGTTCCCTTCCAGGTTGTGTCGGGGGGACCCGAGGACAATCGCCTTCTCACTGACCTGGATGCGGCCGTCCGCACGACCTCGGCGGCCGCCCGGCTCCGTCGGGCAAAGATCGGCATGGTGGGCTACCACGCGCCCGGGTTCATCAACATGCACGCCGATCCCTTCGCACTGAGCAACTATCTCGGTGCACAACTCTATCACTTCGGACAGCAGGAACTGCTGAGCGCCATGGATGCGGTCCCGGAGAGCGACACGGAGATTGATGTCGAGAGTACCGCGCAGCTTGGTATTCCGCTGGTGAATGTCACAAAGGACGAGTTGATGGTGCAGTCGCGGTACTACCTCGCCATCAAACGAATGATGGCGGATGAGCATCTGGACGCGTTCGCCCTGCGATGCTGGCCCGAATTACCCAATCTGACCGGGCAGTGGCCTTACCTCGCCATGGTTCGGCTCACCGACGAAGGATACCCCGTCACCATGGAAGGTGATGTTGACGGCGCCATCGGAATGCTCGCGCTGCGGCTCCTCGGCATCGAACCGGGTTTCCTCACCGACTGGCTCGAGCATGATGATCACCACATCACGGTGTGGCACGGCGGCGGCACCCCCGCAAGCCTGGCAGAACCGGCGGGCGGAACGCATCCGCGCACGATCGCGCGCCACTTCAATTCGGATAAGGCTGCCGTGGTCGATGGTTGGATTGCGGCTGACCGACCGGTGACACTCATGCGGATGTGGTCGGATGGTCGGGGGTATCAGCTGATGACGAGAGAGGGAGTGACGGTCCCGCCGACACGCCACCTCCGGGGCACGGTGGGCCGTGTCCACATTGAATCCGAGAACGTGCACGATCTCTTTGACCACCTGTGCCACGAGGGGATGCCGCATCATCTGATCGTCGTACCCGGCCACCATGGCAAGGGCCTGTCGAAGTTTGGCGAACTGATGGGAATGGGCATTGTCTGACGACAATCCGGCTGAAGGCTCATGATCGACTACATCATCCTTGGCGGGATCTACATTGTCGCGAGTCTCGTCCAGGGGCTCACCGCTTTTGGGTTCGCCGTAATCTCGGTGCCGCTCGTGGCGGCCATGACTGATCCCACCACTGCCATCGCATACAACGTGGTCATTGCCACGGCTGTCAGCATGCAGAAAGCGTACCTCATGCGAGATCGAATAGAGATTCGGTGGACGCTGATGTTCCTGGTTGCGGCGCTCCCGTTCATCCCGCTCGGCGTACTCTTCATTTCCAATGTGCGGCGTGACCTCGCACTGGGCGTGATGGGCGTGTATGTCATCGTTGCCGCTGCTCTTCGTCTCATGGGCGGGAGGCGTGCGCCGGAGAGTTCACCGGGAGGGGCAATGCGGACGAGGGCCGCCTACTGGGTCACGGCCGTTCTGACCGGTCTCCTGGCCGGAGCATTCAGCGCACCGGGACCGGCGACGGTGCCGTACTTTCTTTCGCGCCAGGAAGACACGCTGACCGGTCAGGCCAATCTCACCTTCTTCTTCTCGACTCTGTTTGTTCCAATTCTGGGTCTGCACATGATTCTCGGAGATCTGCGCCCGGTGGACATGCTCCCCGGATTCATCTACATCCCGGTGGCCATGATCGCAACTCATGTCGCGACGCGATGGGCGAAACGCATGAATACGAGCATTCTCCGGACAGTCGTCACCGTCACCATGATCGTCATGGGAGCGTACCTCCTGATCTCCTCGCTGCTCAGGCGCTGAGAATCCGCCGGATCGCCAGGTGACAGTCAGTCCCTTAAAGACATCCTCTCGGAGGACGCACTCGTAGAGAGAGTGCGGCGCTGTGATTCAACCATTTCTGGCTGGGACAAGCTCGTGGAAGCCCTGGAGTCCAATCGGCCGATCGTCTGCAAAGCGCTGGAGTACGACCCCATCCTTGCGTGCCGGGGCGCGGCCGACCTGGTGTTTGACCACTTCTTCACGGCTTCCGCTGCGCGAAGACTGGAGGATGAGCCCGCTACAGACCCTGACTTTCGCTCTTCGCCTGAACGGCGGTATTGAGTCGATCCAGGAAATCATCGAGCGGGACCTTGTGGACGATCGCCGCCCGTTTCACGGTCAGAAACCTTGTGATCACTCGCCGCATTGAGTACTTTCCCACGCTCTTCACGCCAAGGGTTTCCATCACGTCCGCGATGTCACCGTACTTCTCGAGGATATTGAATACGATTGTGTTTTCAGTGATTTCCATGTAGTGCCTCCTGTTGTGCTCTCCTGTGTCGTGCAACAAGATAATTATGAGTTGCGTTGTAATCAATGAGACAGGAGCAGGTCGGGCATTCACAGAAGAGGGCCGTACAGCCGGCTCTACTGCTTCTTTGCCCGCGACTTGCCGGCGTAGAGATTGATAACGGCCAGTGTCGAAGTCGTGACAATGAGCAGGAACGAAATTGCGTTGATTACCGGTGTTGAGCCGTCCCGCACCTGCAGGTAGAGATTGATGGGCAGCGTTGCCCTCGAACCAACGAGGAAAACGGAGGTGTTGAAGTTCTCGAACGACATGAGGAAGGCCACCGCAAAACCACCGACAATTGCCGGCCGCAGATACTTCAGCGTGATGTACCAGATGACCTCAAATCGATTTGCCCCGAGATTGTAAGCGGCTTCTTCGAGAGTCCGATCGAACTTGCGCAGGCGCGCGATGACAACCAGAGTCACGATCGTTGTAATGAATGAGAACTGTCCGATAACAACAAGCCAGAATCCCGGTGAGAGTAGTTTGACGTCCCAGCCGATTGAGTTCTCCAGGAACAGCCCGACGGTATTCGCAAAGAGGAGAAGGGAGATCCCCAGGATGACCCCCGGAATGACCAGCGGGGCTATCATCAGGAAGTAGAGCAGAGTCTTGAACTTGAAGTCCTCCTGCTCAAAGAGAAACGCCGCGAGGGTGCCGACCACGGTGGCCAGGGTCGCCACGGCGAGCGCCGTCTTGAACGAAGTGCTTATGCTACGCAGGTTGGCCTGATCGTGGAAAATGCCAATCTTCTCGGGCCCCTCTCCAAAGAACCAGTCCAGCGTGAATCCTTTCCATGGCAGCGCCGGGAACATGGAATCATTGAACGAGAGAACCATCGTGACGATCAGTGGAGCAAAGAGAAAGACGAAGTAGAGGACGATGAACACCCTGAAACCGGTGATGTACGTGCGGGAATTCGGAAGTGTTCGGATCATTTGATTACCTTCCTCCAGTCCTGCCCGGTGATCTTCAGTGCAACCCAGATGAGAATTGACGAAAGCAGGAGCAGCAGGAATCCAAATGCGGCGCCCTGGTTCCAGTTGAAGTAGATGATCATCTGGTTGTAGATCTGCTCGGTGAACCAGATTGAATTCTTCCCGCCCATGAGGTTGGGGGTGAGGTAGCTGCCCAGCACCAGCATGAACACGATGATGCTGCCGGACATGATCCCCGGCATGCAGTACGGGATGATGATGGTTCGCCAGATGGTAAGCTTCTTCGCGCCAAGGTCGTGCGCCGCCTCTATGAACGAGTCATCCAGGCTCTCCATCACGCTGACGATTGGTACGATCATGAACAGCATGGTCGTGTAGACAAGACCCATCACCATGGTGACGTCGTTGTACAGCATCTCCACCGGTTGCTTCAGGATGCCGAGGGCGACAAGCAGTTTGTTGAGCACGCCGCTCTCGCGCAAGAGTATCATCCAGCCGTACACCCGAACCAGTTCACTTACCCAGAATGGCACCAGGATCAGCACCATGAGGAACCCGGTCACTTTGAGGTCCGCGACTTTCGTGATGAAGAACGACACCGGCAAGGCAATGAGGAGAACCACAAAGGTGACCAGAAGCGCATACCCGGCCGTCCGAACGAAGGTCAGCCAGTAGATGGGTTCCGTGAAGAATGCCGCATAGTGACCGAGCGTGAATCCGGATTCACCGTAGAAATCGGTTCCGACAAAGGACATTCGGAGCAGTTCGATCTGCGGCATGACGATCATGAGAAAGAGCCACAGAAAGACCGGTACGAAGAAGACGAAGAAACTCCACCGGATCTTTCTGGCACTACGCTTCGTCATAGATCTTCAACTCCGTTTTAGGGAAACACACGGCGGTCCCGGGGTTCCACCCAATTCGAATCGTGTCCTTTGCCTTGATGTCGTCAAACTGCTTGTTCTGCGGCAGCGTGACGATGAGCTCCTGGTCAGCACCCTCAGGGATGACAAGGAGCTGGCTGTTTCCGCCGTCAAAGAGAATCGCCTTGACGTCGCAGTTCATGGTGTTCGGGATGCTCTGTGAGGTCGACGGGTTGATCAGGACGGCCTCCGGCCGGATGAACATGTCATACTCGTCACCCTCGGAGAGATCAGGAGTCCCGTCCACCTGGTAGTCCTTCCCGTCAAGGTACCGAGCGAGGAACGCACCGCCCTCATCCTTGTGAACCTTCACCGGCAGCTTGTTGTTGTTTCCGACAAACTGGGCAACAAAGGAGGAGTTGGGGTTGTGATAGAGATCCTGCGGCGTGCCGATCTGCTCGAACTGCCCGGCATTCATCACCGCCACGTGATCGCTCATAACCATCGCCTCGGACTGGTCATGGGTGATATACACGAATGTGGTTCCAACCATCGATTGTAGCTTCTTGAGCTCAATCTTCATGTGCTCGCGCAGCTTCGCGTCGAGTGCCCCAAGGGGCTCGTCCAGCAGCAGAACGCTGGGCTCCAGAACCAGACACCGGGCAATCGCAATCCGCTGCTTCTGCCCGCCGGAGAGCTGATCAATCTTCTTCTTGCTGTGCTCCGGCAGTCCGACCCGCTCCAGAATCGACCCGACCTTCTCCTTGATCCGAGAGTCAGATTCGCGGCGTCTCTTCAGGCCGAATGCGATGTTCTCGTAAACGTTCATCATCGGGAAGAGGGCGAGATGCTGAAACACCAGGTTCACCGGTCGCTTGTTCGGTTCAACTGCCGTCATGTCTTCATCGCGGATTCTTATCAGCCCTTCGGTCGGCTCATAGAATCCCGCGATCATCCGCAACAGGGTCGTCTTCCCGCATCCCGAAGGCCCCAGGATCGAAAAGAACTTGCCGTCTTCAACGTCAAAAGACACGCCGTTAACGGCGGTGAACTCACCAAATTTCTTTGTGAGCTTCTCAACCGAAAGTGCTGCTTGCATGGTGCATTGTACCTGTTTTCAAACGAGGTCGGAAGAAGCAGGGCCGGCGACTGTTGCCGCCGGCCCAATGCCCTAGTTGGCTGCGTTTACTCTGTCGAGAGTTCGGCCTTCCATTTCTTCCAGCCCCGGAGGAACTGTCGGATACCAGTGAATCTCGGCAAGTACTTCAGGCGGTAAGCCGCGCTGGAAGTTGGCCTTGATTTCCGGATCCAGGAATTGGACTGCATCCTTTGACGCGGTACCGTACTTCTCAGCGTTGGTGAAGACGGCGGCGTTCTCAGGTTCCATCATGAAGTTCATCCATGCATACGCGGCATCCAGGTTCTCGGACTTCGCGGGAATCGCAAAGGTGTCCACCCATGCAAGGGCGCCGCTCGCGGGTGCGAGGTAGTCAATGTCTGCATTCTCTTCGTGCAGCTTCCAACCTGCCTGCTCCCATGCCATGGCCGCCCAGACTTCTCCGGATCGCATCGACTCGAGGAGCTGGTCTCCGTTCGTCCAGTAGTTCTGAACAACCGGCTTGCCCGCGATCAGCTTGCCTTCGATATCATCGAGGAACATCTGATACGCACCCGGATCATCGTAGAGAGCAAACGGATCGTACCCGAATGCATATCCCATTGCGATGAGCGTGGGGCGCTTCAGCCGATACGAGACTCGTCCTTCGTACTTCGGATCGAGAAGATCGGTGTAGTCGGTGACGTCTGGAGCAAGCGCCGTGTTGACGATCAGACCCGAGGTCCCGTACACGTGGGGAACCGCGTAGGACTCGCCGTCCACGAGCGTGTTCGCCTTCACAGCCGCCAGCAACGACGGGTCAATGAGACTCGCATCCACGCGGCTGTAATCGATTGGCTGGTAGATGCCATACTGCTCGACAACGGACGAGATACGGTCCTGCGAGGGCTGAGCAAGGTCAAATCCGCCACCGCGGGTCGCCCGCAGTTTCGAGATCATTTCCTCGTTGTTGCTCAGAGTCACCTCTACCTCGTAGCCCGTCTCCTCGTAGAACTTGTCAATCAGTCCCTGAGGAGCATACCCGGACCAGGTGATGATCCGCAGAACAGTGTTCTCGGGACCCTCTTCGCCCGCTGGTGTCCCAGTGGCAAAGGCAAATGACGCGACGAAAAGAAGTACAAGCAAGACAATTGCGTTCTTCTTCATACTTACCTCCATTTGGTTTTGTACTACTCATAATACGCCCTATGTGGCCGAATCAACAACAGCAAATTGGCCGTGACGCGCCAAAAAAACACACGCAGCACCACGGGCAAACACGGAAACACACACCGCCGAAATCACGCGCGCGGCTTGACACTGACCGCTCCCTGCCGTATATCCCGATGCTACAATGACTGCACGACTACCGTTCGCCTTCGCGGATTACCCGCTTCTGTTCGGACACCGGGGCTGCTCCACAATCGCACCGGAGAATACAATCGCTGCGTTCCAGAAGATTCTGGATCATGGCGTGCCGGGCGTTGAGCTTGATGTGCAGCTCTGCAGGAGCGGCGAACTCCGGGTAATGCATGA
>JAHOYX010000015.1 GCA_019038705.1 Spirochaetales bacterium
GTAGAGGTCCAACAGAATGGCCGAGACATCGTTCTCCCGGAGCAGCTCCAGGACCTCACGGGAATCGCTACAGAGCAGCCTGTTGGCCCATCCGGCTGCCTCGAGGATGGAGCTGTAGAGATCAACGATCACATCGTCATCGTCGACAATCAGTATCGTCTCTGTGCTTGACGTC
Source organism: Spirochaetales bacterium (assembly GCA_019038705.1). Taxonomy (GTDB): domain Bacteria; phylum Spirochaetota; class Spirochaetia; order DSM-27196; family SLST01; genus JAHOYX01. The sequence goes on from JAHOYX010000015.1 coordinate 176, forward strand.
ACGCCGTTTCTTATCCTCCCGCCTTTCAAACGATAGGCAGATTCGTTCCAATATGCAACATGAGTGCAAGATACCACGGAACGCCGATACATGGTATTGTCGCCCACTATGCAGCTGTACTTCGCCAGACACGCCGAGAGTTTTAACAATGGACTTGAGGGCCACGCAGACTACTACACACGGAGAAAAGCCGAGCCTGGACTCACCGACCGCGGGCGAGCCCAGGCGGCGCGTCTCGCCGCCCTCATAGTGGGCGATGCAGAGCGTCACAGTCATGCATGCCGCCACCGCCGCTCAAGAAACCCGTGGAATCACGAGGGATTTGAGATCTCCCACATGTACTGCAGTTTCCAGCGACGAGCGGTTGAAACCGCAACAGTCATTGCTGAAGCCGCGGACATGGATCTGGCTGGGTGGCCGGATATTCATGAGTGTGGCGGCGTGGTTGACTATGATTCCGCCGACCGGAAATTCCACGGGACAGCAGGAGCGACCGCGACCGACCTCGCTGAGTGGTCCCCGCGTCTCATCATTGACGACTCGATGGATCCGGATGGCTGGTGGGGTCATCGGACGATGGAAAGTCGTGACGGGTCTGCCGACCGGGCCGATCGGGTGTACCGAAAGTTACTGGAATCGCATGGAGGCACCGATGATCGAGTGCTCCTCGTCAGCCACTCTATGTTCTACGTGTTCTTCATCTGCCGCGTTCTGAACCTTACCTTTGGGAGCGAGCTGTGGTTTACCTTGAACAACGCAGCATTAACTCGGCTGGATATCGGTGACGGGGACGACTACGAGCCGGGGATGGACGCCGGCTGGCAAAAACTGCCTGGCTTGCCGGTTCGCGTAACCTACATGAATCGACTTGATCACCTGCCTGTGGAGCTGGTGTCGTAGCGCCGGACTGTCGATCGTTCGTGCGCCCTCTCAGCTTCCTGAACTCTTCAGTTCGGCCACTGTGGCATTGAGTTTGCTCAGACGCTGCGCCAGCAGTCTGGCCAGGAATATGCCGTAGTGCGGTTTCTCCTTGATGACGTTCAGAAATGCTTTCTTCGGGATTGGCTTCACGACGCTACGGCCGTGCGACAGCACCGTGGCAGAACGCCGATCATTGAGCAGGAAGCTCATTTCTCCAATGAAGATGTCGTCCGGTGTGAGCGCGGAGATGAGCCTGCTGGATGCGTAGATGTCAAACGTCCCGGAGACGATGTAGTAGAGGTAGTTGGACTCCTCCCCCTCCTTGAACACCGTCTCTCCGTCTTTGAACGTGTGCTCTTCCTGTTCCCGGAAAATGGTTGGAACCATGTTACTTTCGTTGTGCTGGTGACTCAACTCAAACTGAACTTCGTTGCCGGAGTCGTTGTAACAAAGGTTCTCAATGTAGTACCGCGTCATCTGAATGCCATGGCCATGGAGGCTGAGATTCACATCCTCACCCGGTTCCAGTCTGGATCTCCAGTCGAACCCCTCGCCCTCGTCCCGAATAGTGAAGTACGACCGATCAGCGATGATTCGGTATGAGAAGTTAACGCGCTTCTCTCGGACTTCCGGGTCTGTGCACTTCTCCCTCACCAGATCCAGAATATCGCCGTGCTCTTGAAGCCACGCTGTCTTCTCCTCGTAGTCAATGTCGCAGTTGCCGTGTTCAACAGCGTTCATGAGCATCTCGGACAGCGCAACGTGCAGTCGGTCACGCTTGTCCCGATTGATGAAGTTGGAGTTGTAGAGGTAGTTGCTGATCAGATTCGCGTAGGTCTTGACGTTGTACGGATCATTGTCCATGACGAATGACCCTGCGATGCTCCCGAGGAGATAGCTCTGCAGATCGCGCTGAAAGATGATGCGCCGGTTCTGCACCAGTATGCGAAGAACGCGGTAGAAGCTGGAGACAAATTCACCCCGCGGAATGAGGCTGATCACATTGGAATCCGGCATCTGTTCTTCGAGCCCTTTCAAATCCTGCCTGTTGTGAACGCCAATGATGCCGCCATAGTGGAGCCAGGGGTCGGACTTTATGGTGTCAAGAATTGCCTGCGAATCGATTTCAGGATCCGAGAAGTTGATGAGATTGACCTCTGGGAGCTCGTACATGAGGTATTCCAGCGCCTCTCGGCTGTCGCTCAGGAATACGGGATGAAAGATGTCGCCCATCTTCGCACAGATCTTCTCGACGCGGTCGTTGAGTTCGGGATCAGAACTGATGACCGGCATTTTGCGCATGCAACATCCTCTTCGCGCTCGTTCTCTCTTCAGAGTATCGGCCGACATGTGGATAGAATTCATTACAGAACGCTGTCGTGACAGAGATCTTGCAGGGCCTGCCGCGACACTTTGTGAACTGCCGCGAAGAATGGGGATGAAATGCCGACAAACTCTGCGCCTGGGGCGATTTGCGCTGGACAAAGGGTCGCCATGCAGCACCAGCGGCAGCAATCCACGGCCCCGACAGGAAATAGGTCTGATCCATCCCCATTCTTCGCGGCAGCGTGGACACCTTGGCCGTACCGAGTTCTGACGTCAACCGGCGGCACCACAAAAAAGGCCGCACTGACGTGCGGCCTTGAAAGCTCTCTGACTGTTCTCTATCGAGAGTAGAACTCGACGATAAGTTGCTCTTCAGCGATCGTCGGAATGATGTCCCGGGTCGGATTCACCTCCACCTTGCCGATCATCTCATCGCGGGAGATTGTCAGCCATGGGGGCACGGGGCGGGATGAGTTATCCGCAAGCAGTTTGCGAATGAGATCCTTGGTGGGCTTGCGGTCCCTGACAGCAATCGTGTCCTGCGGACCGACAACCGCGGAGGGGATAGTGATCTTGCGACCATTGAGCATGATGTGCCCGTGGCTCACCAGCTGACGCGCCTGACTTCGGCTCGTCGCCATGCCCAGACGGAACACGACATTGTCAATCCGCCGCTCCAGGAGCGCGAGCATGTTGTCGCCGGTGACTCCCTTCATCGTCTTGGACTTATAGAAAAGATTGCTGAATTGGCGCTCTGACAGGCCATAGGCCCACTTCAGCTTCTGCTTTTCAACCAGCTGACGACCATACTCGGTCTGACGTACACGTCGGCGCTTGGGATTCCCCGGCGGATTCGGCTTCTTCTTGAGAAGCCTGTCGTACTTCTGGTTCCCATAGATGTTCAGCCCAAACCGGCGAACAATCTTGCCCCTCGCTGTGGAATTCCGGGCCATTCACCTAACTCCTTGCATCTTAGAGGCACACTACGCCCGTTTGCGCACCGCGCACCTCTCTCGCTATTGGCGGTATAAACTATTCCGGCGCCCTGCGATTGTCAAGCTCACGCGGACAATCTCATGAGCCGAACACACGACTTGTACACCCCTGCTGTGAACTCATTTGCCACGGCCGAACAGCCGCCCGATCACCCCGGAACGGCCCTTCTCCCCGGCAGCCTTCCCGTCGTTTGCCGGCACGTTGGATTCGCCGGCTTCGGACTTGGTCGGCACAAAATCTTCGCCGTACTTGGCCTTGTAGTATGCAAGCCTATCCTCAACCGACGACTGGCGGGACGGTCCCTTCTCCGCAACCCGTTCGTCACGGCGGGGCCGCTGATGTGCCGCGGGTTCACGGACACGAGCATCGGCGGCTGCGTGCTTGGGAGCGACCGGATGTCTGACCCCACCACTGCGTGAACTGCCTGGGCGGCTCCGTGGGGCCGGCCGCTCATCCCGGCTTGGAGCGGGCCCGGATCGTCCAGCAGGCCTGCCGGAAGGATGCCGCCGGTCACCGCCGCGGCGAGGTTGCGGGTGCTCCCTGTAGGGCGAAGACGGCAGGTGTTTCCCGATGCTCTGGTCATCGGCTATCAGATCTGCCGAGACGCTCTGGACCGGAATCTTCTGGCCGATGAGTTCCTGAATCGGCTCAAGACCGTAGACAAACCGCTCGCATGCGAGCGAGACAGCGTGCCCGGTCTTGCCTGCCCGCGCGGTTCTGCCTATCCGGTGAACATATGCTTCCGGGTCCTCGGGCAGATCGTAGTTGATCACCATGTCCAGGTCATCAACGTGCAGTCCCCGTGCGGCCACATCGGTGGCGCAGAGCATTCGCAGCTCCCCGGATTTCATGCTGTCGATGATCTTGATCCGCTTCTTCTGCGGAAGATCTCCCATGATGAACTCACATGCGTAACCGTTGAGCTGCAGCTTCTTGGCAACAATCTCGGTGGCCCGCTTGGTGTTGCAGAAGATGAGCGCGGTATCCGGTTTACGATGTTTGAGAACCCCGAGCAACAGCTTGAATTTCTCGGCCTTGCTGACGTGATAGAGCACCTGGTCAACTGTCTCAACAGTCATCTGCTCAGGAGCCACTTCGATCTCTGCGGGGTCATTCATGAATTGCCAGGCAAGGTTGCGTACACGCGCGCTCAGCGTCGCGCTGTAGAGCATGGTCACGCGCTCCTCGCGCGGCCGGGAACGGCGCATGATCTTCCGAATGTCGGGGTAGAATCCCATGTCAAAGAGGCGGTCTGCCTCATCAATGACAAGAATGCCCAGGTCTTTGAAATCGATCTTACGGCTCTGGTTGAAGTCAAGCAGTCGGCCTGGTGTCCCGATGATGAGGTCGACCCCATCGGCAACTGCCTTCTCCTGGGCGCCGTAGCCCACGCCGCCGTAGAAACAGGCCATCTTGAACGGCAGATACTTGCCGATGTCTTTCGCATCACGCTCAATCTGAACGGCGAGCTCCCTGGTAGGGGCCACCACGAGCGCCTTGGTGTTCTTGAATCGATCCTCGGTGATCCAGAGCTGGAATATCGATATCAGGAAGGCCGCGGTCTTTCCGGTGCCTGTCTGGCTCTGCACCGCAACATCCCGACTATCAAGTGTGTGCGTGAACGTCTCTGCCTGCACATCGGTGCAATCCGTGAAGCCAAGGTCACGGATCGCGCGCATCAGACGCTCATCGAGATTGAGCTCGGTAAACTTCATTGTTCCAACAACATAGTGAAAACCAGGACAACATGTCGACCACGACCTCCGTCACTCCTCTGGTTTCAGTTCGAGAGAAGCTGAACTGGTGCAGTACGGCAGGCCGACCGGCTCCGGCCCGTCGGAAAACAGATGACGAATTGTCTTCAGCATTGACAGACCCGAGGGACGGGAATACCGTGCTTCTATGAGCCAATTCGGAGAACGGGCTGAGGCCCTTCAAGAACGACAGGATTCGTTGCGTGCCGAACTGCATGCCGTACTGGCAGACGCCGGTTCTCATCTCATCGAGAAACCCGCTCAAAGCCCGGGCGCGGACCTTGCACAGACTCGGAAGAGAGAACGGGAAGTGGCCGAGCAGGTCCAGGCGGTAGCAGCAGCGCGGGACCGAATTGGGGAGGTCGGGGACCGATTGCTTGCGGTGAAGGAACGGACGTCGGAGATCCAGTCCGAGATCCGCCGGCTGTCGGAGAACATGGATCCCATCTACGAAGAGATTGGCGGGATCGCCTTCGATGTCTACCGCGGGAACCCCCTGGTCGATCAGGAGTACGCGGACATCTTCTCTGCCTTGATCGAGGTCTACAGCGAGCTGTCTGGAATCAACGCCGCCGTCGCTGATCAACAGGCGCTGCTGGAAGCGAAGCCCTTCCTGGAAAAAATGGTGATACGCGGCCGAATTGCGTTGCTGAAGAATCGGCGCACGACTCGCGAGGGATCCTTTCGCCGCCTCGTTCGCGGTGCGGGGCGCGACATCATGGAAACAGCGTTTGTGGATGAGATTGGCGACCCCAAGCTCACGGCAGCCGCCGAACCGTACAGAGATCGACTAAAAGGCGCCCGCGAGCGAGAGAGTGATCTTGTGGTGGCGGAAGAAGAACGGCACGCCCTCAATGAGGAACTCGAGAAGCTCGGCGCCGCAAAGCGTCCGCACAAGAAGCTGGAAGAGCTTGAGGAAGACCTCCTTACCCTCACCCGGACACGCGACGCGATCCTTGTGGAACTGGCCAGGGCAGCCCGCGACATCCCGAAGGAAGACCTCCCGCCCAAGTGTCGGACGCTGTTCACCAAAGCTCGAAAGCTCGACCGGAGACTCGATGCGCTTGCGGTTATCTCTGATCGAGTGCAGGCGGCGCTGGATGTTGAGCGACTTGAAGGGGATACCAACCGGCTTGCCACCGAGATCGCCCGCAAGGAAACCCGTCAGGCAGAACTGAAGAAGGAGATCGCGGCGCTCAAGCGAGAGAAGAAAGACACGGATCTCCGCCTCGAGGCAAAGCGGCAGGCTCAGGGGTCGGCTGAAGAACTCCTCTCTCCGGATCTACTGAACGACCTCTGACACGAGAGTCACAATGGCCTGCCGGTCCGGATAGGACCTCTCCACGCTCACGCGAAACTCACGCATAGCTTCCACTGCGGCCCGGGTTGATCGGTCAAGGACCACCTTTCCCATGTTGGTGGCGAGGATGTTTCCGCGTGCATCACGGATCGTCACAACGAGGGGGTCATCAGGCACCGACGACAGGATGCTCCACTGGACAACGCCACTGACATCGGACACATAGCGAAATTCCACCAACCGAGATTCCATTCGAAAACGGCCGTCCGGCGGAGTGTCCCACACACGATCACCGGACAGGAGCGGTGCGGAATCCGCCGGCACATCAAAGACAACTGCCAGAACCGTTCCCTCCGCCCCCACGGCATACACCGTGC
>JAHOYX010000122.1 GCA_019038705.1 Spirochaetales bacterium
CGCCGGTCTGGGCCATTCCCCACGGTCCGGGATTCATGCCGAGAAGCACAACCGTTCGGGGGGCGTCCGCCGCAAGTTGGAGATAGGCTTCCCAGCCGTTCCGCGCGTAATCAAGAGGGTTGTAGACGTGGGTCACGTGGCCCGGAGGCGCAGCTGAGAACCGGAGCGTGGCGATGGCGTCGCTGAGTTGCCGGCTCAGCGCGATGAGCGTCTCTGCGGGGGCAGCCATGCACTACACGGCAAAGATGGGCGAGAGATCACGAGCCCGATCGGCGAGCAACGCTTCCTCTTTCGGAGTGATGGGTGTGAACTCGTTCGCCGCGTCTACGGCCCATCGGATGAGGTGCTCGTGCCCCGGAGATACGGCAGCAGTCACCGGGCGGGAGAGTGTGAATCGAACTGCCAATCGCGCCTCTTCGTAGCTCTCAACGGGCTGATACCAGGTCTTCGGGGATTTCTTTCGGTCGTCTCCATCCGCCCACTGGCGCTTTGCCAATGTCTTCAGAGCGAGTATCGCCAGCCCCTTCTGCACCGCGGTATCCACGACGCGCGCGCCGAACCTGCCCGCGTTCCAGGTAACCCAGTTGATCGGGAAGAGAATGGAGTCGAAAGCGAACGCATCCATGAGCGCAAGAGCGGCCGTCTCCGAGTGAGCGGAGAATCCAAGGTGACGAACAATCCCCGCGTTCTTCGCCGCAACCAGAGTCTCCAGGGCGCCGCCGGGTGCCAGTATCTGCTCTACGTCCTCGCTGGTGGTCACGGCGTGCAACTGATAGAGATCGAAGTAGTCGGTACGGAGTAGTTCGAGTGATTCGTCGAGTTCCGCCTGGGCCTCTCGGGCGGATCGCTTCTCCGACTTGCACGCGAGGAATACATCCTTGCGATAGGGTTCCAGAGCGGGACCCAGACACTCCTCGGCGTTTCCATAGCTCGGTGCGACATCAAAGTAGTTGATGCCCCAGTCGATTGCCTGTGATACCAGACGCGACGCTTCCTCCGGTGGCTCGTCCCTTACGAGGATGCCTCCAAAGCCGATCACCGATAGTTCTATGCCGGTCTTGCCGTACGGGCGTTTTTCCATCATATGCTCCTTCATCCGCATCCTGCCTTCAGAATAGCGACAGTTGACCCGATCGATCAAACAGGCTGACCGGATCGATCTCCAGAATCTCGCAGATCGGCGCAGCGATCGGACGCAGTTGCCTGGCCATGTAGTGCGCGTAGTCAATCGGATCAGTGCGCATTGAGATCGGCTGCGGACCGCTCACGGTAACGACATAATCGATCGTCCCCTCCTGTTGATCCCGCGGGAGGAGTCGGGCGGCCTGGACGTGAGGAGGGCTCGTTTTCGTGTAGCTCTCAACCGGTTTGCGGAGCCGTCGGGAGTAGACCAGGCTCTCATCCAACTCGCCGGCCTGAAGCCGACCAAGGGTCTTCCGAATGCATTCCTCCACCGCTGTGTTCGGCGCGTCCGCAAAGAGGAGGGAGAGCAGGGCGGTCTGAAGTGATCCGGCGGCCTCCGTCCAGTCGCTCCGGATTGCCTCCATGCCTTTGATCTCCAACTCGCCGATTTCGCCACTCCGCTCGAGGTGCCGGCCGGCGTATCCCTTCGCCCGTCCGCGGACCTCCTCTCCGTCAGCTGGAGCCGCCGTGTGACGAATCCGGGGAAGATAGAATCGATGGTAGACCTTCTCAAACTCCAGCTGAAGATGTGATTCAAGGTCGAAGTGGGTGCGCACGAATTCCGAGAGTTCACCGTTGATCTCGGCACACAGGCGGTCCCCGGTTGAGAAGAGTTCCTGCACGGCACCGGGGTCGCGGGCGGCGAGAACGAAGAGCGAGTCGGTGTCGCCGTACAGAACCTTGTAGCCGCGTCCGGTGAGCCGGTCTCTGGTCCAGTGGAGAATGTACTGGCCGAACCCGGTGATCGCACCGGCCAGTGGAGCACCGGCAAACCGACAGCCCGAGGATCCGAGCACACCGTAGAACGAGTTCATAATGATCTTGTAGACGAAGCTGGCCACCGCGTCGCCGTCGGCTTTGGCCTGATCCCTGCTCTGCCAGAAGCGATCGAGAAGATCGGGGAGGATCCCGCCGTCGCGTCTGAATCGAGCGCCGTTGGGCGCCGTGATCGTGTCCGATACCGGAGGCGGTGAGGCCCCCTCCGGATATCCCTCCTCGGTGTCCACATATCCGAGCGGGTCGATGTTGAACGTTCGCGTGATGGAAGGGTAGAGGCTCTTGAAATCGAACACGAGCACGTTCGGGAACAGGCCTGGCTGAGGTTTGAGAATTGCGCCGCCCGGCGCCTCACCTTGCGGGAGACGGTCCACTCCGCTCGTCGGTGCCACCATCGACTGTGCGTGCATCGCTTCGGTGTAGAGGAACTCAAACGCCGGGATGCTGGTCCACGCACGGTTGAGGCTGATGCCGGTAAGCAGGCAGCGTCTCACGGTGAGATCCAACAGGCCGGTCTTGTCGAGGATGCGAAGGACGAGTTCCGCGTCCGTGCGGCAGTAGTCGCAGAAACGCACCGGATCATCCGCGTACAGTGACAGCAGCGTGTCAATCTTCTCTCGACTCGTTTCGGCCGTGATCGTCTTGCCTTCGCCGAGCACTGCCCGGGCCACGCTGTCCAGCTTCCGATCCGGGAATCGTTGTGGCCCGTAGCGGAGCAGCCGGAGCCCGTCGATCACCTGTCGGCCATGACACATGACCCCGGCGTTCTGACGCCGGCCGGTCTCATCTCGCGATGCCTCGAGGAACGAGGTGGCCTGGTCCGATCGCGAAATGGCAAACGGGATCCCGTACCTGCTCAACCTGCGCGCAATGAACTCGAAATCAAAATCGATGACGTTCCAGCCGGTGACGATGTCCGGGTCGAGCCCCGCAATGCGCTTCACTACTCCCCGAAGAAGATCTGCTTCGCCGTCATAGCCGATGATCCACGGTTCTCCGTGATCGGTTCCGAGGAGATGCACCTCCCGCACCTGATCTGCCCACACGGCGGTATTCACCAACCCGACGGCGAGAATCTCATCGGTCCGGGGGTTGGTCTCTATGTCCAGCGATAGCACCTCCAAACGAGGGTCCCAGTCCGACGGGCCGAGCCCCGGCTCCCGAAAGACCAGGTCCACGTGCCGTCCCTCCACCGGCGGTCCGGTGATGGTCACGCTTCCGTGTACGCGGGAATCCATCAGTCGCGGATCGGCGGGGCTGAAGTCGGCCTCATAGGTGCGCACGCCCGTCGCGCCCAGGAGACCGGCCTGTCGTTTGAGCTCAGAAATCGATGTCGCGTGCATTCGAAGGACCGGTTCACCGTCCATCGTCGTCCACGTCGTTGGTTCGCTCTGTGACGACAGCACCTGGCACGCGTCCGCATTCTCGCTCTCGCGGACATAGAAGTGGGGCCTGAAAGGCTCAAACACCGCCGCAAAGGTTTTGCCGTCGCACAGGCGTCCCAGGTAGGCCAGTCGACTTGAATCCCTGCCGGGAACCCGCTGCACGAAGGCGTGAACGATGAATCCGGTGTAGTTCCCGTCAGGTGTCACTCGTGACCCTGCTGCGTGATCCTGTCGGTCATCAATTCAATCCGGCCAAGTCGATTTCCGGCGTCATCAAAGGTCTTTGAGAGGTTGCGAAGGTGAGTGTTTGCCACATCAAAGGTTTTTCGAAACGCCGCGATGTCCGAACGGAGCCGGGCAAGTTCGCCCGCGAGGGCCTGGATGTTCTCGGGAAGCGCGAGCCCGCGCAGCCCGTACGCCACCGTCTGGAGGTAGACAAAGAGTGTCCCCGGACTCACCGGCACGACATTCCTGCGGAGGGCCTCCGCAAGCAACTCATCCGGCCGCTCAACAAAGATGGAGTAGTAGACCCGCTCTGCGGGAATGTACATGAGCGCGAACGCCATGGTGTCCTCGTCGGGCCGGATGTATCGCTCGGCGATGTCGGTGATGTGCTTCAGGAATGCCTTGCGAACGTCACCCGGAAGGGGAGTGTCCGTTGTCGGCTCGCCTGCAAAGAAACGAGAGGCGGCCTCCAGCGGGAACTTGCTGTCAATCGGGACAAGCCGGCTGCCAAGCCGCACGACCGCATCCACGCGGGCCCCGGTCCGAAAGCCGTACTGAAGCTCGTAGCTTTTCCGGGGGAGCCAGCTACCGAGGAGTTCCGCCAGAATCGTCTCGCCGACCGCTCCCCGTGTCCGCGGTATGAGAAAGAGCTCCGAGATCGAGCGGAGCTGCTCCTCCAGGCGGCCGGTCGCTTCCATGACCGAGGTCATCGGGTCCCGCCTGCGCCCACGTGCCAGGAACAGGGCGAGGAGGGCGAACAGCAGTGCGAGAATTGCGGCAACAACAGCAATGAGGGTCTCCAGCGGCATACACCGAGTATGGCGCTGTCGCAGGCCCTGTCAACGGTTTGTCGGGGTCGGGAACCGGAACTCGCGCGGGTCGTCGGGTAAGCTGCGCCGCCGCCATCCGGCCTCGAGGAGAGAGTGCCGGTCTGCGTCGGATGTGTCGACGATGCGATCGAGCGGCAGCTTGATGTAGATTCCCGTCGCCGTCGCGGCAACGACGCCGTCCGGCAGATAGAGCTCGCCGGCCCCGGTGAATCTGCGGCCACCGTTTTCCGTAACGCGGCCGCGCGCGGTGAGAAGCGTCACGGTAGGAATCGGTTTGCGGAACCTCACGGTGAACTCTACGGTCACGCCCCACACCTCGGGATCCAGGAGGATAATGGCTCGACCGATGACCTCATCCAGCAGGGCGCCGGACACGCCACCGTGCGCTCGGCCCGGGTAGCCATTGTGGATCTCCGGAACGGTGAACCGGGCGGCCACCTCTCCGTTCTCCAGCTCAAAAAACCGAGCTCGGAGACCTGACTCGTTCTCCACACCGCAGACAAAACAGTCTGCGCTCGTCTGCTGAGGCTGTGTTACGGAGAAAGACTCCCACGTTGTGTTTGCCATCTTGTACCTCGCCCCGTAGTGAACCACAGAGGGACGGCGGGGGCAAGATGTCGATGTATGGATGCGAATGTACCGGTGCGGTCCAGAAGTCAGGCGGCTTCTATACCTGCAATCAATTCATCCATGAGTTCCTTCACGCTGACGATCTTGTTAATTCGGTACGAGTACTGCCCGGTGAAAATGAGGCCGTTCTCAACGTCACCGAAATAGGAATTCACGAGGGCAAGAGCTATGCAGTACCTGGCCGTCTCCACTTTGCAGGCGGTGAGGCAGTGGTACGGGCACTTGATCCGGAGTTTTCCCTCCTTCTCGAGCTTCTGAAGAAAGGCATTGTTGATCACTCTGCCCGGTAGACCCACGGGGCTCTTGGTGATGACGATGTCCTCTTTTTTTGCATCCAGGTAGGCCTGCTTGAACTCAGGCGACACGTCACACTCGTGCGTGCAGACAAACCGGGTGGCCATCTGAACGCCGGAAGCACCAAGCGAGAGCATCCGGGCAATATCGGCGCCGTCATAGATCCCGCCTGCGACAATCACGGGGATCTTGCGGCCGTAGGTGTCTTCGTACGGTTTGATCGCCTCCAGGACCTCAGGCAGGAGTTTTTCCAACGAGTAGTCATCGGGGTGTTCGAGTTGTTCCTCAGAGAAGCCAAGGTGGCCGCCTGCGAGCGGTCCTTCCAGGATGAAGGCATCGGCGGTCCGGCTGTATCGCTTGTCCCAGGCCTTGAGGATCAGAGGCACAAGTCTGGCGGAACTGACAATCGGCACCAGATTGATATCAGGATCCGGGACAATGGCTGGAAGCTTCACCGGAATACCGGCGCCATAGACAATCGTCTTGATCCCTTCGTTCACCGATGCTTTGATCAGATCATCCACGTTGCTGAGGACACCCATGAAATTCACGGCGAGATGACCATCTGTCATGGTCTTCGCTTTCCGGATCTCCTTCACCAGGGCATCTCGGGATTGGCTTTCGTAGTTGTGCTCCGAATCCTTGACGTCCCCAAGGCCGATGCTCGAGATTGTCCCGATGCCTCCCTGGTTTGCAACGGCCGATGCCAGTGATGAGAGTGATACCCTCACGCCCATGCCACCCTGAACGATTGGAATGTCAGCCGTAAGGTTTCCTATCTTAAGTTTTGGTATTTCCATATTGCTCCGAGTACTCCTTGACGATGACGCTGCTGTTCCCGCCGCCAAAACCAAACGAATTGCTTATTGCGGTCCGCACCTCACAAGTCTCTGCGCCGTTCACAACGTAGTCAAGCGGGCAGTCAGGGTCGGGTTCCGAGTAGTTGATGGTCGGGGGGATCACGCCGTTGTAGACGGTCAGAACCGACGACACGAACTCGACGGCTCCGGCGGCCGCCATCAGGTGTCCGATCATCGATTTATTCGAACTGATCTTAATCTTGCGGGCGTGCTCTCCGAAAACGTCGATGATCGCGCCGGTTTCGCTCTTGTCGTTCAGGGAGGTGGACGTGCCGTGCGCGTTGACGTAGTCAACGTCTTCCGGTGCCATCCCGGCATCATCCAGGGCCACTCGCATCACTCGCTTCATACCGTCACCGCTGGGCTCGGGTGCCGTAAAATGATAGGCGTCGGCCGTGTTACCGTAGCCGGCGACCTCGGCATAGATCCTGGCGCCGCGCGCCCGTGCATGTTCCAGGCTCTCGAGAATCGCAACACCGGCGCCCTCGCCCATCACAAAACCGTCCCGGTTCTTGTCAAATGGCCGGGATGCGGTCTTCGGATCGGCGTTCTGGGACATTGAGCGGGTTGCACAGAATCCTCCATACGCCAGCGGAGTTATGCACGCCTCCGATCCCCCGGCGAACATGATGTCCGCATCTCCGCGCTCAATGATG
>JAHOYX010000153.1 GCA_019038705.1 Spirochaetales bacterium
ACGCCGATATCAGCTTTCCCGCTTCATTCCTTTCGCCACGCTGGGTGACACTGTGAGGCTGTTGAAGAAATCCCGGCGTACGTTTATGGTTCGCCGGAGGTGATTGGATCATTCATGTCAGGAATGAAGCAGTTGGAATCGACAGCATGATCGACGCGCTGATGCGACACCACGAGCCGATTGTCGGTTCGTTGACAGCACTGATCAGCCGTGCGGCGACCCACCTCGATCGGGTGAGTATTTGGGGACCCGATTTTCGAAGCCGTTTGATCGATTTTTCTACCCGGGGCAAATTGATTCGGGGCTCGCTTGTGGCGGTCGGCGCCGAAGTGTTTGGCGGAGAACCCGACGCAGATCTCTACGAGGTTGCGGCCGCGGTAGAACTCGCCCAGTCTTTCCTGCTGATTCACGACGACATCATGGATGAGGACGCAGTGCGCCGCGGCGAACCGTCCGTCTTCGAGCAATATCGGCGCAGGGGAACGGAGTCCGGTTACGCCAGGACGGGGCGATTCGGGGAGAGCATGGGGATCTGTGCGGGCGATGCCGCGATGCTTCTTGCCTTCGAAGGAGTTGCGCTCGCCTCTTTTGATCCGGCGTTGCGCATAGAGCTCATACGACGCATCGCCGCGGCGATAGCCGACGTGGCAGTTGCGCAAATGGCCGACGTCGCGAACGGACATGGACCGGGGCATGTCACCGAAGAGGAGATACTGTCAGTCTACCGGTACAAAACGGGACTCTACACGTTCTCGCTTCCGCTCTGTCTGGGGGCGCTCATCGCACATGCGCCGCCCGATGAGATGGAAATGCTCGGCCGGTGGGGCGAGCTTCAGGGAACGATCTTCCAGATTCGTGATGATGAGTTGGGGCTGATGGAGGACGGAGAGGACACCGGTAAGCCTGCGGCTTCGGACATTGCCACAGACAAGCAAACCCTTCACCGACTGAAGCTGCTCGCGGTTCTCCCGGGCACGCGGTGGGAGCACGCCGCGTCCTACTTCGGCAGACCTGTCTCAGTGAAACAGCTGGAGGAAATACGCGCGGCACTCGGGGAGCTTGGCGTTCTCAGCGAGATTGAAGGTCGGGTTGTCGGACTGCACGATGAGTCGATATCTGTCATCGATCACATGCGATCGGTTGGCGCAGGCGCGAAGTCTATGCTTCGGGATATCGCCGAATTCAACAGGGAACGTCGCCGATGATCCGCGCCGTACTGCTGGACATGGACGGAGTGCTGGTCGATTCCGAACCGTTCATTCTGAAGGCTGCAATGATGATGTTTGAAGAACTCGGTTTCACCGTTCATCCTGCTGATTTCGCGCCCTTCGTGGGTTCAGGGGAAAACAGATACATCGGTGGAGTGGCGGAACAACACGGCATCAAGATTGACATTGAGCAGGTCAAGGCGCGAACCTACGACATCTACGACGAGATCATTGTCGGGAATCTGCGACCACTGCCCGGTGTCTGGGAGTTCCTGGATCGATGCCTGGATCGGTCTCTCGCCAGCGCCGTTGCCACCAGCGCAGATGAACGGAAACTAGTTGCCAACCTGGATGCAATTGGCCTTTCCGTGGGCCGTTTCAACACATGCGTCAACGGGCTCGAAGTGACCCATCGGAAACCACATCCCGAGATCTACGTCACCGCAGCCGCGCGCCTCGGTGTGGAACCGCGAAACTGTCTGGTGGTGGAAGATGCCGTGAATGGAGTGGAAGCTGCGCGGCGAGCAGGCTGCAAATGCGTGGCGCTCACTACCTCATTCCCGGCCGACAAGCTGGCGAGGGCGGATTGGGTTGTTGACAACCTGGCGATGGTTCCGGACGAAGCGCTGGACTGGTAGTCGATCCGCGCTCATCGTCTGCCGCAGCCGGGATTCATTGTGCGGGGAATCCGGCAACTGCGTGAAAGAAGTACTCGTGTACACGGGTATCGGCGGTCAGCTCAGGATGAAAGGTGGCCGCGAGAATTGCGCCCTGCCGGACCAACACGGGTTTGCCTTCAAACTCCAGTATCACTTTGACCTCATCGGAGACAGAATCGATTATCGGCGCCCGAATGAAAACGCCGAGCACGTTGCTTTCCTGCCACCCGGGCCAGTCCGAGTCCCCGACGATGACATCGGCTTCAAAGCTCTCTATCTGGCGTCCGTAGGCGTTTCTCCGCACCGATATGTGGAGCCCGCCAATTCGTGGCTGATCACTTCCACTGATCTCGTCTGCGAGGAGGATGGCGCCCGCGCAGGTGGCAAGCACGGGGAGTCCGTCGCCAATCCGGCGACGGATGAGGTCGATCATATCGAAGCGTTCCAGGAGCTTTCCTATGGTCGTGCTTTCCCCGCCCGGGATGATGATTGCGTCGACCTGGGCTGCCGCCTCAGCGTCCCGAACAGGAACAGCATGCAGCCCAAGTGCGCGTGACCGCTCGATGTGCTTGTCAAAGTCTCCCTGGAATGAGATGACGCCGACTGTCTTCACGTGATCGGCCTACCAGCCGCGAACCGCAATCTTCTCATTTTCGGGCATGGCGCCGACCGCGATCCCCGACATCGGCTGGCCGAGGCCGCGGGAAATCTCGGCGAGCTTGGCCGGGTTCTCATAGTTGGCGACCGCGTCCACGATGGCGCGGGCTCGCGGGGCGGGGTCATCCGACTTGAAGATTCCCGAACCGACGAATACGGCCTCTGCACCGAGTTGCATCATGAGGGCTGCGTCAGCGGGTGTCGCGACACCGCCGGCCGAGAAGTTCGGAACCGGCAGCTTTCCGGTTCGCGCGACCTCCACGACGAGATCGTAGGGCGCACCGAGATCCTTTGCCGCTCCCATCAACTGCTCGGGTTTCAGGCCCTGCAGCCGGCGCATCTCATCGGTGACGGTGCGAATGTGACGCACGGCCTCTACGATGTCGCCGGTTCCCGCCTCACCCTTCGTGCGGATCATCGCTGCGCCCTCGCCGATTCGTCGGAGTGCTTCACCAAGATCGCGGCAGCCGCAGACGAAGGGGACGTTGAAGCCGTGCTTGTCGACATGATAGCTCTGATCGGCAGGTGTCAGCACTTCGCTCTCATCAATGAAATCGACCCCAAGGGCCTCGAGAATCTGGGCTTCAACGAAGTGCCCGATCCGGCACTTGGCCATGACCGGAATGGATACCGATTCCTGGATCTGCTGGATCATCTCGGGGTCGGACATGCGGGCAACTCCGCCCTGAGCCCGGATGTCCGCCGGAACGCGCTCGAGGGCCATGACGGCCTGCGCGCCCGCGTCTGCGGCAATCTTTGCCTGCTCAGCCGTGGTGACATCCATGATGACGCCACCCTTGAGCATCTCGGCCAGTCCGACTTTGGTGCGCCAGGTAGACTTCTGACGCTCACTCCACAGTGTATCGCTCATTGGTTCCTCGATATAAATCGACTAAGTGTCATTGACTCTGTTCAACTTAGTTTGGCGCCCTGGCGATGTCAATACGGGCGCGATTTGCCGGTCGCCGGCGGTAGTGATAGAGTACCCGCATGCTCACCGACCGGATCGCAGAGGTCAAAGAACGGATCGCCAGTGCCTGTATACGTTCGGGGCGAAGTGCTGACAGTGTGCAGCTTGTCGCCGTCACCAAGAATCACCCGCGCACGGTCGTTCAGGACGCAATTGAAGCCGGACTGCGTGTCTTCGGTGAGAACCGGGTGCAGGAGGCTGTGGAGAAATATCGCGGCCTGTCTGAAGGGCCTGAGCTCCACCTCATCGGGCACCTGCAGTCCAACAAGGCGAGGTTTGTCCCGGGACTCTTTTCGTGGGTGGAGAGCATCGACAGCGTTCACATCGCCGAGGCGCTTTCCCGTCGACTGGTTGCCTCGGAATCGACCTGTTCGGTGCTCCTGCAGTACAATTCGTCGGGTGAGGAGACGAAGAGCGGCTTTGCAGAGCCAAGTGAGCTTCTTGAGGCTGCAGAGCGCATTCAGGGATTGCCGGGGATATCGGTCCGCGGGCTCATGACGATTGGACCGTTCACACAGGATAGTGCAAGAATCACCGGGGCATTCGGGAGCACGCGACTGTTGTTCGATCGGGTGCGGGCGATGTTGCCCGGCGTAGCGATTGACACGCTCTCCATGGGAATGACCGATGATCTGGAAATCGCGATATCGGAGGGCAGCACGGAAGTGCGGATTGGAACGGCAATTTTCGGGAGTCGAGGCGAATGAGTCAACGGATAGTCGGCGTCATTCTGTTTGTCGTTATGACGACCGCCGGTGCATTTTGTCAGCCGACCGAAATCTCGCAGGCAGACGCATCGCCTTCCGAAGAGGAGGCGCACGAAACCCCGACAGCCGAGACCGCGCCCACGGAGACTCCCCGGTGGGCGCGGAACCTGAGACGGGCCGAGATCGTCGCGACGGGGAGTTTCCCACTCACATTGCTTGCTGCCAGACTGACCTACAGTCTGTTGCGCTTTGCCGTTCATGGCATCCAGGACCGGACCACTGCTATGGACTATGCGCCGTGGTTTCTCGCGCCGCCGGGGGCGCCTGAGCTGGAGTTCACGGAGAAGCTGGGGATCGTAGCGGGGGCCGCGAGCCTGTCTTCGCTGATCGCACTGATTGACTATCGTCGCGGCGTCACCGGGGACGAGCAGGAGCAATGAGCGATCATCAGGAGGCTCAGGCGACCGCCGGCCAGAACCACGCCGGCGTGCGAGTGGATCGGTTCGTGGCTGATGAGATGGAGCTCTTTTCACGAAGCCAGTTGCGCCATCACGGAGTCACAATCACCGTCAACGGCAAGATTGTGAAACCATCACGGCTATTGCAGAGTGGTGATCTCGTTCATGTGACCTATCGCAACACGGTTGAGGCGTCCATTGAGCCTGAGGCGATTGACCTGGACATCCTCTATGAAGACGACGATGTCGTTGTCGTGAACAAGGCGCAAGGTATGGTGGTTCATCCTGCCGCCGGGAACTGGAGCGGAACTCTCGCTCAAGGGCTGATGCACCATGTAAACGGCCTCGCCGACGGGTCAGATTCGATACGACCCGGAATAGTCCATCGGCTTGACAAGGATACTTCCGGCGTTCTCATCACGGCCAAGACCGCTGAAAGCCAGGAGTACCTTTCGCAGCAGTTCCGCGGACGATCCCTCGAGAAACTCTACCTGGCAATCGTTCGCGGGACACCCCCGCGATCAAAAGGTGAGATAGCGACCGGTATCGCACGTGACCCAAAGAATAGAAAACGATTCACGGCAGTTGCCCAGGGCGGTAAATCTGCCGTCACCGAATATCGGGTGCTCAAACGGTTCGCCGGCTACTCGTTTCTCGCTCTCCACCCCTTGACCGGGCGAACCCACCAGTTGAGGGTCCACACGCGGCATGTCCGGTGTCCGATTCTCGGCGATCCTCTGTACGCGAGGAGTGATCGTCTTTTTTCCAATATTGGGCTCATGCTGCACGCCTACAGACTCACCATCCGCCTGCCGGGAAGCGGGAAGGAGCAAACCTTTGTTGCGCCGCTACCCGAGAGATTCAGGCAAGTCCTGCGAGCTTTAGCGGATCTTCCGTCGGCAGCGTCCGGCGTTCAACGGCAACGGTAGTCGGGGGACCGTAGAACGGGAGGATTACTGTCTCGTCGGGCAGAGTGAATATCGATTCTGCGAGATTCGCCAGGAGGATGGCTTTGGCGTACGGGTTTGAGACGGCGCCGAGTTCCCCGGCGGACAGAGCGAGTCCGCAGAACAGAAAACCACCCGTGAGAAAAGCGACGCAATCACGGCCGAGGCCGGGCAGGGCGATGACGTCTACGGGATTACCGCAGACGTCCAGAGTCTCCCCGTGGTTCACCGGTATGGCCGAGAGGTCCAGTATGCGCGGCATGGCAGCACAGATCCGCACGTCGGAATACACCTTCATGATGGTACGCAACCCGGCGAGGTGTTCTTCGTCCGAGTGCGTGAGCAGAATACAGGTTACGCTGTACGAGTGGTGTTCAAGCAACTCCAGTAACTCGCCGTCAAAAGCAGCCGGATCAATGAGGATGGCCCTGCCGGTGGGTAGCCCAACCAGGTAAGTGTTTGACAGTGCATTCACCGCAAAATGGGAGTAGACCCGCACTACCACCCCCCCTCGTCAACGAACACGGCATCTTCCTCATTCGCGAGCGAGAAGTGCAGCCGATCCATTGGCGTGCGTATGAATCGCGTCTCCTTGACATTGCAGTTGCTCAGTTCCAGATCAATATCTCGGGTGCCATCAAACCGGCTGTGCAGGAGATCGCAATCGTCGATGGTGAGCACTGTTCCGGTGATTGCGTTGAAACTGCACTGAATCAGGTTGGAGCCGGTGAACTTGACCTGGTCGAAGGAAGAACAGGCAAAGACACAATTCTTCGCGTTGAGACCGGAATATGAACCATTGGAGTGTGACGAGAAATCAAAGAAACACAATTCAAACGTACAGTTCCGAATGGTGCAGCCGCGGAAGGCCGACCGGGTGAAGTTGCAGCCGTAGAAGCTTCGATCAGCCATTTCCAGCCCATCCAACTGGAGGCCCGGCATATTGAGATCCATCAGAACCTCGAACCGTGACAGGAGCGAAGCCAGTCGTTCTGCGGAAATCGGCTTGCTGGGAGGTTCTCCCGGCTGGAACATCATTCCATCGTACAGCGACGCCCGGTTCTGAGGCAACAGGTGATAGGCCTATCTTGGTCCGGGCACAAGAGCTCGCGCGAATCGTCTGTTCACATTCCCACCCCACCAATTGCCTGCTACACCGGGGCGGGAAACAGCTCAGTGAGCGATCTTGCAGCGATCAAGAACTGGATCTACTCGAACTCTTCGGCCGGA
>JAHOYX010000008.1 GCA_019038705.1 Spirochaetales bacterium
GAGTTGGGATTGAGCAGTGAAGCGCTTGAGGCAGCGGAGGAACGGATCTCGGTTCGGATGACGGGGGTGAAGGGCTCGCTGAACGTGGGGGTAGCCTGCGGGATTGCGCTCCACACCTGGTATGTACAGGCTCGGATGTCTCAGCATGATGACTGACCTGGGTGACTGATCTACTCAGGGCACTGAGCGGTGTGGAGGGCAATCCTGCGGACTATGGCTATTCGGTGAGAACCTCATAGCTTATGTCTGCAGTCTTAGCGAGCATGGCCGTGACTCCGCAGTACTTGTCCTGCGAGAGATTGATGGCCTTCTCGATCTTGCCATGATCGAGATTGTCGCCCTTGAAAATGTACTGGAGATGGATCTTGTCGTACACCCTCGGATGCTGATCGGTCAGATTCGCATCGATCTCAATCGTCATGGTGTTGTACGGCATCTTCATCTTTGAGAGGATGCTGGCCACATCCATTCCGGTGCATCCGGCGAGACCGGAGAGCAACAGGGCTTTCGGTCGAGGCCCCTGGTCCTTGCCACCTACGGACGGGCCGGCGTCCACGGTGAAGGTGTGGCCGTCCTGCTCAATCTCGAATGCCATTCCACCGGTATTGACGGCCTTGATTGTATGGCTCATTGCAGTGCCCTAGCGCAGAGCGCGCTCGACCTCGGGCTGGTTGAAGCCCACGATGATCTTGCCGTTCATGTCGATCACCGGTACGCCCATCTGGCCGGACTTGCGTACCATCTCGTCGGCTCGACGTTGATCTCGCGCGATATCGTATTCTGTGAATCGGATATGGTTCTTCTGAAAGAAGTCCTTCGCCTTGCGACAGAAGGAACACGAGGGGGTTGTGTACAGCGTAATTGCCATAGTCTCACTCCTTCCTTGAGTTACTTATATATGAAAAGTAATATGTAGATGCGGGTTTGTCAATCCCGAAGAGGCCGAAAGGTTATCGGCCTCCGCGCGGGACGCTGCCGCCCTGCTCGCGCTCAAAGAGGGATTCAAGGCGCTTTCGCAGTGTGTCCAACGCCTGCCGTTCCTTGATGTTGAACCCGCCCATGACTCCCTGGTCAAACTGCTCAAAATCGTAGTCCCGGTGTTTTCGGTCCGCGAGGACATTGGCCAGGTAGACCGTGTAGACAACGTCCCGGTGCTCCGGGGGCGCGTCAGACGGGTGGTGGTGGTACTGGATTGCGTGAACGAGCGCTTCCGGAAAGTTCCACTTCACAGCAATGCGTCCGCCGATCTCCGCGTGATTGAGCCCGCTGGAGAGATCCTCGAACAACTGAGTGGGTATTCCCTTGTCGCGGCAGAACTGCTCAACGCGGTCGATCATTTCAGGATGAACCGAGGAGAAGATGATCTTGCCCATGTCGTGCAGGATTCCGCCAACGTAGACGTCGTCCAGGATCTCTTTCCTCTTGCTTACGTTGCGGGCAAGGTTGTACGCGTAAAAGGCAGTGCGGTAGGAGTGTTCCCACAGGGTCTTGGTCTCAGGAGACTCGGTGCCGAGCACTTTCTGGGTTCCATATGAGTAGAGCATCTTGCCGAGCGCCCGGAGCCCGACCAATTTCACGGCTTCAAGGATATTGTCCACGCGCTTTGGCAGCATGAACGCCGCCGAATTGACCACTTTGAGAAGGTCCGCGGTCAACGACGGGTCGGTGCTGACCATGCGTGCGATCTCGGCAATCTCCGTGTCCGGCTCATTGATCTTTTTCTGCAGGGTAACGAGGTTCTCGGGGAAGGCCGGCAGCCGTTCAATTTCCTGGACCAGCTTCTCGCTGATCATGTCCAGGTTGTCCGCCTTCACCTGATCCATGGGGATTACAATCCGGGCAATGGTTTCCCCGTTCTTCGTGTCAATGTCGAACGCGTCTTCGTCCAGACCGATCTTCTTCAGCATCAGCACGAGTATCACAATCCCGAGACCAGCCCCTTCGGTGTCGTCTATGACGGTTGCCAGGGCTTCTTCGAGGGTGTCAAACGAGCGAGAGCGGGCTATACGGTCAAAGACACGGATCTGTTCATGCCGAGTGATCTCAGTGTTGTTGGTCACGTAGAGGTAGAGTCGGCCTCCCTTGGAGTGAAAGATCACCTTGATATAGAGGCCGGCCTCTTTCTGAAGCTCCAGGAAGTGACCAATGTTGTCCAGCGTCTCCTGCTTGAAGTTCTGCATCCCTTCCTGGTACTGCTGATTGTGGAGCAGATCCAGGCCCTTCTCCTTGAAGTAGACGCGTTTCGTGTTAGCCTTCTTTGCGTTTACGGCGAGTTCGCGCAAGCAGTACGCCAAAGGATCCTTCAGTCGTTCCTGATCCAGTTCCTTCAGGAATATCGCGAGGATGTCCTCCAGGTAGACCTCGGTCTCATGGGGAAGCGTGAAAGTTTTCACGGTCAGAGGTATTGAACTCCGGGCCGCTTGAAGTACTTTTTCTGTCTCAACCTGCTTGGCCATCCCTCACCCTCATCCCCTAGAGCATCTCACCAAGTATATTGTCGGCTCCCCACCTGTCAAGCGAAGTCTTTTACCGCTAGTCGCTTCCGAACTCCTTCACGAGTTCAGCCATTTCATGGAGTCGTTTCTCCACGAGCGCGTTGATTGACCCAGCGGGGAAATTCCCCTTGGACGTTCGAGAGCCGGCGTCCATACCGGTGAGTATCTCCAGGCTTTCGTCGATCGTTTCGGCCGTGTAGATATGGAACTGGCCTTCAGCAACGGCTTGTTGCAGTTCCTCGGTGAGAATCAGGTTTGGAAGATTCTGCCGCGGGATGATCACGCCCTGCGTGCCGGTGAAGCCCATCTTCTTGCAGATCTCGAAAAACCCTTCCACCTTCTCACTGATGCCGCCGACCGGTTGGATCTGGCCCATCTGGTTGACCGAACCGCTCACCGCAATGTCCTGACGCAGGGGAATGTTCGCGATGGCACTCAGAATGACGTAGATCTCGGTTGATGATGCGCTATCGCCGTCCACCCCAACGTAGCTCTGCTCAAAGGCCACGCTCGCATTCATGGAGAGGGGGAAGGATCGCGCATAGGTGGACTGAAGGTAACCCTCCAGGATGTAGACGCCCTTGTCATGGATTTCGCCGGACAGGCCCGACTCTCGCTCGATATTGATGATCCCATCGCTGCCGGGCGAAACTCGCGCAGTGATCAGGATTGGCCGGGCAAAACTGTAGTAGCCTCGATCAATGACGGCCAGCCCGTTGATGCGACCCACCTCGCCGCCGCGGACTGAGATCAGGAGTTCCCCGCTGAGAATCTGTTCGTCAATCTTCTCCTCGGGCAGATCGTAGAGAAACTTGCGTTCCTGCAACGCGCGCTGCACGTCTTCCCGGGAGATTCGCCCGCGATGCTCTCGGCCCGCCCAGTAGTCGGCCTCGCGGATGAGGTCGGCGATCTTGGAAAACTGAGTGGACAGGCGGTCTCGAAACTCGCTCAGCCGCACCCCGTACTCAACCACCGCCGCTATTCCATCATAGTCAATCTTGCGCAGCCCCTCATCCCGGCAGATCATTCGCATGAAGCCGACGTATTCCCGGGTGCTCGTGTCGTCCCGGACCATTACCGAGTCGAATTCCGCCGGCACCTTGAAGAGCTTCTGAAACTCTTCGTCCACGTTGTAGAGGTAGTCATAGATGTGCTCGCTACCCATGATGATCACCTTTACAGCGATATCTACGGGCTCCGGCTTCAGAGACGACCCCGGGCCTAACGGGCTTGGGGCGGGTCGGATCTCGGTGTTACCGTCCTGAAGCGCACGCCTCAGGCTGTTCCACGCGTCTTCCTCGCCGAGTATGTCCTCGGCCCGAAGGATGAGGAATCCCCCGGATGCCTGAAGGAGTGATCCTGCGCGGAGCTGCATGAAGGTGCTGATCCGCTCACCGCCAGGGTCTCCTGCCGCGTCCTGGCTTCCAAACAGCTTCTGGTAGTCAGGGTGGCTCTCAAAAATGATTGGCACGCCCTGAGATTCGCCGCGATCGACCATGACGTTGACACCGTAGCGCCACATCTGCGGTGGATCGGCCTCGTCCCGTGCGTCACTTTCGGAGCGGAACCAGTTCATGTGGTCGAATAGATCTTCGGTCAGACCGTCCAGGTAGTGGTGGACACGAGCATCAGGGAAGTCCAGCCTGATCCGCGCAATCTCGGCTTCAATCTCCGGACGCACCAGATCGATCTGAAGCGCATGAAGGCTCTCTTCCACGTCGGAGCGCTCGGTCTGCAGGCTGTGGAAGATCTGTTTCATCTCATCAATGAAGCGGTAGTACTTCTCGCGGATCTCGCTCCAGACCTTCTCCTGGAGTTCACCCTTGCTGACCATCCGCTGGAGGTCGTCGAAACTTGCGCTTTCGCCCTGGTAGATGGGTGCGATGTCCGCGCGCTGATCATCTTTCTCATCAACCTGGACGATCTCGAACCCTTCCGCGTTCAGCTTCTGCTCAAACACTGCGACGGCCTGGGTTTCCCGGCCCTCGGCCTGGAGCATCAATCGATCCCGTTCCTTCTTGTAGCCCTTGTGGAACGGGAGGGTTGAGAGCACCCGGCGATAGACATCAAGGACCTGGGAGATACGGATGCGATACTCGACGGCCTCTCCCGGCTCAAAATAGAGCACCCTCGGTTGATCGGGTTGTTTGAAATTGTGGACGTAGGCGATGTCCTTCGGGAGACTCTTGCCGGGCTGGTGTTCCTTGAGAAGACGCATGATCGCGGTCCGCTTTCCCGTACCGGCGAGACCTGTCGCGAAGATGTTGTAACCTTTGCCTTTTATGTCGATTGCCAGTCGCAGAGCGCGGAGGGCGCGGGGTTGCCCAATGATGTCAAAACGCTCGTTCCCATCGTCCAGTTGCTCGATTTCTTCGGCAGATACGGAAAATCGGACTTCCTCTGCCGTGAGTTCGTTGGAGCCGGAGCGTGGAGCGCTGGCTCTGTTGGGCGATTCGCTGGCGGGCAACGACGTGCGCAGTTGAGCCATGCCGTAAGTATACCGTCGCACCTGCGCGACGACCACCGTTCGCCCTGCTTTGGTGGGGGTTCTCCCGGTCTATGAAAAAAACGACTTGTAGCGTTCGTAATTCAGCTTGATCACTTCATCAACTGAGCCGAGGATATCCGGAATTCGGTCGGTCGCCATTGAATAGAAGACCGTCGTGCCGTGTTTTTCGTCTTCAATGAGCCCCGCCTTCTTCAGAACGCCGAGGTGACGAGAGGTGATTGAACTGGATTCGCCGATCTTGTTTGACAGCTCGTTGACACTGTGCGGGCCGTCTCTCAGCTTCTCGATGATGCAGACACGGGTGAGGTTGGCCAGTGCCTTGAGGATGTTTGCGCGAAGCTCGTTCTTCGCACGCATTTCAGATGCCACAGTTGTTCCACCTATCGACTCATGTCTCTGTTGTCGTTTCGCCGGTCCAACCCGATTGTACTACTGATCAGGAACTCCCACCACCAATGACGTCCACGATGTTTTCGACCAGGCCATCCAGTTCCTCATGGGTGTTGAAGAATCCTACTGACACCCGTATCGGCGCGGGGAGGTGCTGGGCGGGAACGGGACGGATCATGTACTTGCGCCCGTTCAGAATCTTGCAGAAGTCGGCCGGTTGCCAGTTCTCGACGAGGAAGTGAAGGAATCCCGCTTCCTGTCCCTCGGGAGTCACGATGGTGACCTCCGGGATTTTCTCCAGCTTCGTTCTCAGATACGCCACAGACGCCGAGATTCGTTCCAACAGCCACTCTTTGCCGACATCGTTCAGCAGGAATTTGAGCGCCTCTTTGAATCCGAGCAGGATTGGCCGATTGATAGCCGTAGCCGTCTGATATCGAGCAGCGTACGGAGCGGGAATCACGTACGGCGAAGCGATATCTAGATCGTGACGGTGATTGACCGATGATGGACTGATGAATGTGGGGTCGATTTCCGAGATTCTCTCTTTCGCGATGTACAACGCCGCAATTCCTTCCGGTCCGAGCAGCCACTTTCTGCCCGCTATCGAGTAGAAATCGATATTGAAGTCATGAACATCCAATTCGGTTGCCCCGGCTCCCTGTGCGCCGTCCACCAGGATGCACATGTCGTTTTCATGGCACACCTCCGCGAGCCTCTTCAGCGGAAATCTGAGTCCCGTCGAGAACGATACGTGGGAGACCACGAGCAGTCGCGATCGTGGTGAGATGCTCCGTCTGAGTCTGTTGATGAGATCTTCCTCGTCATAGGCGTTCCCGTACCCGACTTCCAGGTACTTCACATTGAGTCCAAATCGACTCCTGACCAGCGCTATCGGGGCGAGTCCAGCGACGTGTTCTCGATTTGTAGTGATGATCTCATTACCCGGCTGCCAATTCATCCCCCACAGAATCAGGTTCATTCCCTCGGTTGCTGTATGCGTCAGCGCCACCTCGTCGTAGTCGCCTCCGATGAAATCGGCGATCATCGTCCGGGTGAGATCCATTTCCTCGTACAAATCGGCTATGAATGGAAGGTATCTTCCCTGGAGGTACTCCTTTTCCGCTTCTTCTCTCATTGCCTCGGCCGAGGCCCTGCACAGCGGACCGTTGGTACCGGTGTTCAGATAGACACAGCTTTCCACGGCCGGCAGTTCTTTCCGGATTCGCGTGATCTTTTCGTGGTCCGTCATGGATGCTCCTTATACGAGGCCGACTATCATTTTGATCGCAACCGCGACCAGAACTACGCCAAGAATCTTCTTGATTATTCCCGGTTTCAGCTTGTCCGTCATCAACCACGAGCCCACGAGAGCACCCGCGATTGACGCGATTGCGGTGACCGCGATGAGTACGCCGTCGAGGCTGCCTATCCCCAGGTG
>JAHOYX010000034.1 GCA_019038705.1 Spirochaetales bacterium
GTTGTGACCTGGTAGGGGGAGAGGAGTGCCGCGCGTTGCTTCGCCTCTGCCTCCTCTCCCATAGAAGCCCACACGTCTGTGTAGATGGCGTCGGCGTCGGCTACAGCCTCGGTTGGTGAGTGGGAAACGGTCACTGATCCGCCGCTCCCGATGGCCACTTCCCGGCAGTAGCCGAGGGTCTGTTCGTCGGGGCTCAACTCCTCGGGTGTGCCGATGATGCAGTGCGCACCGAGCTTGGCGCTGATGATCATGAGAGAGCGAGCAACATTGTTTCGGCCGTCGCCGACGTACGCAATCCGACGGCCGGACAGGTCACCAAACCCTTCCTTGACCGTCATCAGATCGGCAAGCGCCTGAGTCGGGTGATAGATGTCAGTGAGCCCATTGTAAACAGGAACTCCGGAGTGACGGGCCAGCCCCTCGGCGGTTTCCTGCTTGAACCCGCGGAACTGGATGCAGTCAAACATGCGGCCGAGAACCCGTGCCGTGTCGGCGAGGTCTTCCTTGACCCCCAGGTGAATGTCCTGGCCTGAGAGAAAGACCGGATGTCCCCCCTCCTCGCCGAAGGCAGTTTCAAAGGCGCAGCGGGTACGGGTGGATCGTTTCTCGAAGAGAAGGGCGAGAGAGTAACCGATCAGCCGCTGTTTGCGGTCTCCGGCCTCTGCCTCGGTCTTGAGCGAGATTGCGAGATCGATGAGATGCTCGATTTCCTGCCGGGTGTAGTCCTTGAGAGTGAGAAGTGATCGACCCGAAATATCCATTGCCACAACAGCCTCCGAATTCACATCGCGCATTGCGCCCATGTCGCAGCGCAGTCAACGATTGAGATTTGAGGCATTCTAACGACAGTTGAGCAGAGCGACTACTACCGCGCCGAAGGTCGGGGTACCGACGGCGGACCGTCGGGAGTACCCAACGCAGGGTCAGGCGCTCTTTTTGATCGGAACGATTTCGGGTTTCTCGACGCTTCGGACGACGTCCTTGGTAATGGTCACCCGCTTGGGCCCCTCCACGGACGGGATGTCGAACATGAGATCAATCATCACGGTCTCAACAATTGCCCGTAGTCCACGTGCGCCGGTCTTTCGTTCGATAGCCAGCTCAGCGATAGCAGTCACCGCGTCGTCTTCAAAGACCAGCTCAACGTCATCGAGCTTCATTGTGGCTTGATACTGGCGGAGGACGCTGTTCTTGGGCTCGCGAATGATGCGTTCCAGGTCGTCCTGGGTCAGTTCGTGCAAGGCTACGTTAATTGCCAACCGGCCGACAAACTCCGGGATCAGGCCGAACTTGATGAGGTCATCCGGGTGCAGCTGTCGGTAGAGCTCCTCGATGTCCCGGTCGTTCTGGCCCCGCACGTCGGCGCCGAAGCCCATCGGGTGTTCGGCTACACGGCTCTCTATGATGCGGTCAAGTCCCACGAATGCACCTCCGCAGATGAAGAGGATGTTGTTCGTGTCAATCTTGATCATCTCCTGGCTGGGATGCTTGCGCCCGCCCTGGGGCGGCACCGATGCGATTGTGCCTTCAATGATCTTCAGCAGTGCCTGCTGGACGCCTTCTCCGGACACGTCGCGCGTGATTGAGACGTTCTCGCCCTTGCGCGCGATCTTGTCAATCTCGTCAATGTAGACGATGCCCCGCTCCGCGGCCGAGATGTTGTTCCCCGCGGCCTGATAGAGCTTGAGGAGAATGTTCTCCACGTCTTCGCCGACGTAGCCTGCTTCAGTGAGCGTGGTTGCATCGGCGATTGCGAAGGGGACGCGCAGCTTCTTCGCGAGGGTACGGGCCAGCAGGGTCTTCCCGGTGCCGGTTGGGCCTATGAGCAGGACGTTGGACTTCTCCAGCTCAATGTCCTCCTCAATACGACTGCGCTGTGTAATTCGCTTGTAGTGATTGTAGACTGCAACGGCGAGGTACTTCTTCGCCAGTTCCTGTCCTATGACGTACTGTTCCAGGTAACCCTTGATCTGTTCCGGGCTCGGAACGTCTTCCATGAACTCGGCAGTGAGAACGTCATCCTCTTCGTCAAGGATCTTCTTGCAGACGTTGACACACTCGTCGCAGATGTAGACGCCGGGACCGGCAATCAGGCGGCGGGCGAAATCAGCGCTCTTGCCGCAAAACGAACAGATCTTCGCGCTATCACCTTTCGCTTTGCTCATCTTCGCTCCTGGTGAAGACCTCGTCCACGACGCCGTACTCTACGGCCTCGACGGCGGACATGAATCGATCTCGTTCCATGTCCTTCTCCACCTCTTTGTAATCCTTGCCGGTGTGCTGCGCGAAGTAGGAGATGAGCATCTTCTTCAACCTGACGATCTCCCGCGTCTGGATACCGATGTCGGTAGCCTGACCCTGGACGCCGCCCCAAGGCTGATGGACCAAAACGCGGGAGGAGGGGAGCGCATAGCGCTTCTCCGGTGCGCCGGCGGCAAGCAGGATCGCACCCATGCTCGCTGCCTGACCCATGCAGATGGTCACCACATCCGGCCTGATGTACTGCATGGTATCATAGATGGCCAGTCCTGATGTGACCGATCCGCCCGGAGAATTGATGTAGAGATTGACATCCTTCTCGGGGTCCTGACTCTCCAGGAAGAGAAGCTGTGCGATGACGAGGTCGGCGGACGCGTCGTGGATCTCTCCGTCAAGAAAGACGATCCGATCCTTCAGGAGCCGGGAAAAAATGTCGTAGGACCGCTCGCCAATTCCGGTCTGCTCCACAACTATCGGTACAAGATTGCTCATGCGTTCATCCATTGATCTGTAACCTACTGATTCCTCTGGAGCAAGTCCAGAAAGCTTAACTTCTTACCCTTCTTGACTTTGCTTCCCTCAAGGAGGGAGTCAAAGAGCTTGCGCTCTCGAATTTCGCGTTGCAGATAGTCCATCATGTTGTTGCTCTCGAAGTACTCCCGCGCCTGTTCCCTGGTGACGCTTCCCGAACTCGCCTGTTTCTCGAGATCGGCATCTATCTCCTCATCGGTCACCTCGATCTCTTCGAGATCCACGAGCTTGTGAACCACGAGCTGGCCCTGGATTCGGGTCACGGCGCCGGGGCGCCAATCGGCATGGACATCTTCCCTGGTTCTGCCCTGCGCCTGGAGCATGGCAAGCACCTGTTCTTCCTGCCCGCCGAACTGTTGGAGGAAGTTCTGCCAGGCACTGTCAAGCTCAGCCGCCACCATGGACTCGGGAACCGGGACTTCACTGGCGGCAACGACCTTCTCCACGAGAGTATTCACCTTGTGCTCACGAAGGCGACCTTCCACTGTGTCGTCCAGCCGCTTCCGGATGTCGGCCTTGAGGTCCGCGAGAGTTTCGTACTTGTCACTGATATCCTGGGCAAGCTCGTCGTCGATCTCCGGAAGCTGCCGCTGCTTGATTGCCTTCATCGTGATCTTGAGCTTCTTTGTGGTGCCGGCGAGGTCTTTGTTCTCAAAGTCGTCGGGGAACTCCTTGTCCGCCACTTTCTCTTCACCGGCCTTCATCCCGATCACGTCATCGTCAATCTTGTAGAGGTTGTACCCTGACCCCTGAGTGAAGACGAAGTCCTCGCGCCTGGTATCCGGGGTCTCGTTGCCCTCGTCATCCAACTCGCAGTAGTCAACCGTCACCACGTCGCCGGCTTCCACAACCCCATCGTCCTTCTCCATGACAATGGCGTTCTGATCCTGGAGCGCCTTCAGTTCACGCTCCTCGTCTTCTTTGGTGACCGACACCTGCGGCACTTCAATCTCAAGCGCCTTGTACTCACCGAGCTTCACCTCGGGGTAGATGTCGTATTTCACGGCGTAGGTGAAGTCCTTGTCCAGATCAAAATCGAGATCACCCTCCAGCGACGGCTGGGAATAGGGCAGCGGCTTCTCCTCAATCTCGTCGAAGATCTCCTTGAGGCTTTCCTCGAGCACCTTCTGGGAGGTCTCGAACTTCATCGATTCACCGAACTTGCGTTCCAGGACGTTCGGTGGGACGTGGCCCTTGCGGAAGCCCTTGATCTGAGCGGTCTTGGCGTACGTTTTGAGCAGATCGTCATACTGCTCTCGAATCGCCTCCTGTCCGATGGTGACAGTTAGTTTCACTGCGGCGTTTTCCAGATGTTCGATCGACTTCTCTTTGATCACTGGTGATATTCCTTGCAGAGGATGCTCCACATCCGGCTGAGGATGCGTGCCGGAGCCACGAAGAGCTCCGAGCCTGCAGAAAATAGCGAAAAAAAAACGGCCTGGAAAGTCCAGACCGTTTGGGGGCGCCCCCTTCTCAGAAGAGCGGGAGACCGGATTTGAACCGGCGACAGCCTCGTTGGCAACGAGGGGCTCTACCACTGAGCTACTCCCGCGAGTATGTAGGCGAACCGCGCTGGCCCGCAATTCGGCGCATTGTCGTGCGAGAGAAGGGACTTGAACCCTCACGCCCGAAGGCACCAGATCCTAAATCTGGCGCGTCTGCCAATTCCGCCACTCTCGCATGAGCTGCGGGCAGGTTTCCAATGCGCCTTCTCGTGAGCCGTGAAGGGTTCGAACCTTCGACCCGCAGATTAAGAGTCTGCTGCTCTACCAACTGAGCTAACGGCCCTCTCGTGCTGTTGGTCATCCAACAGCTATTGTACGCCCGGCAGGATTCGAACCTGCGACCTGCGGATTCGAAGTCCGACGCTCTATCCAGGCTGAGCTACGGGCGCAAGTTCACATTGCAGTGGCCGACCCCGCATCCCGCCTTGTAGGGTGGATGACGGGACTTGAACCCGCAACAACCAGACCCACAATCTGGCGCTCTACCAATTGAACTACATCCACCACGCGGAGACACGTGCTGTGCCGAATTACCGACCCGGTGTCACGCGGGGGGGGAGTAGCGGCGGCAACTACGTGGCGTGTAGTATACCCAGACACTTCCGCATTCGGCAATAGGACCGCGGGAGCTTCAGTAGAGGTATCTGTGGCACAAATCAATAACGAACGAGTGAATCGCAACTTCTGGGCATTTCTGTGGCACGCAGTCTGGTTGGCGCTGGCAACCACGTTTACCGACGTCAACACCGTACTGCCGGGTCTCATCGTGCAAGCGGGTGGGACGGAGATTCATGTAGGCATTCTGACGGGCGTGATGATTGGCGTGCCGTTGATAGCTCAGCTCCTCTTTGCGGGATTCCTCTCGTCTCGCCGTCTGAAGCGGCCCTACCTTCTGCTGGGCATAAATCTGCGAGTTGTCGCTCTATTTGGCGTCGCCTGGACTCTGGTGGCGGCCGCGAACATGGCCACAGGTGGAACTATCGGCGTTGTGTATCTGTGGATGATGGTGTTTGGGCTCAGCGGCGCGTTTGCCGGGATTGCGTACAGCGACATCCTGGGTAAGTCGATCACCCGAGATTTGCGGAAGCGTTTTTTCGTCATCCGTCAGACTGCGAGCGCGACCGCCATTCTTGTCTCTGCTCTCGTCGCCCGGTGGATTCTCTCGGCCTTTGAGTACCCGATGAGCTATCGAATCCTGTTCTGGGGCGCAGGAGCTACCCTGCTTGTCGCTTCCGCAGGATTCTGGGGATTGCGCGAGGAACCCGTTGCCACTCCTCCGAAGGGCGGGTTCCTGACGCTCGCGAGAAGTTTGCCGGATATGCTCAGACGGGATGCCAATCTTCGGAACTACGTGTTGATGGCGAATTTTGCGGGTTTCGGTACGGCACTTCTGCCGTTTCTCATGATTCTCGCTCGCGATCGAATGGGGTTGACGGGTGATCAGATTGGCGCGTTCCTCCTTGTCCAGATAGTGGGGATGCTCCTGTCCAACATCGCCTGGACCAGGGTTGTCCGGCGGGGCCTCTACCGCGGTGTTCTCCTCGCGGCGACCGCTCTCGGGGTTGTCCTGCCGTTCCTCGCGCTGCTACTCGCGAGCACCGGATCCACCTTGCTCTACGGTATCGTCTTCGTCGTCAGCGGCTCCGCGATCAGCGCCCGACGGATTGGGAGGGACGGGGCCCTTGTGGAGATGTCGACCGAGACCAATCGGGCTCTCTACACCGGGGCGACTGGTGCGCTCAACCTCACCATCGCGCTTTTTCCGCTGGTTGTCGGACTTCTTCTACGGGCGGTCGGGTACTGGCCGGTGTTCTCACTCGCCGCGATCACAATGGCAATCTCGGGTGTGTTCGCCTATCGGCTCAACTGCCGTCCTGATATACTGGATGCATCGTGATTGAGTTTCTTGGCATCGGGTTCCGCTATCTCGAGCTTGGCGTCATCGCGGCTGCTCTTCTCCTGGTGGGGCTGCTCTTCATTCGGAGACGACCGGCCGGCCTCGTGTGGGTTTCGGTGGCGGCGATGGGCGCGCTTCTCGTCCACCTCTATCGTGAAGAGGGCCGCTGGCAGCTGGTACCAATCTATGCGCTGGTATTCGTGCTCTCCATCTGGCTCGCGGTGCCCGGAAGAAAGGCATACAGACTCGGCGGTCTCATATTTCGCATCGCGCTCATTGTGTTCCTGGTCGTCCCGGCATTGACTCTGCCGCTGGCCGTACCGCTGTTCGTCGTACCGCCGCCAACCGGTCCCTACGGGGTCGGCGTTGCCACCTTGCTTGTTGCCCCGGCCGAGGACGCGAATCTGCCGGTCACGATTCGGTATCCGCTCGACCAGGCGGCAGACGGTGCCGGCGCCAACCCCGCCACCGGCGCAACCCTTGCGCCATACTGGTCGCTCGAGGATGTAGGGTCCAATTCACTACCTGGACTTCCCTGGCTCTCGTCTACACACCTCCCGCTTGTCCCGACGAACTCCGTTCTTCGCGGCCGGCGCGCGGCCGGCATCTTTC
>JAHOYX010000180.1 GCA_019038705.1 Spirochaetales bacterium
AAACACTCGGCCGGCCGTCTCCCGGGTCATCCCGCAACCGGTGTCGCTTACTTCCACAAATGCGTACGAACCGGGAGACAGACTCTCGTCGGACGAGATCTCTACCAGGTACTCCTGATCGCACTCCATGATACCTGTGGATACCGAGATCACTCCGGATTGATCTTCAATTGCTTCCGAAGCATTGATTACCAGATTCATGATGACCTGGCGCAACTGGGTCGCGTCCGCCTCAACAGTGGGAGTGTCTTCGGAGAACTGGTATTGCAGCACCGCCTTCTTGGAAACGGACACGGTCAGCATGTTGGTCATGTCCCGGATTGTCGCGCTGAGATCCAGCGGTTCAACCAGGAATTTCCCCTTGCCGGAATACGCGAGCATCTGATTGGCCAGATCCGCCGCCTTGCGGGCGGCCACCTTGATCTGCTTCAGGTTCTCTCGGACCGGAGACTCATCGGCCAGATCCATTTCAGCCAGATCACTGTGACCCAGTATGACGGTCAGTATGTTGTTGAAATCGTGTGCGATGCCGCCGGCCAGAATGCCGAGGCTCTCCAGCTTCTGAGAATGGAGCATCTGCTTCTCGAGAGCTTCCTGCTTCAGCTGCATCCGCACGCTCTCGGTGATGTCCATATTGGTGCCGATCATCCGCAGCGCCTTGCCCTCTCCATCATGCTCGATTGCTTTCCCTCGACCTCGAACCCACCGGATCTGATTCTCCGGAAGCAGAAGGCGAAACCGGTGATCGTAGGCTGCAGTCTTGCCCGCCGCATGGTCGTCGAGCGCCCGCATGACCCCCGGCAGGTCATCGGGGTGGATACGGGAAAAGACGACATCGGCATCCAGCACGGCCGCGCCGGTCTCAAAGCCAAACATCTCCGCGCTTCGTTCGTCGAAGGTGTTCTCACCGGACTGAATGTTCCAGCTCCAGATACCGTCGGACACGGATTGCAGTGCGTCAATCATAATGAGCTCTGATTCGGTGAGCTTCTGTTCAGTCTGCATGCGAACGACGATCTCCCACGCCGCATCGGCCAACTGACGAACAACCTCAATGTCCTGTTCTCCGTAGTCCAAAGGCTTGTTGCCTACCCCGATGACCGCCACGGCCTCGCCCTCGCGGTAGAGCGGCACGACGACTTCGCGAATCACCGGAGCATGCCCTTCCGGCAATCCCTTCCGATGAGACAGGCCGGCATAGTCATTGTGGATGACGGGTTTGCCTTCCCGGAGACAGTCCACCCACACCCCGGCCTCTGAGAGCGGGCGATGGGTGCCGGAGCCCTCGGCCGTGCACATGGTCTTGAGGGTGTTCGTGGACCACACCTGAAGCGAGAGCGTGAGCTGATCCGGCTCAACGAAGTGAAAGAAGCCTATGGAGCTTCCGGTCAGCCTCTCGGCCTCATCCAGAACGGCTCGGAGTACATCGATGACCGAGTGGTTGACCGACAACTCGCTCAGGTGGAGCCTGGATGCGAGGATGAGCTCCTGGAGTTTCTGTTGGGTGATGTCGGCGCCGGAACTGAGATGCCCAACGATGTTTCCGTCGGCGTCTCTCAAGATCGTGTTGTGCCACGCGATCAGTCTCTCTTCCCCGGATTTCGTCACAACGGGGTTCTCGTAGTACTCAGCCGGCGCTATTTCACCGGCAAGCAGCTGTTTCGAGACCGGAATGATCTCCGCCTTCAACCGTTCAGGGATGACAAGATCAAACCAGTTCGCCCCGACAATCTCATCTTCCTGATAACCGAGGGTTTCACACGCCTTGCGGTTGACCATGGTGGTCGTGCCGTTCCGATCGAGGGCAACGAACATCACACCGGCCAGATCCAGATACTGCTGGGCGTTCTGCTCTGAACGAGTCGCGGCCAGTTCGGCGTTCTTGCGCTCTGTGATGTTGGTGGCAACCTCCAGACGGACCAGGCGTCCATCCGGCCACCGGAAGGCGTGGTCACGGCACTCGTACCACTCACCAGTATTGGTGTTCTGGTGCTCCCAGACGAGCGGCGGCACCGGCATGCCCTGATCGTCAAGCAGGCGATCATTCGTGCAGAACGCACACGGTCCGGTCTGGCCCTGCTGAAGGGTCTGCCAGCACTTGTCGCCACGGCTCCCGCTTGAGACCCGGCGCGCGGTCTCGTTCATGTACAGGAGATCGTAGCTCTCCATGTCGGCT
This sequence comes from Spirochaetales bacterium, assembly GCA_019038705.1. Classification (GTDB taxonomy): domain Bacteria; phylum Spirochaetota; class Spirochaetia; order DSM-27196; family SLST01; genus JAHOYX01. The sequence continues at coordinate 2,177 of JAHOYX010000180.1, forward strand.
ACGTAGACTACCGCATCAATGTCATCCATCAGAGCGGCGATTGGCGCCTCATGTTCACGCATCGCTTTCCCCCTCAATAAACCCGATTGCCCGGTGGCGGGTGAATGTGTCGACACTTCGTCCAAGGGGGAGTTTCTCGCTGGTGATGAACCCGCCGGCCATGCTGTCATGCCCGCCGCCGATGCCGTGCCCGTCAACAATGTGCCGGACGAGCATACCGGCGTTCACCCGTGGGATCACGCTGCGTATTGAGTATTTCACACCCGCGTCGCGCGTGGAGTATGAGATCACCACATTGACACCGGAGATGGTAATGACAATGTCGCTCGCCGCGCCCAGCAGGGAGTCGTTGGCATTCTCCAGCCTGAGAAATCCAATCTCACCGTACACCTCCACCGTCTCAAAAGCACCCGCATAATCCTTGAGGTCTTCAATCGATATCTGATTGGCTTTGAGCTCATTGATACGAGTGAGATCCACGTGCCGGTAGAGCGAGTAGAACATGTCGATATCCAGCGAGTTCACTCCCCGGGTCAGGTTGTCGGTGTCCATCAGGATGCCGTAGATCAGCGCGGTGGAGACGTTTGGCGGCGGCTCTACTTCGGCATCCCGGAAGTAACCGGCAATGATGGCGGAACACGACCCGACCTCTGGTCGCACATCCTCGAACTTGTACCCTTTGTTCCCCGAGTACTGGTGATGATCTATACAGGCAACCTCGTCGGTCACCAGGTCAGTCAGGTTTGCGTTCTCCTTCTGAACGTCCACCAACACCGTCCAGTCCTCAGCGCCGAGCGTGTGCACATCGGTTGAGCGTCTCATATCGATTCCAAAGGCCTCAAGCATTGTGACGCTGTTGGCCTTTTCAATCTCGTCCTCGTACACGATGACCGCGGGAACGTCCAACTCGGAAAGCAGATACTGCAAGCCGAAGCTCGATGCAATCGCGTCGGGATCGGGCACGTTGTGGGGTTGAATGAATACTTCATCGGGCGCCTGCTTGAGCAGATCAACCAGTTCGTGGATGCGGGCCATGGAATCTCCTCACTTGCACACCGTAGCCGGGAAGCCGGGTATCGCTGTGGGACGCGCCGGTTGCCGGCCGGTCAGCGGCGCCGGTGTTCGGCGACGGTGACCGATAGATCACTGCCTCTCCATCTGCCGGCGGCGGCACCCGGGCCGGGTCGGAATCAAAGTTGATGAGAAATCGATACTCAGTCACCGTCCCGTCATCGTTTGCAGCATGGCGCAGGGTAGCATGCACGGATTCAGGCAGCTCTTCGTCGTACGCGCGCGTCGGACGGATTGTCTCCACCAGGGCCGCGTAGAAGTCCCCAAGGAAACACTCTTCGTTCCGGGAGGCAATGTAGTATGCCTGCCCGTCACCGTGGGCGTTGCGGGTCAGTGCCGGCCGCCCGGCGTAGAAGTCATCACCATACTCGGCCAGCGATTCCGCGCCGCGCAGGTGGATCAGATCGCACAGGTCTCGCGCCTGATATTCGCGGGCGCCGGACGTTCGGGCACCCGTGAACGGGGCATGCATCCTGACCGTGTTTGTCTCCGGCGGGTAGAGGGCATCTGTTTCTTCACTCCAGATCCCGAGCACATCGGCAAGAGGCCCCGGGAAACCACTCGTGAAGCACAGGTCGCTCTCGTTCACAATCCCCGTCCAGTAGGTGGCCACGAAGGTACCGCCGGATCTCACAAAATCGACGATCCGCTCGGCAACTCCGGGCTTGATCATGTAGAGCATGGGTGCGATCAGGATCTTGTATCGATCAAACGGCCTGCCGGAATCAATGACATCGACCTGCGCGGAGAACCGTGTGAGCGCGTGGTGGTGGCGCTCTACAGTCTCCGTATACAGCAATCGATCGTCATTCCGAGGGCCCTTTGCATCCTCCAGCGCCCACTTGTTCTCCCAGTCAAAGATGACAGCGATATCCGCCGGGTATGTCGTTCCGGCGATTTCACCCAGCGCATCCAGAGCGTCGCCCACATCCGCAACGTCGGCAAACACACGGGTGTGTTCGTGGCCCACGTGATCGATGACGGCACCGTGCAGCTTCTCAACCGAACCCCGGCTCTTCCGCCACTGGAAGTACTGGACCGAGTCACTTCCGTGCGCAACGGCGAGCAGGCTGCTTGCCAGGTGGACGCCGGGGCGCTTCTTTTTTGCCACGGGCGTCCAGTTGGTCATGCTCGGCGTGCTCTCCATGAGGAGGAACGGCTTCCCTCCACCGCAACAGCGCATGAGGTCGTGCGCCGTGCCAATGATGCTCGCAAGGCGCCAGTCTCCGGCCTGGAAGTCAATCTCCATCTGGCTGCCGGTGTCCGACCCGAATCCTCCCCAGGTCGGATAGCTGTCCCAGGAGACCACGTCCAGATCGGCACCGATCTTGAAGTAGTCAATGCCGGGAAAGAAACCCATGAGGTTGGTCGTCACGGGAATGTCCGGGGAAACTGCACGTATCGCCGCAATCTCGGCACGCATGAAGTCGCGGGTCTGGTAGGTGACAAACCGCTTCCAGTCCAGGTTGAGACCATGGACGTGCGGCTCACCGTGAGGCGCCGGCGACTCAATCTGATCCCAGTTCGTGAATGTGTGGCTCCAGAAACTCGTCCACCACGCCTTGTTGAGCGCATCAAGGTCGCCGGCGTACCGCTCCTCCAGCCAGGCACGAAACGCCTGCTGACAGAGCGGGCAGTGACACTCGCCGCGGTACTCGTTGGAGAGGTGCCACAACCGCACGGCGGGGTGGCCGCCGTAACGCTCCGCGAGGCGGGTATTGATGATGCGGGTTCTCTCCCGATAGACGGGCGAGGTCTGGCAGTGATTGTGCCGCCCACCGTGGAGGTTTCTGACCCGGTTGGCCTGCACGCGAAGCACCTCCGGGTAGGTTTGGCTCATCCAGGTCGGCCGGGCCCCCGTGGGTGTGGCGAGGAAGACGAACACCTCTGCGTTCCACAGGCGCTCAATCGTCTCGTCCAGCCAATCAAAGGTGAAGCGGTCTTCCTCCGGCTCCAGCGCCACCCATGAGAAGATGCCCAGGCTGACAACGTTAACCCGGGCAAGTTGCATCAGCCGAATGTCTTCGTTCAGTATCGCCGGGGAGTCCAGCCATTGGTCGGGATTATAATCCGCGCCGTGGAGCAGCCGCGGGGACTCGCCGTCAATCAGTCGAATGACGGGGATGCGGTTGTTCACTGTCGAGTGCGCTCGCATGAAATGCATTATCCGGGCAGGACTCAATCAGTCAATGCCGGCTCATTCAGGCGTTGGTTTCGCTTCAAGCGTTGGTCTCCCGGAATTGCCGGGGACTCATGTTGGCACACTTCCGGAATACGGTGGCAAAGTAGCTGCTGCTCTCAAGCCCGACGCGGGCGCCAACATCCCGCACGCAGGTATCCGGCTCCCGGAGCAGTATCTCCTTGGCGCGCTCCACCCGTCGCTGATTGATGTACTCCACCGGTCGTTTTCCGGTGACATTCTTGAAGATCTGGCAGAAGTACTGTTCGGTCACTCCAACGGTGGCGGCGAGTTCCTCAATGGCGATCTGACGGTGAATCTCGTTCTCGATCAACTGGAAGGCATCTGCCAGACGAGACGTGTTGGTTCCATGGCTGTCCTGTCCTCCCGGCTGCACGTACTTCAGGAGGTCCATCAGGAACTGGTACGCGAACACCGACGCATCAATGCCGTGCAGTGGATTGCGACTCTTGAGTGTTCTCAGGGCGGCGTGGATTGTCTCCGCAATGATCTCGGGCGCCGAGACCGATAGCACCTCGGTCTGAAGGATACCCAGATGGTGGAGCACGCCTTCAACGTCATGGCCGCTGAATGTGATCCAGTTGACGTACCACGGTGCCTCAAGGGCATGGTAGCGATGCGTCTCATCGGGATAGAGGAGCATCCCATGTGACTCAGGGACCACGAAGTTCGCGCGATCTATGATGAGTTCACCACTGCCGCGAATCGTCTGGATCCACTGGAAGGCCGGATAGCCGAACGGTCTATCTACCGGGTACTGGTAGAAATCGCAGCCGGCGCCGACCAGGTGAAACGGCAGCTCGCGCTCAATTTCGGTCACGGTGGCCAGTGAGAAGCCCCCGTCACGCCTTCCCCGGTCGTGCTGATCCTCCACGGTAAATGTCGCTCCTATGTGAAAATAACGAAAGACCCACCTTTGGATAGTACAATACCATGTCTCAATTCGCGTGTGAACAACGTGCATCTGTATATGTGAAAGAAAGATCCTTGCCCGGGAGCCTTATCGCCATCTTGTCGGTGGGGGTCCTGATCACATGAAAAAAACGCAATAAACGGGCGAAATATTTGCGATTGACGGGTCCGGCAGGCGGTTTAGACTGAATTTAACAAGACTCTAAGGAGGAACAATCGATATGGTGAAACGTATCTTGTTCGCAGTTCTCATTGTTGCGCTGGCGCTGCCGGCCGCGTTCGCAGGTGCCGAAGGAGAGGCTGATGCTCAGGAGCTGGTCATCAACTCCAACCTGTCCGACCCGAATCCCAAGGCGGCATTCGAAGAACTCGTCGATAGGTACAGGCCCGAGAATCCGGACATTGACGTCACGCTGAATCAGTTTGAACACGAGGCGTACA
>JAHOYX010000129.1 GCA_019038705.1 Spirochaetales bacterium
CGTCCGGGCAGGGTCGCCGGCGTGGCGCTCATCGCGACGGTCCTGGGTGAGAATCGACCTGGAGGACGGATGGCATGGTTCCCGCCGGTTCGATGGGCGCTCCGCTCGTGGCTCAACAACAGCCTCTTCACGCCGGAAGGCGTTCGGGAACTCCTTGAGGATGCGTATGGTCACCCCCCGACGGAGGACGTCGTTGACGGGTACCTTTCGCCCCTGGTCCGCGGTGACGCGCAGAAGGCACTGGTCAACTTCGCAAAAACGGTTGGGCCCGACCTCCCGGATCTCGCGGCGGTGGATGCGCCGGTGCTCTTCATATGGGGCAGCGAGGATACCTGGCGGTCAATTGAGGATGGACAGTCGCAGGCGGATCAGAAACCGGGCAGTCAGTTTGAGATCATCCAGGGCGCCGGACACGTTCCGACCGATACCCATCCTGAGCAGTTTTCAGGTGTCCTCACGCGGTGGATCGCGGCGGTTGCTTCCTCGAGTCGTTGACGGCTGGCGCATTGTTGACGCCGCGCAAATAGACGACGAATACGATTGCCACCGTGACAAAGAGAAATACGGTGAGTGTCAGGAAGATGTGTGGAATGCCGAAGCGGATGCTCACAAGACTTCCGACCAGCGGCGCCGCGAACCATCCCAGGCTCGCAATGGATGTCTGCACTCCGAAGAGCATCCCTCGACGGGCCGGAGAGACGCGGGAACTGAGATCGGCTTGAACGAGCGGTTCCACACCGCCCAGGAAGAAGGTTGCCAGCACAAGGAACACCGAGAATGACCAGAGGGAGCCGGTGAAATAGATGGGCAGTGAGAACACGCCGGCAATCGCAAGCAGGATTCCGACGAGCAACAGACGGTTATGTCGATCGCCCAGCCGCGCAATGGTCACGGCGGCCAGCGCGGTGACTGCCCCACGAGCGGCGGACACCATCCCGGTTGCGGACGCAGACCCGGTGAGCTCTCCACGCAACTCCTGAATGTAGAGCGGGAGAAACGGGATGGGGAGCGCTCTCACGAACCGGAGCATGAGAATAAGGACGAACAGCCCGAGCATCTGCACGGAGAGGATAGACGCGAGGCGTCCGAATGGTTTGCGCCCGGGTGGTTCACGCTCGGGCTCGCCAACCTGGGGTTCGTCCACCTCGTGCTCGCGCACCAGCAGCAACACGATTACGAACCCGATTGCCAGCATCACTCCGCCAATGACAAAGCTCGGCCGGTATCCTATCCACTCCGCGACCAGGCCGCCGATCATCGGTCCCAGGGATATGCCGATGAAGGTGGAGGAAGAAAGCATGCCGAGGGCGTAACTCAGCTGATGTTTCGGAGTTCCGGTTGCAACGAGCGTGGCGGCGGCGGTCATGGTACCCGTGAAGAGTCCCTGACATATACGGAGCACCAGTACTGCCTGGACACTCCGCGTGGTCGCCATCAGGGCCATGATGATGGTTCCGAAGAACATGGCCCTGAGCATCATCAGTTTCTTTCCCCACCGGTCCGCGGCCAGGCCCCAGACCGGCGCCATGATCGCCATGCTGAGCGCGGGGGCGGCGGAAAGGACGCCGGTCCACAGACGGAGTTGTTCCGGTTCGGTGATCCCGAGTTCCTGGATGTAGAACGGGATGAACGGCAGGACGAAGCCGAACCCGGAGATGGCGAGTAGCTGAGATAACCAGGCGGCGTATAGATTACGTCGCCACATTGCTCGTAGTCATACAACGGCGCGGACTCGGGTTCACGTCCTAATTATCCTCTGGTGGTGATTCTCAGAGTAGCACACTGCGGTGTCTCTGTAGTAGTCTTGAGCACCGTGCAATCCGGAAAGCAAAACTGGTTCTGGCGAGAAATCGTCCACATTGATCTCACCCGCGGGTTTCGCTACGTGATCATCCTTCTCATCATTGACGCAGCCCTCCTGGTAGTTGACGGTGTTCGATTGGCCCAGGGCGTGATCCCGGCGCACCGCGGCTACTACTACGCCTTCCTCGCTCACGCGGTTTTGCTCGGGATTCTGGTCGTGGTCCTGGTGATTTACTACTTGACCCGCCCATCGTCTGCCGATGCAGTCACTCGCGGCCACGCGGTGCTCCTTTTTGGCTTTGCCACGATACTCCTCGTGTTCTGCACCGTTTCGACCATGATTGACCAGGCCATCCACGGACAGATCACAGTCTACGTGATCGGCACTATGACCATTGCCGTCGCGATGTACCTGCCGCCTCGGGTCAGTGTTCCTCTGTTCACGCTCAACCACGCGGGGTTTCTCGTGGCGATGACCTTCCTGCAGCCCGACCGCGCCACTCTCATGAGTCACTACGTGAACGGCACCATCGTGATGGTCCTTGCAGTGGTGATCACCAAACTGATGTTCGATTCCCAGAGGCGGGTCTTTCAGGGGATGTCCGTCATCCAGAACCAGCAACACGAGCTGGAACGGCTGGCAATTGAGGACAGCCTGACCGGGCTGTACAACCGACGGTATGCCGACTCGCGGCTTGCAGAAGAGCTCGAGCGGTCGCGGCGGTATAATCGACCCTTCAGCATTGCCATGGCGGACATCGACCATTTCAAGAGAGTCAACGACACCTACTCCCACCAGGTTGGAGATGAGGTTCTGAGACAACTGGCCGGGCTGTTGCGCGCGGCGATACGCACCGTTGACGTTGTTACGCGCTACGGTGGTGAGGAGTTCGTTATCATATTCCCGGAAACAACTGAAGGGACGGCCCATGCCGTCTGCGAGAAGATGCGGTCGTCCGTCGAGCGGCATAACTGGCATGTGATCGCGGATGGACTAGCTGTTACCATCAGCATCGGCGTGTCGGGCAGCAACGCGGATGATGACGTTGCCGGAGTCATGCGAGCCGCCGATGATCGTCTCTATCAGGCAAAACACGCCGGAAGAAACCGTGTTGCGATTGGATCGTGAATAACACAGCGAGGGTAAGAGAATGAACCAGGACCAGGTTAAAGAGCAACTGCTGCGACTGGAGGACGACGTTGAGGAGTTCTTTCTCATCTTCAGCGGCAAGCGCAGCAAAAAGGCCAACGGCCTCTATCACCCCGACACGAGGGAGATCATCCTTCACAACAGGAACTTCGAGAGCGACGGCGCGTTGATGTACACCGCAATCCACGAGTTCGCCCATCACATTCACTTCACCACCTCGCCCGTGCCGGTTGGTCCACGCGCTCACACCGTGGAGTTCCGCAGCATTCTTCACCGGCTTCTGGACCGGGCGGAGGAGTTGGAGATCTATGACAATCCTTTTGATGCGGATCCGGAGTTTGCCGCTCTCACCCACAAGATCAAGACCCGGTTCCTGGCGCTCAACGGACGGCTCATGAAGGATTTTGGTGAGACCCTGATTGAGGTGGAGGTGCTCTGCAGGAAGCGCGGAACACGGTTTGAAGATTACGTGGAGCGGGTGCTGTCAATGGACAAGCGTACGGCCACGACCCTGATGAAGATTCATAGTTACGACATCAATCCGGAACTCGGCTACACCAATATGGCCACCGTTGCGGGAATCCGTACTGAAGAGAAGCGTTTGGAGGCCGAAGAGAGGTTTGAAGCCGGCCAATCCCCCGACATGGTTAAGATCGGACTCAAGGCACGACCGAGCGACGAACCGGAAAACCCAATCAGGAAGCTGGAGAAGGAACGATTGAGGATTCAGAGGACAATCCGTAGCCTGCAAGCCAAGCTGCAGGAGGTTGAGCAACGGTTGACCCACATGTCGGGAGACCCGCACGGCGAGGAGGCCGCGCCTGACCAGGAGGGCAACATCAGACAGTTTCCCGGCGCAACCGGCCCCTGAGCCGATTTGGACAGCGAATCGGAATTTCGGTATTCTCACCTGTATGAGTGGCGCACTGGATAAAATCGACTACCAGATTGTCCCCGGACCGAACAAGGATCACAAGCTGAGGTTGTACTCGTTATCAACGTGTGCGTTCTGCAAGAAGGCGATGACATACCTCGAAGAACAGGGATACGAGTTCCAGTACATTCACCTGGATGAGATCGATTTTGACCTCAAGCGTGCGGCAAAGAAGGAACTCAAGAGCACCTACGCCAATGTTCCCGTGTTTCCCATTCTGACGATTGACGATTCGGACGCCATCTGTGGGTTCGTTGAGCCGAAGTGGGCCGAGCGACTCGGCATAGAATGAACGCACGGAAGAAAACATCGTCTGACGCGCGCCAGTTCATTGGGGCAATAGCGACGAAGCACGATTGGGAAGTGAATCCAGATACTGAGTTCCTGGACCACCTCGCCGCGGGGCTCGCGCAAAACTACAACAGGTACGGATACTATCTCTGCCCCTGCCGGGATGGTGACGGGGAACGTCCGACGGACGAAGATATCATCTGCCCTTGCGAGTACGTTGTGGCGGATCACGATGAGTACGGCCACTGCCTGTGCGGTCTGTTTCTCTCCAGGAAATTTGCAGCGTCCGGACGGGAGCCCTCGTCAATTCCCGAACGGAGAGAAGGCGGGATCTGACAGGTCAGGAAACGTGCTTTCGCACTATTGCCACGAGTGCTTCAACGTCCTCCATGGTGGAATCAAAAGAGAGCATCAGGCGCACAATGTCCGCTTCGGCGTCCCACATGTAGAAGTAGATCTCGTCCTGGATCTGAGAAATGGCCGCATGGGGGAGCCGGGCAAAAACGCCGTTGGCCTCAACAGGGTAGGCAATCTCAACGCCGGGGATATCGTGGAGTCGGGCTGCGAGTGCCTGGGCAAGCTCGTTGGCGTGCGCCGCGTTTTCTCGCCAGAGATCGGTGCCGAACAGCGTGGCAAACTGGGCCGAGATGAAACGCATCTTGCTGGCCAGCTGCATCCCCTGCTTCCGTATGTACCTGAGGTTCTCCGCCAGCTCAGGCCTCCAGACGACGATAGCCTCACCGAACATGGCCCCGTTCTTCGTGCCGCCAAGCGAGAGTATGTCCACGCCGAGCCGGCCGGTGATATCTCCGAGTTCCGATCCGAGTGCGACGGCCGCATTGCTGATCCTCGCACCGTCCATGTGCAGGTACATATCGTTCTTGTGACAGATCTTCGCAATCTCTCGCACGGAGTCCGAATCATAGACGGTGCCGCACTCCGTGGCCTGGGTCAGCGAGACGACCTTCGGTTGGGAGTGGTGTACCACTCCGCGCGCGGACAGAAGCGGGAGAATCTGGCTCGGTTTCATACGGCCGTCGGAGGTTGCAACAGGAAGGAGCTTGGACCCGATGTAGTTCTCCGCCGCTCCGCACTCATCACAGTGGATGTGTGAAACCTCGGTGCAAATCACCCCGTGGTGAGAAGAGAGAACGCCCTGCATACCAATCACATTGGCTCCTGTGCCGTTGTAGACAAAGAACACCTCGGCCCGGCGGCCGAAGAGGTCCCTGAAGACCCGGTTGGCTTTCTCTGTCCACTCATCTTCACCGTAGGCTATTGCATGACCCCGGTTGGCCTCACTCAGGGCTTCCATGATCGCAGGATGAACGGTGGCGCTGTTGTCACTTGCAAAGAATCGCTCGCTCAATGGGAACCTCCGTAGGCACGACGCTCATTGATTGCCGCTGCCATTCGTTTCAGCATGTCTGATTCAGGCTCAATTGCCAGGGCGGCCTCGCAGTCCGCCGCCGCGCTCGCAAGATCGCCCAGTTGAAGTCGGAGGGCGCTTCGTTGGTAGAGACAATCTATGCTGTACGGATCGATGGCCAGACCGTTCCCAAAATCGATCTCCGCCTGGTCATAGTCACCCAGCACGCGACACACGGTGCCCCGGTAGAAGTGAGCGCGGCAGTTTGACTCATCAATCCTCAGCGACGCAGAGAAATCATCAAGCGCCGCTCGGTAGCTGCCGTCGGCGAACTCTGCCATACCGCGGTGCATGAGTACGACGGCCTGTACAAACGGATGAGGTTGGGCCTCAAGAATCCGGGTATAGGTCTCCCTTGCCCGGGAGTGATCTCCCGCGTTGTGAGCCTTCAGCGCCGACAGCAACTCAGCATCCAGATTGCCCATCGGCGCCCCGCCCTGGCTGTCGCGAAGAGAGTCATCCGCGAGGGATGGAGAAACGCCAAGATCGGCGGGCTCAAACTGCATTTCGCTGTCAAGGATCGGGATGTCGCCGTTCACGGCCGATTCGTTGGACCCGACCGTCTTGCTCAGTGAACGCCAGAATCCCGCTCGGCGTTGTGAAAGTTCGGCGGTCAGCTTTCGCTGGTAGTTCCGGATCTCCTGGAAGGTGATGTCCGAAAGCGAGAGGTTGGCATTGAGGGCGGCCAGCTTCCTCTGAACCGATTCGTCCAGGGTCGTGAACTCATTCTTGTAGATGATCTCGTGTTCAACCTCCGCCCACGCATCCTGCAGAATCGTCCGCAGTTGCACCTCACAATCAAACGGACCGCCAATGTGGAAGCTCTCGCACAGATCCTGGGGAACGCGGAGAAGGCAATGAGTGGACTCGTAGCCGAACTCGCGGACCGAGAACTCGGCTCCTTTGCGATCAAGCCCATGAATCTCGAAAAGTTCCCGAAGGACCTGTTCGGCCGTCGCAACTTCCTCCAGGAACGGACAAACAATGCGCACCGCCACAATATCGGTGACCAGGAGCGATCCGGTTTGTTTCTCGCTTTCTCGTATGATACGAAGCAGCTTCTGATAGTAGCTCTTGAAGCTCTTCACACGGTACTTTATGGTTGCATTGAGTTCACGTGC
>JAHOYX010000134.1 GCA_019038705.1 Spirochaetales bacterium
GCACAGAGGGGTGGAACTCGGCAACATCTTCAAGCTGGGCACCCGCTACAGCACCTCCATGGACTGTTACTTCCTGGATGAAGACGGCAAGAGGAAACCGGTTGTCATGGGGAGTTACGGCATCGGGGTCGGACGGCTGCTTGCGAGCGTCGCCGAAGAACACAGTGACGAGAACGGCCTGGTCTGGCCGGCCAGTATTGCGCCCTACAGCGTGCACCTCGTGGCACTCAAGGGAGGGACGGAGGAGGCCGACGCGCTCTACGACGAACTGGAGGCGGCCGGAATCGATCTGCTCTACGACGACCGAGCCGAAAGCCCCGGCGTCATGTTCAACGATGCTGATCTGCTCGGGTCCCCGGTTCGGCTGACCGTGAGCAAGAGGAGCCTTGAGGCCGGAGGCGTTGAGACCAAACTGCGGCATGAGTCGGAGAGAGGGATGACGAAGCGAGGCGAGGTCGTTGCATGGGTGCAGTCGACACTGAATGAACTCATTGCGCCGCTTGAGGCAGCGGCGGACAGGGCGCCGAAGCAGGCGGATTAACAGGAGGGAGAGAGAGATGGAATACCAATCGGCAGCAAATCGATACGAGACCATGAAGTACAACCGAACCGGAAAGAGTGGTCTGGACCTCCCGGCGGTTTCGCTCGGGCTCTGGAACAACTTCGGGGGCATCCACAGCTTTGAGAACGCCCGCGCCATGTGCCGACGGGCATTTGACCTGGGGATCACCCACTTTGACCTGGCAAACAACTACGGTCCGCCGCCGGGATCCGCCGAGGAGAACTTCGGCAGGATCATGGAGAAGGACCTGCGGCCCTATCGTGACGAACTGGTGATCTCCAGCAAGGCGGGATACGACATGTGGCCGGGGCCCTACGGCGAGTGGGGATCCCGCAAGTACCTCCTCGCAAGCCTGGACCAGAGCCTTCAGAGAATGGGGCTGGACTACGTGGACATCTTCTACTCACATCGATTTGACCCGAACACGCCGCTGGAAGAGACCATGGGCGCGCTTGCTACGGCCATCGCGCAGGGGAAGGCGCTCTACGTGGGTATCTCGTCCTACTCGGCCAAAAAGACCCGGGAAGCGCACGCGATCCTCAAGAGGATGGGCGTGCCGCTGTTGATTCACCAACCTTCCTACTCGATGCTGAATCGGTGGGTCGAGGTCGATCTCCTGGACACGCTCGAGGAGCTCGGAATGGGCTGCATACCGTTCTCGCCCCTGGCTCAGGGCCTGCTCACCTCCAAGTACCTGAAGGGCGTACCCGCGGACTCTCGCGCGGCACAGATTCCGCGGTTCTTCCACAAGGACGAGTTTCTGACCGAGGAGAACCTGGAGAATGTGCGCGCGCTCGCAAAGATCGCTGAAGGCCGGGGGCAGACGCTTGCCCAGCTCGCGCTTTCATGGGTTTTGCGTGATCCGCGCATCACCACCGTTCTGACAGGCGCCAGCCGGGTTGAGCAGATTGACGATAACGTTGGCTGCCTTGCCAATCAGACGTTCACCGAAGGCGAACTGGCTGAGATCGATAAGTACGCCAGGGACGGAAAACTCAACCTCTGGGCGCAGTCCAGCAACGCGGGGTGAGGCCTGGCGCCGGCCTACTCGGTTGGCGGTGAATCGCCGGGCGTTTCCGTTTCGGTGGAGTCCTTGCGGTCGACGTACTCTGGATAGAGCTTCCTGGCACAATCGGGACAGATTCCATGGCTGAACTTGGCCTCGGAATGAGTATCGATATAGATCTCCAGTTGGCTCCAGTATCCCTTGTCGTCGCGGATCTTCTTACATTCGCTGCAGATAGGGAGCAATCCGCTGAGGGTCTTCACGTTCTGCAGGGCTTCCTCAAGCTTCTGCTTGTCCGCTCTCAGCCTCTCTTCCGATTTCTTGAGATCTCTGACGAGCAGGCCAAACGGCTGCGTCAGACCCGTCTCAATCAGTGCCCGGTAGATGAGGTAGAACGACAGGAGTTTGAAAAAGTGTCCAACGATATTGGAGATGCCGAAGACGCTGATATAGAAGGTGAACGCAAGTTCTCCGCAGATGGTGAGTGCGATGGATGCGTAGATCCAGTGCCGGACCTGTGGCTCAAAGCTCTTTCGCTGCCTGCGCAAGAGAATCACCGATCCCGCCAGAATCACGACAATCACATACTCGCTGACTTTCTTGAATAGCGTCAGTCCCGTTCCCTCAACGTAGCAGACGGGGAAGAAGTCCAAGAGGAGGATGGAGGTCAGCACCAGGCCTGTGATCACTCCATAGATCAGGAGTACAAGCACGGGTTTGATTCTGCGAGCGATCATGGCGGGGGCAATGAGCAGAGAAACGCTCTCCATGAAGCGTGCCGCGATCCAGAGTTGGGTGGGCAGATCGGCGCCGGTATTCGTGAAGACACCCATTCCTGAGTATCCGAGAGTATGGATGAGATCGATAATCCCCACGAACAGGTAGGCCACTCCCACAAACAGGAGGTAGTTGTTATCCATGAAGGAGCGCGAGTTCCAGGCGATAACGAAGATGCTGAACGCAACAACGATGCTGAAGATCTCGGCAAACGAGTGAAACAGGAGGAAGTTGCTCCGGCTCGTCAGGTACAGTCCGACCAAAACCAGGAGCGCGACGGCAATGCCGGAGTGTTTTCTTGCGTGATTCAACATACCTGCGATCTCAACTCAACTGGGGAACTTGGCCTGGAGCACTACACAAGGATCGTAGCTGGAACCGGGGCCGCCGTCAACGGTTCGCCGGCGCTCGATTGTACCTGCAATTGTGTCGCCGGTTCCTGGCGAGGAGTGCATCCACATCGGACTGGGAGAATATGCCTTCTTCGAGGAAGTAACGGCCAATCGGGTAGTTCAGGCTCAACTGTTTGCCAATCATGACGTTGAGCTGATGCCTGTTGACAATGCCCAGGCGGAGTGCTGCGATGCCGAAAAGCTCCGACCTCTCCGTCCCTCTGATGACCGTGAGTACCTCTGAATGACCAAAGTATTTGTATGCACGCCCGATATCGCCGACTTTGGGCCGTACCGTGCGCTGCCAGGTAAGGGCGCTGATCATCGTCTGCCAGTCGATGAGGCCGCTGTAGTAGAGGAACTGAACGAACCTGAGTCTGGTCGTCGGCATTCCTCCGCGGTAGAATCTCCCGCACGTTTCGGTGTCCGCCGGCCTGGTTGCCGACCGGTGGACGGCAGTGCTCACGCGCAGACTCTTATCCACCTTCACCCTGTTCAGAAGACCATACGCACCGTGAAGACGCTTGAAGAGTTCGCCGAGGGCCCGTGCATCGAGGCCGAGCACTTCGGCTCTGTCGGGATGAAAGTGCATTGCCTTCCGGCGATATGCCGACCTCAGGACCTTCTCATCCAGCGACTTGAAAGCGTTGAGACTCGCGTAATCCGATTGTGCGCCGAACACGAGTTCCAATGCCTTTTCGACGGTTTCCGGTGATACAGTCACTACGTCTCCATGTATACCATATGTATCGCCATTCGGACCACAGGACCCAAGCGTCAGCAGCACGATCGGTGGATCAATCGTACTCCCGATCCCGGCCGTCCACCGGGAATCGCTGTCGTCAACTGTTGTCGCTTGCGCGTGAAGGCTTCGTTCGGTAATATCGTGAGTCCGTAGAGAACACCATGGCAGAAACCCCATCCAGAAAGACAAGCGCGCGCATCTGGTTCCACAGGCTTCTTCGTTGGATCCTGGCGCCCATTTTTATGTGGCGCTTCCGGCTGAGTTCCGAGCACCAGGAGGTTGCGGAGGGCCTGCGACCACCCTACCTGGTGATTCCCAACCACGTCATGACGTTTGATCCGTTCCTTGTGAGTTACTTCATTCCGGTCCCCGTGTACTTTGTGGCCTCCGATGCGAACTTTCGCAATCCGTTCTTCTCCTGGTGGTTGCGCAAGGTCGGCGCCATCGCGACATCCAAAGCTGCGGATGATCTGGCCTCGCTGCGGCTCATGTTGAAGACGTTGAAGGAGCGGAAGGTGATTGGCATCTTCGCGGAAGGGCAGCGCAGTTGGGACGGCGCGTCGCTCGGCATCATTCCGTCCACGGCCAAGCTGGTCAAGCTGGCGAAGGTTCCAGTCCTCGTGTCATTGATCAAGGGCGGCTACATGACCGTTCCGCGGTGGTCCTTTCACACCCGGCGCGGTCGCGTGGTCATTGAACAGAAACTTGCCGTGAGTGCCGACGAAGCGAAGAGTCTCTCAGTCGACGAGATCACCGAGCGCATCCAGTCGGCGCTCGATCATGATGATTCGGAATATCAGAACGATTCGCGCGTACCATACGTCTCGGATCGGTCCGCGGAATGCCTCCAACTCGTGCTGTTCTACTGTCCGAGCTGCTCGTCTCTGAACACGATGAGCAGCAGCGGCCGGCGATTCTTCTGTGAATCATGCGGATACACCGTGGAGCTCACGCCGTTCTATCGATTCCGGGCAATTCCCGGTCCAGATTCGCATTCGGTTCACTTCAGGACGATCCGGGAGTGGTCGTTGGCTCAGAACGAGTTTGTGGACAACTACCTTCGCGATGCTCTCGCTTCCGGTCGTCCGGAGGAGCTCTTCTCAGACGACCACGCCCTCATGTTCACCGGATATCGGCTCTCCCGCCTCCGTCGCAGGGGTATCGGCCGGCTCTCATTCCACATGGACGGCATCCGATTCGCGCTATCTGCTGATCCGCGCGCGAAACCGGGGGCCGGGGCAGCAGGCGGATCTGATCGATTCTTTCCATGGGTCGAGGTCAAGGCGCTGAACGTGGTCTACCAGGATCAGCTGGAGTTCTACTTCGGACGGACGCTCTATGTGTTCAAATTTCCTCGCCATGATACGTCGGCCTACAAGTATTACATCTGCAGCCGGACGCTCGAGAGCATGCGAAACGGAACGAACAGCTCACCGTTGGCGTGAACTTACGCGGTCAAAGATCATCACGGCCGCGAGTATGGTGAGAAGGGCGGGGATGACGAGGAGGCTGATCCGGAGCCCGGCCTGCTCGGCAATGAGACCCATCGCCCACGAGGTGAACCCAAACCCCGGAATCCCCGCGACCGAGAGCAGAATGAACAGCATCGTCGAGTCAACTCGGAGCACGGTTGCGGCATGGGACTGTATGCTGGGCCAGAAGCAGGCGATGGACAGACCGGCCGCGAACAGCAGCGCGAAGAATCCGTACATGTTGTTCACGAGGTACGCGAAGAAGCTCGCCGCGATACCGATGAGCGCGGAAGTAATGATGAGCGTCCGAAGTCGGTTCTGGCGGATGTACCGGCCGGAAGCCAATCTTCCTGCGACCATACCGGCCGCAAAGGCCGCCGTACCAAAGGCCCCTGCCCGTGCAAGTGCCTCAAAGTTGAGCTGGATGTAACTGGCGCTCCAGAAGGTGAAAGCACCTTCGGCGCCGCCGCCGCAGAATATTGCGAGCGCGAATACCCAGAAGGACGGCTCTCGAAGGATCGCCTTCGCGTGACGGAAGGTTGCCACTCCCGAGCCTGAGCGTGACCGCCGCCGCTCGCGTTCCAGCCGGTACTCGTCCCGGCCGAGTGCGGCAAAGAGTACGCCCGAGAGAACGGCCAGCATGCCGACCCCCGCAATGAGAAATCGCCAGCTGACGCCCCGGGTGAGCAACTCACCAGCCACCAGCACGGAAACGAGTACTCCGGCTGAGAAGAAGGCGTTCACGATGTTGAGGTATCGACCCGAATCGTTCGGGTGGACATCCTGGATCAGCGGGTTGATCAGGGCCTCGAGCAGCCCACTGCCCAACCCTACCAGGACCATGGCGAGCAGTACGACCGAGTAGGCCGGAGCGAGTGCGTAGAGAACGAGTCCCCCTCCCAGGATGAGACTTCCCACTGCCAGGATGGGAATCTTGCCCCAGTGGGCGGCGGCAAATCCGCTCGCGAGGAGTATGATCATGAGGAACCCGGCGCGGACGGCCTCCATACCACCGCTTTCTGCCAGGCCGAAATTGAGATCGCGCGCGAGAGCCAGAAGGACGATGGGGGTGACGACGACACTGGACGCATAGGCGAAGAAGCCAATCGCTCCGGCGTAGTCCAGCCTGTCGAGTTTCAGCGGTGTTGCCATATCATTCCGGGTCCGTCGCTATTCATCCGCCGCCGGGCGGAGTATCAGCTTTCGCCGGCCCGCCGATTCCTCAACTTCTTCCCGGGTCCACCGCGCCGGATGGTACTCCACGTCGCTCCACTGTTGGAAGAAATTCATGTAGTTGGCGTGGAAGGCGTGACCACTCTGCCCGGTGGGATGGGTGTAGAGGCTGTTGGATGGATCGGCGAGATCGTAGATCGCCCGCTCCGAGACACTGCTGGTGACATCAAACGGCTCTTCCAACCCCCAGTGAGCCACGTTGACAGTGGAGGCGCCGCCCGCGAGCGGAAACGGCCCCCTGTTGAACAACCGTTCGATCAGCCCGATCCCGGATTCGCCGAGCGTCGCGTTTCGGAACTCAATCTGGTGGACATCGCCCCACTCCCAGCGATCGACCCTGTCTCCGAGTTCCTCGCGAGCAGCCATCAGACCTTCAACAAGGGCCCGCGCAACGATGTCGTCCCGGTCTTCGTGTTTGTCGTCGGTTGTCCGGTCGTCCCACACAGGGTGATCCGGCTCGCGCAGAAGAACGTGGACCGCACTCTCGAAGGTCGTGACGCCCGTAAACGGCCAGTACTGAGCCGGCATCTCGTCCTC
>JAHOYX010000042.1 GCA_019038705.1 Spirochaetales bacterium
GCTATGATGTGGCCGGGTTGCGTCGGGAAGATATGGGAGAGGTGGTGGGCGGTCTTGGCGGGGATCACCGGCTCGGCGTGGAACCTGAACTCGGAGAGACGACCGTCTGGGACATCATCGGCGAGCTTCAGAAGCCGGGGTTTGATCCTCGAAGTGAGCTGCCGGCCATTCCATTCCAGGATGGCATCACCAACATATCGATGCTCCATCCCGGAAGTGTCGTCTCCGGGGTCGTCCGCAGCATCGTGGACTTTGGGGCATTCGTGGATATCGGCCTGAAAAACGACGGTCTCATTCACATTTCACAGATGAGCGATCACCGGATCGGGCACCCCCTGGAGGTCCTCTCGGTGAATCAGTACCTGCCCTCCATCACGGTGCTCGCAGTTGATGTGGAGCGGCAGAAGATCGATTTGAGCCTGCGAGAACCAGCGACCTGACCGGCACACGGCTCGGGGTTGATTCGAAGATCGGCAGGGCATCATATTGATAACACCATGAAGAATCCCCTTCGAGAAGGATTGGACACGGTTGACGCCGCGGAACCGCTGGTCATCTTCATCTTCGGTGTCACCGGTGACCTGACGCGGAAGAAGCTCATGCCGGCTCTGTTCTCGCTCTACCTCAACGAGCGGTTGAGTGAGTTCAGGATTGTGGGGTTCGCACGAAGGGAGTGGAGCCAGGAGCACTTCCGCGACCAGGTTCGGGAGATGATTGCGAATGTGGGCGGAGCATCCGAGGAACAGCGGAACCGCTTTGTCCAGTCGGTCGTGTACCTTCAGTCAACCTTTGAAGACCCGGCCGGATACGAGAAGCTGCGTGAGCACGCGGCCGGCTTTCCGAACCGGATCTACTACCTCTCCACTCCCCCGGGGGCCTACGAAGAGGTGATCAGGAGCCTCGGCGAGCACGGTCTTGCCCGCTCGGACACCGGCTATGTCAGAATCATTGTGGAGAAGCCGTTTGGAAGGGATCTCGCCTCGGCCCAATCTCTCAACTCCCTGTTGCAGTCCTGTTTCGATGAGTCTCAGATCTATCGTATTGATCACTACCTCGGCAAGGAGACCGTCCAGAACCTGATGATGCTCCGATTTGGGAACGGCATCTTTGAGCCGGTGTGGAACAACCGGTACGTGGATCACGTCCAGATCACGGTGGCGGAGAACGCGGGGGTTGGAACTCGCGGCAACTACTACGAGCGGGCGGGCGCGCTCCGGGACATGATCCAGAATCACACCTTTCAGCTCCTCGCGATCACCGCAATGGAACCTCCGAACGACACGAGTCCGGATAGCATCCGCGATGAGAAGGTGAAGATCATCCGGTCTCTGGACCCAGTCACCCACCGGGAACCTGACCGGCACGTCGTCCGGGCTCAGTACTCTGCCGGCGTGGTGGACGGTTCAGAAGTCGCCGGATACCTCACCGAAGATGGCGTGGATCCTGAGAGTCAGACCGAGACCTACGCGGCCCTTCGCCTCTACCTGGACAGCTGGCGGTGGGCGGGTGTGCCGTTCGTGCTCCGAACGGGGAAGCGGTTGTCCCGCAAAGCCACTGAGATCTCTGTTCACTTCAAACACCCGCCGCTGCACTTCTTCGGTCCGGCAGGGAGCCCGTTGCAGAGGAATGTCCTGTCAATTCGGATCCAGCCCCAGGAGGGCATTACACTGAACGTGAACGCGAAGATCCCGGGTTACGCCACGGCCGTTCGACCCGTAAGCATGGATTTCGCGTACGGGTCCGCGTTCGGACCCGCTGTTCCCGAAGCCTACGAGCGGCTCCTCTTTGATGCCATGAAAGGTGACAACACGCTCTACACCCGCAATGACGAGATTGAGGCGTCCTGGTCGTTCATCAATCGCATCCTGGATCACTGGTCCACTCAAGACGGACCGCTGCCACAATACGCGGCCGGATCCGCCGGGCCGGACGAGGCGCGGGGATTGCTCGCCGACGGCGACAGACGGTGGAGAAGAGTATGATTGTTGACGTGCCGGCCGTCGAACAGGAACTCGCTCGCATCCAGCGTGAGCTCACCAATTCCGAAGTCCGCACGAGTCTGTTCAACCTGGTGGTCTTCAGTCCGGACGCCGAGAAGACCATGGCAAACGAGGCGCTCAACTACCTGCTTGGCAAACGGGCGGCCCGAGTCATCCACATTGTGAACGGCGCTGCCCACGAGAACCCCACCGAAGAAAGCCGGCTGGATGTGTCGGCCCGATGTTTCATTGACACGGAGCGGAAGAGCGTCTGCTTCCAGGAAATCGTGATCACCAACGGCTCGGACGGCGCAGGTGGCGCTCCCGGGAGCTGGGTACCGCTCCTCGTGCGTGACATCCCCACCCTCATCCTCTGGCAGGACACGCTCTGCGACAACCAGGACCTCCTCGCACACGCCCAGGAACAGGCGGAGAAATTGCTTGTGGACACGGAGCAGAGCGTCGCCCTGGGAGACCCGGAAGACGCCATACTCGAGGTGGTTCACCGAATAGTCGTCACCGACCGCATCCCCGTCTCTGATTTCGCCTTCAAGAGGCTCCGGACACTCCAGAGACTGGTAGCCTCGGCATTTGATGACCCAAAGAGGACACCACTCCTGGACGAAATCTCGTCAGTGGATCTTGCCGGTACATCGTCGCCGGCAGGTCGATTGTTCTCGCTCTGGCTGGCCGACCGGCTCGGGTGGACAATTGACGGCGCGCACTTCCGGGATCGACGCAATCGCCCGGTCGCTTTCAACCACACTCAGGTGGCCGTGGGATGCTCGGCAGAGGTTCACATCGATCTCATGACCAGCGAACGCATCCACATTGCGATGCAGACCGCGGGGTGTGCCGATGTGGACTATCCCGAGGGAGAGGAATCTCACCCGGTCGTATCCGTGCCCGGAAACGGAGAGTTGTTGCTGGAGGAGGTGGACGCAATCGGAAGCGATGCGTTGTACAGAAATGCCCTGCGCGTCCTCGATCGGTATTGAACATTCGCTGCCGATAGCGTAAGTTTATTCAACCTAGTAAGTATATTCTTACAGGTCTACGGGTAAGGTGGGCTCCCTGCAGTGAAGGATCGGGCGGAACGACTCAAATCGGTACGACAGATTATCAAGGAATATCGGATCAACAGCCAGGAGATTCTGCTGGAACATCTCCGGGAAGAGGGTTTCACTGTCACACAGGCAACGCTCTCCCGCGATCTCAAAGTCTTGAAGGTCGGGAAGGTGTCCGAGGGAAGCAACGGCTACTACTACACCTTGCCGACGGAGGAAGAACTGCGAGAGAGCCGGCACAACTACTCTCAGGATCTCAAACGCGGATTCATTTCGATGGAGTTTTCGGGCAACCTTGCGATTGTTCGAACCCTGACCGGCCACGCCGATTCCGTCGCCATTGCCCTGGACAATATCGGTATCATCCAGATCATCGGCACCGTGGCCGGCGAGGACACCGTGCTCGTTGTCCTTCGAGAAAACACCGCCCCGGAAGAGGTGCGTTCACAGCTGCGAGATCTCGTACCCGAGCTCGGGGAGTAGCGACTGCAGGCTACGGGTAGAATGCCGGGCGCCGGAGTCCGAGGCTTTCGTCCAGACCGAACATGACATTCATATTCTGCAGCGCCGACCCGGCCTGGCCCTTCATCAAGTTGTCGATGTGTGAGACGACGATCATCCGCCCGGTCCGCGCGTCGACATTGATCGACAGGATGCAGAGGTTCGAACCCCGCACGTCGTTGTTTGAGGTGGGCGTCCCCTGCGGTTCCACGCGCACGAAGCGAGAGCCGTCGTAGTAGGCCTTGTACGCGTCGAATAGCTCTCCGGTGGTTGTCGACGGACTGGTCAATTGGCCGTAGACAGTCGTCATGATCCCGCGACAGAGCGGTACGACCTGTGTCGTCAGCGTTGCCTTCAGCTCGGCCCCGGCCAGGATGGACAATTCCCGCTCGACCTCGAAGTTGTGTTGATGGGCGCCGATCTTGTAGGCGTTCATGTTCTCGTATCGAAGCGGATAGTGGAAGGTCTGCGCCGCTTTGATCCCCGCGCCTGAGACCCCGGTTTTAGCGTCGAAGATGATCGTGTCCAGATCGATCAGGCCTTCCCGGACTGCCGGAGCCGCCCCCAGGATCGCCGAGACGGCGAAGCAACCCGGATTGCCCACCAGGGACGTCTTCTTGACCTCGTCCCGATGCAACTCCGTCAAACCGTATGTTGAACGGGGAAGGAGTCCGGCGGCCGCATGAACTGGGTCACGTCCGATCCGCTCGGCATAGCGAGCGTACGCCTGGGCGCTGTTGAAGCGGAAGTCACCACTGTAGTCGATCATTCGAGCGCCTGCCTTCAGACAGGCTTCAGCGAGAGTCATCCCCACACGATCCGGGGTGGCGGTGAATACGATGTCGATCGAATCATCCCACGAAGCGTCGTCGGGGGCCGAGACGACCACGTCGCACACGTCCTTCAAGTGGGTGTGTTGATCGCTGATGGGCCGGCCGACGCCCTGGACGTCGACAAGCGAGACGACTTCGGCCTCGGGATGCGCCGTCAGCAACTCTATTATGTTGGCGCCACCGAACCCAGCGGCACCGACGACTCGGGCTCGAATCACCGGCAAACCTCCGTAGCAGGAATTGGAGAGCAGATAGTAGCGCTTTTCGCGACGTTTGACAAAGAACACATCTTCCCCTGGCTCGTGCGGCCTTGATCAATCGTCGGTGATCGCGTAAGTTTATTCGATTCTGACTGTATATTCTTGCGGGGCTACAATGAGGGATCGAATGCGCAACCTGGCACCCGATCTCGGGGAGTAGCCAATGACAGGGCTGGTCTCCAGAAGTACCGGGTACACCGGTATGACGCCGCTGCGGATTCGCAGCAAATCCCAGGTATTCCCATGAGCACCGATTCAATGATTGTGAAGATCGGGGGCGGCCCCGCGCGCGACCGGACCGCACTGCAGGCCCTGGCGGCCGAGATCCATGCCGGGGTCCAGGCCGGAACACCAATCGCCGTTGTCCACGGTGGCGGCGCCGACGTGAGTGAGTTCAGCCGGCGGCTCGGCATCGAATCAACCTTCTCCGACGGGATCCGCATGACCGGCGACGATGAGATGGATGTCGTGGACATGGTCCTCTGCGGGCTGGTGAACAAACGGCTGGTCAGAGCGCTGACGGTGTCCGGCATCCGAGCGATTGGGATCTCAGGTGCTGACGGCGCCCTCTTTGTCGGTACCCCGGTGACCGATGCACAAGGCGTCCTGTCGCGGACAGCCCATGTGTCGGCGGTGAATCCGGACATTGTCACCCGGTTGTGGGCTGGCGGCTACGTGCCGGTAATTGCGTCGCCGGGCGCGGACGAGCACGGCGATCCGGTGAACATCAATGCCGACGAGGCAGCGTTCGCGGTAGGCGGCGCGACCGGTGCGACCGTTATGGTGTTCCTTTCGGATGTGCCGGGGGTGCAGGGTCCCGACGGGGAGGTAATCGCCTCACTCGGTATTGCGGAAGCGGAGCGGCTGATAACGGAAGGGACGATCACCGGAGGCATGGTCGCGAAGATCCGAAGTGCTGCCGGGGCCATCGCCGCCGGAGTGAACCACATTGTCATAGGAGACTATGAACAACCGGGTGGTCTATCCCGGCTTGTGTCAGGTCAGAGCGGCACGACGATTCATGGAGAGAAAGGATGACGCAGTTGATCAAGGACCCGCCGTTCCCGCACAACTACGCGAGCGAGATGCTCGGGCTGGACCGGGGCAGGGGTGTCCACGTCTGGGACACGGAAGGTAATCGATATCTGGACCTTGGCGCCGGAATTGCCGTAAACGCGCTCGGATACGGCCGTCGGGACCTTGCGCGTATAGCTTCGCGCCAGATGCGCAGGTTGATTCATGTGTCCAATCTCTACGCCACCCGTCCTGCAATCGATCTTGCATCCCTTCTGCTCTCGCTGCTGAACCAGCGGATGGGCCAATACGCCGCGATCCAGTTCGGGAACAGTGGTAGCGAGGCAAACGAGGCCGCGCTGAAGTACGCCCGGCTGTATGCCCGCAATACCCGCGGGCCGGGTCATCACAAGATCCTCTCGCTCAGCAATGCATTTCACGGCCGAACCATGGGGGCCCTCTCCGCCACCCCCAACAAGAAATACTCCGATCCATTCGAACCGCTTGTCCCGGGGATGGCTGTTTGCGACTTCAACGATGTCCAGGGGCTGGAATCTACCCTGAACGACGAGTTTGCGGCCGTCATTGTTGAGGTGGTGCAGGGTGAGGGGGGCTTGCGAGTAATGAGTGCCGAATTTGCGGCCGCACTCAACCGACTCTGTCGTGAACACGACGTGATCCTCATTGCCGATGAGATTCAGACCGGCCTCGGAAGGACGGGCCCGCTCTTTGCCGGCGAACTTGTCGGCCTGAAACCCGACATTCTGACGCTGTCCAAACCGCTCGCAGGTGGTCTCCCGCTCTCAGCGACTGTCATCCCCGAGAAGATCAACGACCTTCTCAAACCGGGTGACCACGGGACAACCTTCGGCGGCGGCCCGGTGACCTGCTCGGTGGCGAATCATGTTGTGAATACGATCGCAGATCCGCGTTTTCTGGCTCGGAGCTCAGAGCGCGGGCAACAGCTTGCGTTGCTTCTTGATGGCATTGTTACGGAGAGTAGAGAGATCTCAGAACGCCGGGGCACCGGTC
>JAHOYX010000066.1 GCA_019038705.1 Spirochaetales bacterium
AGTTCAACGTGGAGAGCGGCGGCCACCTCATCTACATCGGCATGGCCGGCTATACGGTAGCTGCCGGCGCCGGTCTGTTCTATTGCTCGCTCATGCTCGGGAAGGAAGTCCTCAAACAGGTAGCCAACGAGCCCGGGGAAACTCACGACGCCTTCGGTTCCGCCGTATTCGTCCACCACCACGGACATCTCCGCCCCAAGCTCAGTCATCTCCTCCATGAGCTCACGCAGACGCTTGGATGAGGGGACCGCGTGGATTGGCATCGAGATATCAGAGAGACGATGTGACCCCGGACTCAATCGATGCTCAATGAGATCAACCAGCCGCACGTACCCGGTGATGTGGTCTACATCGTGTCGGAAGACCGGGATGAGGCTGGTATCCGTACCCAGTGCTCCGGATCCGAGCCTCTCCACCAGGTCGCCAACCGATGTCGATGCGTCCACCGGATGAAGGTCCACGCGAGGGACCATGACGTCAGCCGCTGTCTTCTGCCTGAACCGAAAGAACCGTTCGAGAAGCCGAAGCTCGGATTCCTCAATTGTCTTGCTCTGATACCCCATCCGGATAGCCGAGAGAACAGCGCTCCCCTGGTCGACATCCGCGTCGCGTCCGTGCTTGGGAAACGCGGAAAGAACGGCGTGGCGCAGTCGCTCGAGCGGATACGAAATAGGGCGCAACCCGGTGTGGACTACCCGCAGGAAGGTCGCAGAGATCCTGGCGAAGCGAAGCGAATGCCTGATGGCGAGGTTCTTGGGGGTCATCTCGCCAACGATCAGCAGCAGGAGCGTCATCGCTACAATGGAGACAAGCTCGGCTGCCTCTTTGAAGAATCGAGCGCCGAGCGCTTCAGCAATTGACGCGGCGAAAATGTTCACGAACATGTTGCCCGTCAGAACGGTTACCAGTATCTCGTCGGGCTGAGAGAACAGAAGAAGCACGAACCGACCCTTCCGACCCGAACTCCGGCGTCGGAGGGCGTCCTTCTCCAGGCTATTGAGCGAGAAGAAGGCCGTCTCGGAACCCGAAAAGAAGGCAGAGAGGAGCAGCAGGACTGCCAGGGATGCTATTTGGATGAGTAGGTCACCGTCCTCCACGGATCTCCCTTACGTTGACGTGGCACAGCATTCGCTGATCAATGGGTCTATCAGTTCGGCCGGCCTGTGTCAACGACGCCGAGCGAACGCGTTTGCCGCAGTCTCCAGGTTCAGCGAAGTGCTCGTGTTCTGCCTGACCCGGGGCGAGAAGGTCGTCACCCTTTGGCTCATTCCGCTTGGCTCTGCACATTGAGGGGAACCGGCCCCGGTGGGAATGGGGCCGCGGTTTCTTACCCGCCAGCAAGACCCTCGGCGGCCGGAGCGTGAACGCGACATGATGCGGCTGAGGAACATCAGAAAACTCGAGAGCTGAGATACTGTGGCGCCTGATACCAACGGTGTGAGTTGCGTCAAGAACCGCGGCAATGCGGCAAGACAACGCTTGCGCGTCAGGAACTCTTGCTCCCGGCGTTGCAGGTGAAGCGTGTGGCTCTGTTGCGCTGAGCCAGATCGGCGCCGTGGTCATAGACGATCATGTATTGAGCGCGCCCGGTCGCGAAACGGTTTTCGGTCGTCTACAATCAAGATCGAGACTACCCTGGGGAAACGTCGGTAAGGAGGGCGGGATGAGCGAATCGAGCCAGGCGGGGGTCAAACGTGTGGACGTGGCATGTGAAGGAAGAGCATTTCAGGTGTGGACGAGACGGATGGGTGAGAATCCCAGGATCAAGATTCTGTTACTCCACGGCGGACCGGGAAGCACACATACCATGTATGACTGTTTCAACGACTACTTCCCGGTGGAAGGTTTCGAGTACTACTTCTACGATCAGCTGGGCTCATTCTGCAGCGACCAGCCGGTGGACGACGACCTCTGGACGATCGACCGGTTCGTGGATGAGGTCGAACAGGTCCGTTCGGCTCTCGGCCTCGCGGAGGGCAATTTCTTCCTCTTCGGCAGCTCGTGGGGTGGCATGCTGGCTCTTGAGTACGCCTTCAAGCATCAACACCACCTGAAGGGGCTCATTGTTTCGAGCGCGCAAGCCAGCATGCGGGACTACAACCGCTACGCCAATGAGGTTCTGGCGCAAAGCATGGATCCGAAGGATCTCGCCGAGATACGATCCCTCGAGGCGGCCGAGGACTTTGAGAACCCGAAGTACGAGGAGCTACTGGCGCCGTTTTACACCCAGTTTGTACTTCGCATGCCCAAATCCGAATGGCCGGCGGCGGTCACAGAAACGATGCCGCGCCTCAACCGCCATATCTATGAGTTGATGAACGGACCCAGTGAGTTCGGAATGAGGGGTCGACTGAAGGATTGGGATGTCAAAGGCGATCTGCACCGAATCAAGGTGCCGACTCTGGTGATAGGTTCAACCTACAACACGATGGACCCGGAGCAGCAAAAATGGATGGCCTCGGAAGTTCAGCGTGGTCAATACCTGCACTGTCCGGACGGTAGCCACCTCGCGATGTGGGACGATCCCGAAGTGTTCTTCTCCGGACTCATCAGTTTCATTCGAGAGGTGGATTCGGCAGAACGAAGGACTACATAGTCACGGCCGGCGCCGCCAACTTCGTCTCACAATCGGAGAACATCTCCTGAAAAATGTATGCTACAATTCTGGCTATATCTTCGCACATTGACTCGAGGAGGAAAGCATGGATTCAGTTCTACTGATGGTTGCGGCGTTCGTGGGCTACCTGCTGTTCTACAGGTTCTATGGTCGATTTATCGGGCAGAAGATCTTCAACCTCAGCAACGAGAACAAGACGCCGGCCGTGGAATTCGAGGACGGCAAAGATTACGTACCGACGCGCAAGGGTATCATCTTCGGGCATCACTTCACCTCGATAGCGGGAGCCGCGCCGATCGTCGGACCGGCAATCGCCGTTATCTGGGGCTGGCTGCCCGCGATCATCTGGATTTTCGTCGGGACCGTCGTGATGGGTGCGGTGCATGATTTTGGTGCGCTCGTGCTTTCGTTGCGAAACCAGGGCAAATCTATTTCGGAGATTACCGCGAAATATGTGAATCCAAGAACCAGGACGATCTTCTTCCTGATCGTGCTTCTGGAATTGCTGATCGTTATCACGGTATTCGCCCTCGTTATCGGCATTATCTTCACCATTTTCCCGCAATCGGTTCTGGCGGTATGGCTTGAGATTCCAATCGCAATGGTCTTGGGTTACTTCATCTACAAGAAAGGTAAGAACCTGAACCTTCTGACCGTGCTGGCGGTCATCCTCATGTATGCCACCGTCGTGCTCGGTCACTTCGTGCCGATCAATCTGGGGGCGGTGGCCGGGATACCGACAACGGGTGTGTGGGTGATAATACTGTTGGTGTACGCCTTCATTGCCTCGACCTTACCGGTGACAACACTGCTGCAGCCGAGGGACTACATCAACGCATGGCAGCTGTTCGTCGCCCTGGTCCTGCTGGTCGTCGGTGTAGTGGCAGCCGGATTCTCGGGCAAGCTGGATTTCGTCGCCCCGGCTGTACAGCTGGCGCCTGAAGGCGCGCCGAGCTTGTGGCCGTTCCTCTTCATCACGATTGCGTGCGGGGCCATATCCGGATTCCACTCGCTCGTATCGTCTGGCACGACAAGCAAGCAGGTCGCGAAGGAAGAAGATGCCAGGATGATCGGCTACGGATCGATGCTCATGGAGGGGACATTGTCCACTCTGGTGATAATCGCTGTCGCCGCCGGAATTGGCATCGCGTATACCAACGCGGACGGGGAGACTCTGACCGGAGTCGCCGCCTGGACCACGCACTACTCTTCCTGGGCGGCTGCGGGTGGACTTGGCGCCAAGATCAACGCATTCGTTGTCGGGGCCGCGAACATGATTGCGGTTGTCGGTCTACCGAAAGAAATCGTCATTGTGATAATGGGCGTGTTTGTAGCCTCGTTTGCCGGGACAACCCTCGACACAGCAACGAGGATCCAACGCTACGTGGTGCAGGAACTCTCCAGTGACCTGAAGGTCAAGTTCTTCATGAACAAGTATGCAGCGACGGCGTTTGCCATTATCACTGCCGGCCTCCTGGCTTTCTCCACCGGCGCCGACGGTAAAGGAGGCCTGAGCCTGTGGCCGCTCTTTGGAGCTACGAATCAGGTGCTGGCCGGCCTTGCCCTGCTGACGATCTCGGTCTACCTCAAAAAGAAGGGAGGCGTCAAATACCTCATCAGCCTGATCCCCGCGGCGTTCATGATAGTCATGACACTCTGGGCGCTCGTCATTAACGAGAGGAACTACATCAACGGAGGCAACTGGCTGCTTGTCGTCCTGAACTCGGCGATAATGCTCATTGCAGTGTGGGTGGTCATTGAAGGCGCTGTCGCTTTCCTTGGCAGCAAACCGAAAGCGGTCGCAGCGGAGGCGTGAAATAGGGGCGCCAGAAAGTAGAGGGAGGAGGCATCGAATCGCCTCCTCCCCGCCTTATCTTATGAGTTGACTCGACGCATGAATCAAATGACCGTAGAAAATCTATTCAGAGAAGTTCGCAGAGTGTTCATCGTTACCGCGGGGGGCGCCGTACTCGGGTTACTGGCAGTCTTCCTGCTGCATACCGCCGGCATTGCCGTGACTCCGCCGCTTTTCAGCGTGCGAGCGTGGGGGATTCTCACCCTCATTCTTTCCGTGCTCTTCGGCGTTGCGCTACCAATACTCATGCGAACCTATTATCACGAGTATCGGTTCAGGAAACGGACAGCCGATCACCTGTCCTACAGGAAGCTGCAGATCAACCTCGTGATAGTGTCGACGCTGGGCGCATATGTAGCCCTGGTGGCGTATCTGTTCAGCGTAGCGAAGTTGCATCTCGGCGCCTCCGTCATTGCCGGAATATACGGCGTCTACAGCTCGATTCCGTCGAAAGGGAAACACAAAGCCGACATGAACTACTACGGCCTGACGGAGAGCTCGGAAGCGTAGCGAGGATTGCATTGACCATCAGGAACATCGTCGGCTACCTGAAAGGCTTCTTGCGGGACGTACGAATCGTGCAGGCAAACAAGGCGACCGCAATCATCGAGTACGAAGTACAGGAACTCGAGCACGTGTTCTCCTTGCTTCTGTTTGGATCCTTCATCGGAATGCCGTCGCCTCCCGTCCATGTGTCCCTCCAACTGATTCCTCTGATGGCGAAAGAGATGCGGACAATGCTGAACAAAGTGTCCGTTTCTCACGATGCGTTGGCGGAACTTGTGTCGACTCTTGGCGAGCCTTGAGCCGGTTATGAAACTGCTGTTCTTCGTCGGCAAGGGCGGCGTGGGGAAGTCAACGAGTTCTTCTCTCTTTTCGGTACATCTGGCTGCGGCTGGTAAACAAGTCCTTCTCAATTCAATCGATCCTGCGCACAATCTGAGCGATATCTTTCTGACGCCCATCGGCCACAAGCCAAAACGGCTAATGTCGAATCTGTGGGTCATGGAGACGGATCTCTCCCGTTGGGTGAAGAAGAGCCTCAAGGACACCGAGCGGGAGTTCAAATCCGCATACAAGTACCAGGACGCGTTCAACCTGAGCAAGTACTTCACGACACTGAAGTACTCACCGGGTTTGGAGGAACACGCGCTGCTTCTTGCGATCCAGGATGCCATGGAGAGGCACAAGGACAAGGATTTTGTCATTTTTGACACGCCGCCGACAGCCCTCACGATGAGATTCCTTGCCTTGCCGGAGACAACCCTCGTGTGGATGAGAGAGCTCAAAAAGATCCGAAAAAACATCATCGACAAAAAAGAGATAATCCTCAGGATCAGAAAGGACACCTCCGGGAAGGAGCTTGAAAGGGACGTCGTACTCGAAAGAATCGAATATCTGATTGCCACGTACGAGAAGCTCTCGGCGATGCTCCAGGATCAGGGCTCGACGAAGGTGTTTCTGATCCTCAATCCGGACAACCTGTCGAAATCAGAATCGATCTCAATAGGGAAAGAGCTGGGCAATCTAGGTATTGGCATACCTTTTGTCGTCATAAACAAGTACGTCGACGAGTGTGATTTCAAACAACAACTCGAGGAAGATTTTCCAGAATCCCGAATAGGCGTAATAAACAGGCTGCCGTCAGAACTGACCGGCATCCCGAATCTCACATCAGAGCACTTGCCGATTGAGATATCAGCGATATGACGATACGTCTCCTGCGGGTTGGAATCAGGCGACGATTACGGTCAGCAGCGGGAATGCGGCTGCCAATTGTTGTCTCACACGATCGATGAGGCTGGTTTCCTGCATGCCAAGCATGCTGGCGCATACCATGCATTTGTGGTTGGTGCCGGCGAAATCCTTGTAAACATAGAGGCGATTTGATTCCTCCTGGTAGGTCAGTCGCTTCACGACACCAAGCTGGGAAACGGAAAGATTCGTTGAGGGATCAATAACTTTCGTCAGTACCTCCTCTATTCTTGCAATCATCTCGACAGGCATGGATCCTCCGCCCATTGGTACACCCCCGCTCACAAACCCTGCGCACCTGAATGGTACTGCTGTTTGCGAAGCCGGACAATGCGCGACTCTACGCCGTGACGTTCTCTCGGTACAGCATTCCATCAATGCTGTGCCGGCCAGGTCCATACCCCAGTGC
>JAHOYX010000002.1 GCA_019038705.1 Spirochaetales bacterium
CGCCAGGGAGTTCGCGAAATCGATCAATGAAGGATCGCCAAAGTCCAGGGCGGTTGCCACGCTCGGCGCGGCAAGCAGGTTCAGGCCGATGGTGGCGCTGACCTTGCCGTCGTCAGTTGCGAGGGCAATGGTTGTCGTTGCGGCTACGGTGTCCGCAAACGTCGGCAGATTTGGTGTTTCGTCATTCAAGTCCGCACCAAATACGAATGAAATTGACCCTGTGGCTGTCAGGGCCGGCCCGTCTTGCGCGAAAACGAAGCCACTGACAAGGATCAGCCCAAGTAGCAGAATACTCAACTTCTTCATGAAATATCCTCCTTGAAGCTATGGGGGATCAGGTCGACGACCTGAGGGTTTGCCCCCCAATTCTAGGAATCTAAAAAAGTATAGCAATCGCCATACTAGCTGTCAAGTAATTATCGGTATTATGATTTCGGGTCTATATCGTTGTATGACAATAATTTCCGCTGATTGTGACCCGTTTTTGTCGGCCGGCGTCCGAAAAGCTGCACGAGATGAGTCGGTTATGGTATCTTCGGGCGTGGAGATTCAATGAGCGATCGTGAGCAACGAATTCGCGCCGCGTGGGCGCTGATACAGGGAGCCGGGCGCGATCTGGAGAAGGTTGCCAAGACTCTGGAACTGGATCGACCTGACCTGGAAGCTCAACTGGAGCCGCTGAAACTCAGCGTGGAGAACGGCTGCCTGGAATACAAGCTCTCACTGGTCAACTCGATCTTTCGGCAGCTCGAGAACGAACGGTACAAATCCCTGCCCGCGGCCACGCTCAACTCGATCTCTCGGGACCTTGGCATCATGGTGTACGTGGCAACAATCCAGCGACTCCTCGCGGAGGGGCAACTGCCTCTCCGTGCTCACCAGAACAGGCCGGCGGAGGAGGGTTCGACGGCCGGTGACCTGGCCACTACCGAGGTCAAAGATATCATCACCGAGATTCAGGAACGAGTGAAGGACGACCCGAAACTCCGGACCAGACAGCCGGTCAAGAACATCCTTATGCAACTCAGTCGCTACACGAAGGAAATGAACGAGTTCCGCGAGCTGACGGAGCGAATACCCAAGGACAAGGCTGCCGCGGTGGCAATCAATTTCCGAAAGACGACTGATGATATCTTCACAAGCATTCGCCGGAACTATGAGCAACTTCTTGTAGACGAACAGGCCGCCCTGCCCCAGGAACCTCAGAACATCCTGTTGCGCATTGATCTGAAGAGCATGGCGCCCCTCTATCAACGACAGGCAAAGGAAGCCGCTGCCGTTCGCTCTGCTGTGCAGTTCGCTCGCGAGGAGCAGTACGGAACCCGGGAGCTGCTCATTGAACAGGCGGCTCGACATGGTGACTTTGAGAAATTCATCGATGCGGAACAGCGACGGTACGAGGAGCTCGGGGGCACCCCCGGGATAGCCGGCGAGATTGCAAAGGCGTTCAGTTCCGAAATCATCAAGCGCATTCAGCGGGAAATCGAGTACTACTAGAGAAGGTCGCGCATGTCCGCAGACTCGGCCGTTTCCACGACCTGTTTCACCAGCTGACTGCTTCCGCGGCGGCAGACGAGCACCTTTCCATTGCGAACCACTACATGGATGTCCGACACGCCGCAGATTGCGACGGGCAGATCCGAATCCACATGGTTCCCGTCGGCCTCCACTTCAATGACCCCCGGTCGGTCGGCGTCTGCGGTATCTCGTGATGAATCGCGAGGAACCCGCGCCACCTCGTCCCAACTGCCGACATCGCTCCATGAGAACGTTGCGGGCACCACCGCGACATGTGGGCTCTTCTCCATGAGCGCATAATCGATGCTGATTCTCGGAAGGCCGGCGTAGAGCGTCGCAAGGCCATCAGGGTCAGCGGTTCGGGAACCCGCCGGCGTTTCCTCCGTCCCCACAGCATCGCCGGAATCCATGAATGCCGCGGCTATCTCCGGCGCATGGTTGCCCATCTCGGTCAGGAAGCCCCCAATGCTGAAGCAGAACATCCCGGCATTCCAGTAGTAACCGCCCCGCGAGAGGTACTCCTGTGCTGTTGGAAGGTCCGGCTTCTCGGTGAAAGCGTCCACCTGAAAGCCGCGACCGCGCTGAACACCTGCACGGATGTAGCCGTACCCGGTTTCCGGCCGGTCCGGCGTGATGCCAAAACAGACCAGGTTTCCCGATGCTGCCAGCTCGCAGGCCGCCGCCGCGTCCGAGGCGAACTGATCCGGCGGCCCAATGACGTGGTCCGCCGTCAGGACCAGCACCTGCGCGTCGCCGGGCAGAATGGATCTCAAATAGATGATTCCGAGGGCAATTGCCGGCGCCGTATTCCGACCCACCGGCTCAGGCAGGTACACGACCCGTCCGGAAACGCCGGGCGCATCGATTTCGAGCTGAGCTACATGCTCTTCAATCGCGCGCACGTGATCGCGGTGGGTGACAATGACGATAGGACCGACCGCAGTGGCCGCGACAGCGAGCGTGATCGCGCGTTGGATGAGGCTCGGGCCGCCTCCAATTCGGAGAAGCTGTTTCGGGCTCTCGCGCAGAGAGGCCGGCCACAGACGTGTTCCCACGCCGCCGGCGAGGATAATCGTTGCATCCGCCATGGAGCTAATATATCATGGGAGAATACTCTCAGGAGAAACATTCGACGCAACAGGGGGAAGACATGGCTGCAGAATTCGCACTTGCGATGCACCCGTGGATGTACAAAGCGCAATATCAAGACGACGGGTCGTGGATAGAGGAGTTTGTCGAGAAACCGCACCGAAGCCCGGCGGAAGAGGCCGCGATGAGTCCGGCCGACCGGGCGGCGCTTATCGGCTCGCGGAACTCGTTCCCCGAACTTCCGCTCATCAACTACACAACGCAGTACGGTATGGGCTGCTTTGAAGGTCTGAAGGCGTATCCGCAGGCCGACGGGACGTTGAAAATTTTCCGGCCGGACGAGAACGGGAACCGTATGGCTCGATCCATGGAAGGACTTTCCATGCCTGCCTACCCTGCGGATCTCTTCGTACCTGCCGTCGTTGAGATGGTTCGAAAGAATCAGGAACTCGGGTTTGCCCCGACATACGACCCAACGTGGGAACAGAACGACTTTGCCACGGGGCATTCGGTGTACATTCGTCCGTTCAGTTATGCTGAGCCGGGCATCGGGCTCAATCTCTCAACCAGGCCGTGGGTGGTCATGATCGGCACGGAGGTTGGAAGCTACTTTGACCCCGATGCGGCATCCCGGGCTGTTACGACCAACAAGGTTCGGGCCACGCCCGGCGGGACCGGCTGGATCAAGTGCGCCGCAAACTACGTCATCCCGACGCTCGCAAAGAAAGAGGTACAGAAAAAGGGCTTCATGGAAGCAATCTTTTTGGACGCCACCGAGAAGCGATACGTGGAGGAAGGATCAGCCTGTAACATCTTCTTCCTCCTGGACAGCGGGACGCTCGTCACACCGTCCCTGCAAGACACCGTGCTGCCGGGAATCAATCGACACAGCGTGATTGATCTGGCGCGCAAGAAGGGTGTGTCCACCGAAGAGCGCCGCGTCCCCATCGATGAAGTCATGGAGAGCGCCGTTGAGTGCTTCGTGACCGGCACCGCCGCCGGTGTCTCACACATTGAATCGATTGAACACCAGGGCAGGACATCGGTTTTCCGGGACGGCAAAGTTGGCGAGCTCACCGGTGAGCTCGCGAGAACCTTGAAAGGTATTCAGTACGGAACGGTGGAAGACACGTTCGGCTGGATGGTGCCGGTAGAGTAGGCGAGCGCGGGACCGCGCGGTTCAGTCTCAGAAGACCAGGTCGTCCAGATCTTCGGGCAGGCCGTTATAGATCTGCAGCGAGTACTCCGGCGTCGGGTAGAGGATACCGCGCTGGTTGAGGTATGCCAGATTGACCGCGCTGCCGCGCGCGAGCGTGTACGGGTCCCGCCTGTAGTTCTCAGAGTATTCAATCGACTGGGTGAGATAGATCAGCGCCGTGGAATAGAGGTCCGGGTTCCCGGCATCCCCTTCCGACAATCGATTGAGCGTTACGCCGAGGTTGTTGTTCACGCGGATCAGATACTCCACAACCGACTGATGCAGCGGGGCCTCATCGACAAGCAAGGTCCGAATGTTGTCCCGCTGGAGTTCCACTCGCTCAAGCAGTTCGCGGTAGTAAGCCTCCGCCGCGAAGTAATTGCGCCTGCGGAAGTAGGTGTTCCCGGTGGCCCACAGCAGGGCGTTGGTTGTCCCGGATGGGTCGGTAGCCACTTCGCGGAACTCACCGAGCGCAGTCTCCAGCTGTCCGTTCCGGTAGAGGATGAAACCCTGTTTGTAGTCCAGGTTGGGCTCGTCGTATCCGTTCTCCTCGGCATCGTTGAAGTACCGCAGCGCGTCGTCGTACTGCCTGCCGATGTAGTAGTGGATGTCCGCGAGGCGGGCGTACGCGCGACCGTACATCGGGTCCGCGCTGAGGACCCGTCGGCGGAGCCCCTCCTCATATACCTCAATCGCTTCGCCGAAGGCTTCCTGTGCTTCCATGAACCACTCGGCATCGTAGTAGTTCTCTCCGATTCGCGTGATGGTATCCACGAGTATTCCGCGGAGTGTCGATGTCAGCGGGTTTGCAGCCTCCAGCAGCCGGCGGGCGTTTGATAGCGCGCTTTCCTCTTCACCGTCTGCATTGATGAGCCGGTAGTATCGCGCGAGGTTGTAGTGGATCTCGGGTATCGACGGGTCCGTGTCCCAGGCGCGGAGCAGCACTGGCTCAATATCAGCCAGAAGGTTGTTGTCGATGAGATACCCGGCCATCTCGGCGTAGGCGTCCGGTTCAATGTCGAGTCGCTCGTCTTGCTGAAAGAATTTCTTGAGTGTCAGAACTTCCCCGAGGTTGTCCGTCCGGACGAAGTATCGCAGCATGCGGAACAGCAACTCGTCTGTTTGCCCATATCGTTCCATGAGGCGCGCGTACGCGACCCGCGCATCCTCATACTTCGCCGGCTCAGTCTCCGCCCAGCGCATGAAGTTGTCACCGAGGGCCAGCCGGCCGTCATAGTCGGCTACGTCCTGCACCAGGATCAACTGGAGAAGCCTGTCCGCCCTGACGAAGTTACCCAGCACGTCCGACTCCAGATCCGCGTAGTCAAGAATCCCCTGCTTCTCCAGCTCGCGAACACTGAGAATGGAAGAGTACTTCCCGTCATTCAGGAGCCCGTTGAAATGGTCTCGCTCTCCATCAGACATCCCGAACAACAGTTGTTCGTACTTCTCTCCGGCAAGGGTGTATTGTCGCTCAGTGATGAAAGCCTCGGCGTAGGTGTAGAACCAACTGTTTGCCGGCCAGACCTTCCGCGCTCGTTCAAACGTCTGGTTTCCGAGGGTGTACTGATCTTCAGCAATGAGCGCGATGCCCTCGCGGTACAGGGATCTGCCGCGCAGCGGGCGGAATACCAAATGGTAACCGGCGAGTCCCAGGATCACGAGCGCGATGGCGAATATGGCAACAAGCCTCAGAATTGGCAGGATGTTTTCGCGGAACTGGTAGGCAAAACCCTGTCGCTCAGCCTCAAACTCGAGACCAGTGTGCTTCTCATACCCACGAGGAATCCGTATCTGCTTTCCGAGGATCTTGCCCGCGACTGTTGCGATGTCGGCTGGCGACTCCCTGGCCGCCAGGCGACGCACGAGGTCTTCAACCTGATCGTTGGTTCCCTTTGCCTCGGTGATGATCTCCTCAACCTCGCGCTTGAGATTGAGGGGAAGGGTGGCCACCGTGGTTTGAAGCGACTCAAACTCGGTCTCCGAGATCTGCAACTCGCCGGCGGGCAGTGCGGGTGCTCCCGGGGCAGTCTCGGGAACGCTCAGGGCGGGATTGAGATCCTCTTCCGTCGAGGGGACTTCGTCGCCGATAACCCCGAACTCCTCGCCAAAATCTCCAAGACTGAACTCATCAATCCCACTGGTGTCCAGTTCTTCGAGATCGCCATCCCCGTCGGAGACGTCCGGCATGTCGCCGAATTCCGAGGCCGGCTGCTCCTCGCCCGGCACCATGGGTTCGTCAAACGAAAACGACTCGTCGGGCGGGGAGGGAGTCTCGGCCCCGGCGTCGTCGTCAGTAAACTCAAAGGCGCCCAGTTCGCCGGCATCGTCTTCAATCCCGGAGAGGTCCTCCACCTCGTCGGCAAGGATCGGTTCGTCAGCCGCGGCCTGCTCGTCAGCCTGAATCTCCTCACCGCCTTCAGGAATCCCAAAGATGTCATCCTGATCGATCGGTTCTTCCGAGACGCTGACCCCCGCCTCAGGAACAGCGGCCTCCGCGTCGGATTCGTCATCAAAGGAGAAAGTCTCATCGTCAAACGAGAACCCCTCGGCGCCGTCGTCTTCGGCGGCGGGTTCCTCTGCGGTGAATTCATCGCCGGCGAGTTCCCCTACATCGAAACCTTCATCGAGAGAGAAATCATCGGCGGGCTCTTCGCCAAATGGCTCGGCTTCTACAGGCTCGGCTTCTACGGGCTCGGCCAAGGGTTCGTCGCTC
>JAHOYX010000016.1 GCA_019038705.1 Spirochaetales bacterium
TCCGCGTCGCCGTCCCACTGCCAGTTCTGGTCGGGCCGATTACTCTCGTGCGAGCGCATGATCGGGGTGAAGGCGCTGTGTTCGGACCACCGCAGGAACAGATCCTTCGTTCTCTTCTTACCGAAGAGCGAGGTGAACCCGCCTATGTCCGAGTGATGGACACCAATCCCCACCACGCCCGACGAGAGCGCCGCGGGAATCACCGAAGGCAGCCCGTCGTGTCGACTCCAATCGACCATCTGGTCCCCGGCCCAGATTGCGTGGGCATAGCGACTGGTGCCCGTGTACCCGGCACGCATGAAGATGGCGACATCATCAATTCTGCCCGCCTCCGCTACCGCCTCATAGTTCAGCCGGGCCCACTCTGCCGGGTAGCGGTTGTGGAAACGCATTGGGTCGGCGCCGGCGAGCACGGCATCGGTTGGAAGGTACTCGCCGTAGTCGGCCATCCACCCGGAGAGACCCGCGTCCAGCATGTTGCGCTGGATGATCTCCTTGAGCCACGCCCACGCCTCCGGGTTGGACAGATCCACCTTGGCGGCCGGGAACGTTGTGACGGTGATGAGGTAGTCCGATCCGTCGGGTTTCTTGATGCAGTAGCCACGGGCCCGTGCTTCCTTGTACAGCTCGCCTTCAATTGCCAGAAACGGATTGATGTAGCCGAGGAATCGAACTCCCGCACGACCGAGTTCCTGCGTGAGACCCGGCAGGTCCGGATATCGATCTCTGTCATACCGCCAATCCCAAAACAGCTGACTTCCGAACGACGTCACCCTGCGTCCGACCCAGTCCTGCACCCAGACGGCGCTCAACGGGATGCCGGCGTCCTGCGCCTTCCCTATCTTCGCCTGGACGATCTCGTCGCCGCCCTGCAGACCCAGCCACATACCCCCGTGGGCCCATTCCGGAAGCCGGGGCTGCCGCCCCAGATAACCGCTCAGTGTCTGAACCGCGTCCTTGAGTGATCCGGCCGCGCCAATGATCATGTCGCATTCAGGCTGCCACACCTCCAGCACATCGGCGGCGGCTTCAAAACTCAATCGCGAGTATGAATCGATCTCGAGATGCACGATGCGGCCGGTTTCCGTCACGTAACTCGGTTGAGGGAAATAGGTGCTGTGCCAGTGCCCTCCGGAGCCGCTGTGCAGGTTGGCGGCGAGCGTGGTCAGGTTGAAACCGCGACCAACTCCCTGCTCACCGGTCCAGAGGGGAAGCCGGGAACCGCGGAGATTGAAGCGCGAGTACTGCTGTCCGCCGCCATAGGTGGGTTCTCGCCGCCGGGCCGGCAGCCGGATCCACAACCGATTGTGCTCGATCCCGGGTTCGCCCGAGACCTGGGCGCGCACCAGCGCCGGGTTCTTCTCGTCTACCGTCAAGGAGAAACGGACCGTCGTTCCCTCGGGACCGGACAGCTGTAAAATCACGTGCCGATCGTCGTTCTCCAGAACCCGAAGGTTGGGAAGCGGCCGCTTCCAGACGAGCCCGGCCCGTATTCTGGAATTGCCGTGGGACGCACTGATTCGGGGATGGCCAAGACCGACCGAGACCAGCGGCAGGCGAGCGGAATGATGCAGAATCCGGGTCTCACCCAGAAAGAGGTCCAGGTCACCGTCGGAAAGCTCCAGGTGCAATGTCGTGTTCATGTCTGGTCCACTTCCACCGGCGTCCCGGACTCCAGGGAGTACCGGGCGGCAAGCGCAATCTGCAGCGACCGCAGCCCGTCATCGAACTCGGCGGTGAATGGTGTGCCCTCACGGAGCGCGTTCACGGTGTGAGCGACGTTGTCCCGGATGCTTTCACCCTCCAGCACCTCGTCGCCAAAGGTCACGAACGAGCCGTCTCCGGGGGCGGCGTTCACCGGGCCCCAGCTGACGATGCCCATGTAGGTCGACTGGCCGCCGTCAAGCAGTGAGTGCGGGGCGGCCTTGAGTCCGCACCAGATTGATCCGCCATCACCGTACACCTGGATGACCAGGCTGAAGTCAAACCCGGTCAGCGAGTGACCAATCTGAAATGCCGAACCGTCCGCGTAGGATCCCTGGATGAAGGCGATGTCCTCGTAGTCAAAGTCGGCATGAACAAGATCTGTCCCGACGCAGTGGACGTGCGTGACCTCTCTGCCGGTGAGGAAGCGGGCAAGGTCAAACCAGTGGCATGTCTCCTCAACCAGCAAGCCGCCGGATCGGTCTCGCTCTTGAATCCATTTCTGCCACTTGTCCCGGCGAAAGGAGCCCCGGTACTGATAGAGTGAAAACGCCCGGACATTGCCGACGAGACCTGCGCCTATCAACTCTCGGATCTTGAGCACCGCTGGATTGACCCGCATCTCGTAGCCAACCGAGATCCGGCGGTCGTTGGCCCGTGCGGCAGCGGCCAACCGTCCGGCGGCCTCCACCGACAGGGCAACGGGCTTCTCGAGGAGAAGGTGCTTCCCGGCTTCCAACAGCATGATGCCATACGGCTCGTGCGTGTCATCCGGCGTGCAGAGACTGACAAGGTCTATGCCAGAGTCGTCCACGATTGCCTGCACGTCATCGTAGACCCGGACGCCGAGATCCTCCCACCGGGAGTCCAGCAGGGCTTCGTTGAACAGGGGCCTGAGGCTCAGCATGCTCCCCTGCGAAAAGGTCCCGCCGACGCGCTCGCGACGCGGTGCCCACGCGTCGGCAACCGCCACAAGATTGGCGCCCGGCGAGTCCAGGTATCCGGCAACGTGAGCCATACCTATTCCGAGTCCAACAACGGCGGTGTTTGTGGGTGTTTTCATGTTCTGTGCCTTCACAACCGACCCGGGAATCGCCTCACTGCGACTGTTCCCGGGCGATCATGCCTGTCTACCCTTTGAGAGCTCCGCTTGTGAGACCCTTGATGATCTTCTCATGCAGGAACACGTATACCGCTATGCTCGGTATGATGGTCAGGACGATTGCGGCAAACATAGACGTGTAGTCGGTGAAGAACTGGCTGACAAAGAACCGAATGCCGAGCTGCAGAGTGCGAGATGCAGTCCGGGACGTGAGAAGCAGCGCGTAGATGAACTCGTTCCAGCTGAACAGAAACACGAAAGTCCCGGCGGTCACCAGGCCCACACGCGACA
Organism: Spirochaetales bacterium; assembly: GCA_019038705.1. Taxonomy (GTDB): domain Bacteria; phylum Spirochaetota; class Spirochaetia; order DSM-27196; family SLST01; genus JAHOYX01. Next base: position 3,098 of record JAHOYX010000016.1, read on the forward strand.
GCGGGAAAACCACCTTAGTGAAACGCTGCACAAAGCTCGCCCCGTCAATCTCGGCGGCTTCCTCAAGTTCCGCAGGAATGGTCTTCATGAAACCGTGCATGAGGAACGTGGAAATGGGCAAGTTGATTCCGGTGTAGGTGAGAATGAGCGCAACCAGAGAATCGTAAAGACCAAGCGAGTTGACCAAACGGAAGTAGGGGGCCATGAGTCCGATAATGGGCACAAGCACCCCGGCGAGAATGAGGTTCAGAAGTGGCTGCTGGAGCGGAAACTTCTCCCGCGCGAAGACAAATGCTGCCATTGACGTCACGGCGAGCGTCAAAAACGTGGAGCAGACGGATACGATGACGCTGTTCAGAAACAGCCTGGGAAGGCTGGAGATCTGGACGGCATTGACGTAATTCTGGAACTGCCAGATGGCCGGCAGGCCGAAGGCATTGGTCTGCAGTTCCAGGTTTGTCTTGAAGCTGGAAATGAGAAGCCAGATCAGCGGCAAAAACGTGAAGATGAAGAAAAAGATCAGAACGATCCACTTTCCCACTCTTGCGGTACCACCGGCAAACGTCAGTCTTTGTGCTGCTACTGCTTGCATGGTACCCCCCTACTGCTTCGCTTCGTCCGCGGCGACGCGGCGTCCGAGCGTTGAACGAATCAATGTGATGACGATGAGCCCCAGCACAACCAGGGTACCGCCGACAGCGTTTGCATGACCGTAATCCAGGGCACTGGTCATCTTGTAGAGTTGAATGCCGAGCACCGATGTCCGGTGCGCCGGCCCCCCGTCCGTGAGAAGAAAGGTTGCCTCGAAATGACGGAGACCATAGGCGGCAGCCAGTGTCATGGAAGTGACCAGGATTGACCGGATCATGGGCAGGGTAATGTAGAGCTCCTGCTGCAGGACATTCGCTCCGTCAATCTGCGCCGCCTGGTAATAACTCTCCGGAATGGACATGGTGGAAGCCATGATGATGATCATGAAATACCCGATGTAGAACACCTGCTGAATGAGGATTGAGGGCAGAGCCGTGCCAATTTCTCCCAGCCAGTTGTGGGTAAGATGCTCAAGGCCCAGCAACTCGAGAAACTGGTTGATGGCCCCGTACTCCGCGTTGTACAGCGCGGCCCACATCATGGCAATTGCCACCTGGCTGATCACGTTCGGCAGGAAGTACACGGTTCGCAGGAATCGCCATCCCCGTGGCTGTCGGGCAAGGATCATCGCGACGAGCGCGGCGAGCGCTATCTGCACCACCGCCAGGGACCCCAGCCAGATGAAGTTGTTTCGGATGGAAAACTGGAATGAACGGCTGCCGAAGTTGTCGATGTAATTCTGCAGTCCCACGAATTTCGCGGCGCTGACCCCATTCCACTCCAGGGTGCTGGTCACAAATACAAACCCCAGGGGGTAGACAAAGTACATCGTGAACAAAACCATGGCTGGAGCGAGGAACAGTACAAGCCACAGCCATCGCTGCCCTGAGCGTACTATCATGATTGATACCCCCGGTAACCGCCAACGGAATAGTAAACGGGCGCCCCGCAGCCCGCAAGCGCGAGGCACGGAACGCCCGCAATGTGTGCGCTACAGAACTACTCGTTGTCTTTGTCGATCAGCGCCTGGATGAACTCCTGCGGCGTGAACTCGCCAAGCGCCATTTCCGCAAGAGCCTGGCCGAACTCGGCCACGACGTCTACGGTATACGCGCTCGCGAAGTGATCCACAAGAAAGGAGGCTTCGCTTGCTACCCGCACGAACTCCTGCTGGAGCGGGTCTGCGTCTGCACCAAGCTCATACTTGATTCCGAAGAGCGCGCCTGACGACTCACTCATCATCCGGACATTCGCCGGCTCCGTCATGAACTGCATCCAGGTCACAACGGCGTCGCGGCGCGCCGCGCTTGTCGTGTTCGCAGCACCGAGGTTGGAGAGCGGGCCGCCAAGCTGGTGGCCGGAGTACTCGCCCACCTGCGGGATGGAAGCAAGCATGGTTGCGGCGTGCACCTCAGGAGCATCGCCGCGAATTCGACCGATGTACCACGGGCCGTTGATGAACATCGCGGTGTCGCCGGCCATGTAGTGTCCGCCGGAGACACCGGCATCGCCACCAACCGCGTCGCGGGTGGTATTGCCGTCAAGATACATGCTCCGCAGCACTTCTGCGGCCTGGGTGAAGATAGGGTCGCTGAGCGGAAGGTCCCAGACGCCTGGACCGCCCAGACTGGCTGCAGCGTGGCTGAACCAGAGCATACTGGTCCATGCATTGGATCCGCCGGTCATCTGGCTCGTGGGCACAATGCCCGCATCCTTCAGAGCCGTCGCAGCCACCTGGAACTCGGCGAGGTCGACCGGAAAGCTGTCAATCCCGGCCTGGTCAAAGAGGTCGCTGTTGTACCAGATGGGGATAATGGAGACCTCGTAGGGAACGCTCTTTGTCCGGCCATTCCGTGTCGCACCTGCAATCTGACCACCGGAGAAAACGTCGCCCCAGGATCCCGCGAGGTCGTCGGTGAAGTCCATGAGAATGTCGGTTTCGTAGTACTGGAAGGTTGTTGGATCCGGGGCGAACACAAAGAGGTCGGGAGCGCGTCCCGAGGCCAGTTGGGTGTTCAACTTGTCGCGGTATCCGTCCGTGCTTGGGTTGGGCTCAATCAGGACGCGGATCTCGCCCTCGTGCATGGCGTTGAATGTCTCGAGCAGGGAAGCAATCGGACCGGACTTGGAGTCCTGACCGACCCAGAACGTTGGGAAGTCGAGGGTAATTTCTCCCTCTGCCATTTCGGAACCACCTGTGGCCATGAGTGAAGTCGTCATGACCAGTGCCAGAACGAGAACTATCAGTGTGCTGATAACACGTCTCATACTGCCTCCTATCCTGTTTCTATGTCTGATTAAGCACACCACAACTTGTGTAGCCTGTCAATCAGCTTTTTTCACCCGGAACTGCAGCAGTTGACCTTCCACAGTTTTTTGCTGAAGGTAAGTTATTGCACCGCAGCCCGGAGGGCACAGCGCCACAAGCGAGGATCACTCATGAAAGACTCAATATCGATTTCACCAAACAGCCACGCAGGAGTGGTATTCCTCGGACGCAAGCGCCCCGGATTCGACGAAGAGTGGGGCGCGGCAATGTCCGAACGCGTGAAAACGGCAGTCAACGCGCGCTCATGGGGGGTGTTCATCTGCCCCACGAAGGCCGTGGACGACACCACCCTGCGGCAGGCCATTGGCGAATGCAAGACCGCCGGCTGCGATACCC
>JAHOYX010000230.1 GCA_019038705.1 Spirochaetales bacterium
ATGGTCAACCGTCTGCGCAAACAGTACGTGAGCTTGAAAGCCGATTGTCGGTTGGCGTTTTGGCTGTCACGATTACTGCGGCCGCAGGCAATTGGTTTGGTCGCGTGCGTATCTATTCCGATTCGCCCTTATCGGCCTTCCAAGACCTGTCAGTGTGGCTCACCCTCTTAATCGGCCTGCTAATCTTCGCTGCGGGCATGTTCCGACACCGTATCGGTCGAACAGTTCAGGTTGTTGCCGTGTTTTTCGTGGCGTGCTTCACGGCTCTTGACAGTGTGGGTGGCGATTTCACCAGCTTGGTTTATTTTGGCCTGTCACTACTCATCGCTAGTCAATATGGATTGTTTGACCGTTTACGACTCGGCAAAGTCGTCGTTGCGATGGCAGCATATGGTCTCTGCATTTTCATCGGAACATATGCAAGCGTGCGAAGCGCGACACTCGGGGCCGCACTGAATCTCATCGCAGCGGGTTTCATTGCGTACCTTTTCGTGGTGATTGCGTCGCTGCGGTTGCGGGAGATGGCTAATCGGCAAACTGAGTTGGCGCGCCTGGTTGCAGAGCGCACGAAGGATCTGCAGGAAGAGGCGGATCGGCGAAGGGTGGCCGAAGAGGAGGCGACGGCGACTGCCGAACGCAATGAGGCGCTTGCCGGGGACCGGGAGGTGCTGCTCAGGGAGTTGCATCACCGGAGCAAGAATGACCTTCAGATGATCCTCAGTCTGTTAAGCCTGCGGGCGGAGAAGGGCGACCGACCGGAACTGGTGGAACTGTTTCGACCGACGCAGGATCGGATCCGGACAATCGCACTGGTGCACGAACAACTGGACGGCTCGAAGCGATTTGACGCGGTTGTGCTGCGCGACTACCTGGAGCATCTCCTTGCCCATCTTCAGATTTCCCATCGCGACTACTCAGTGGAGGTGAAGGCTGAGATTGACGCCGAGGTGTCAATCAAGCTTGAGTCGGCGACGCACATAGGATTGCTGGTTCACGAGCTGGTGCTCTGCTCATACAGGTACAGCTTTGAGCCGGGGGTTTCGGGATCGATATCGGTGTCGGCGAGCACGGAGAACGGAACCCTCCGAATCTCCATCAGCGACACGGGAATCGGCCTGCCGCCAGAGATCGATCCTGCTGCGCCGGACGAGGATGAAATTGCTATCGTGGCAGGTTTGGTGAAGCGATTGAGCTGCAAGCTCTCACTGGATCGCACGCCAGGCGCCGGCTGGACGGCCATGATTCCGTTGGATGTTGTCCAGCAATCGACACTGTCCCCGGTGGGTACGGCGTAGATGGGAAATCGGGCCGACGGTTGTTTCTGGTGTATGGCTCCAGAAGAGCGCTGACCCGGTGTGAGGTCAGGATTTCCGAATGAATCTCCACGCCATGGGGAGCGCTACCGTCGCGATCGCGGCCTTCAAGGCGTCCCCGAAGAGGTAGATTACCCCCGAACCAACAACCATGGTGACGAATGTCGTGGCAGGACGACGGTCCATGCCGGCTCGGCACAATGCGCCAAGGGTCTGGCCCGAGATCGGTACGGGCCCTACCGGAACCGCGATCTGTGCCAGAACCTCAGTCGATGCAACTCGAAACTGAGAAAAGCGGGTTGACAACGGGTATCAAGTGACCTAGACTTCGATTGTCCTATAGCAATAGTACAATAGGATTCCGGAGTTTGGTGATGGCAGCTGAGCGAAGCAACGGTCTCAACCTGGGTCTCGACGCTACGAGTGGTGTGCCCTTCTATCGCCAGATCATACTGCAAATAGAAATGGCCATTGCTGACGGTCGAATCCAGACCGGAAATCAGCTGCCAACCGTCCGCGGCCTGGCAGTTGATCTGCAGATCAATCCAAACACTGTGGCTCGTGCCTACAACGAACTCGAGATTCGAGGAATCGTAAACACCCAGCAAGGGACGGGCACGTTTATCAGCGACAAGAAGATCGAGTTGACGGACGTGGAACGCGAGCAAGTGCTCGGTCGGCTTACGCAATCGTTTCTCGCGTCGGCGTCGTCCTACGGGTTTGCAGTTGATGAAATAGTCGCATTTCTGGCGAGAGTTCATGAGGAGCAGGCGAAATGACGGAACACAAGGGGAAGCGACAGGCAGTTTCACGGGTGATCGGGTCTAACGATGATTCACCGGTTGGGAAACACCGTGGCAACTTTCGCTTCAATACCATATCAGCGCTCGCGCTCGGGGTGTTCCTCGGGATTGGCTTTGGCCTTCAGAGTGCCGTGATGACTCTTCCCGAGTCGGAAGTTGTGGCCCAGATCGCCGCAGGGGTTCTCTCCGGCGCCGTTCTGCTCTTCATACTGCCGTACTGGCCAATGGTCATTGCGCTCGTTGCCGTGACCTGGGCAACACTGCCCGTGTTGTTTGATGTCGATCTTCAACTCCTTGCAGGTGTCATCAGTATTGGCTTTCTGCTCTCTCCCGGGCTGGAAGTGATCAGCCAGTGGGACAAGATCGTGGTCCTCCGGCTCGGCAAGTTCCACAAGGTCAGGGGCCCCGGGTTGCTCCTGCTCTTCCCACTCCTTGATGCCGTTGCCGGGTACGTTGATACGCGCATTCGGGCCACGGATTTTTCGGCCGAGATGAGCCTGACGCGGGACACCGTTCCAGTGAACATCGATGCGCTTGCTTTCTGGATGATCTGGGATGCTGAACGGGCGATTCTCGAGGTGCAGGACTTCAAAGAAGCGGTCACCTTGAGCGCGCAGACCGCGCTTCGGGCAAGCATTGGCGCCAATGATCTCTCCACCCTGCTCAGCGAGCGGGATCGATTGGGGGACGAGATCAAACAGATTGTGGATGCCAAGACCAACCCGTGGGGCATCTCCATCCTGTCGGTCGAGTTCAAGGAGATTCTCATCCCGAAAGAACTCGAGGATGCGCTCAGTCGCCAGGCCCAGGCATCCCGGGAGAGGAACTCCCGAATCATTCTGAGCTCCGCGGAGGTTGAGATTGCCAAGAATTTCACGAAGGCGGCCGACGACTACCGTGATGATCCGGTCGCCCTTCAGCTACGCGCGATGAATATGATCTATGAAGGCATTCGGAACAAGGGGGGGTTGGTACTTGTGCCGGCCTCTGCCCTGGAGAACATGAATCTCGGAACTGTGCTTGGCGCCAAGGTCTACAGCGATTCGAGTGCGGCCAACCCGACCATCGGTACCGCCGATGCCGGCCCTCAGAGCACCGAATGAACTATCGACAATTTGGCCGCACGGGGTGGAAGGTCTCGGAGATTGGTTTCGGTGCGTGGGCGATTGGAGCGGATTGGGGCGATGTCAGCGAGACGGATGCGGAAGCGGCGCTGAACAGCGCCCTTGACCGAGGCGTTAATTTCATTGACACGGCAGACGTCTACGGCGACGGCCGCAGCGAGCGGATCATCGCACGTGTTCTTTCAAAGAGGAGCGATGAGGTATTTGTTGCGACCAAGGCCGGCCGCCGGCTGAATCCTCACGTGGTGGAAGGATACAACCGGGAGAACCTCAACGCGTTTGTGGACCGGAGTTTGAAGAACCTCGGGGTTGAGCGACTTGATCTCGTGCAGCTCCATTGCCCGCCGACGGAGGTTTATTACCAGCCCGAGCTGTTCGCAGTCATGGATGACATGGTCAGTGCCGGCAAGATCCAGTACTACGGTGTCAGTGTTGAGAAGGTAGAGGAAGCAATCAAGGCGATAGATTATCCAAACGTGACCAGTGTGCAGATCATCTTCAACATGTTCCGGCAACGGCCTGCTGAGCTCTTCTTCAAGCTGGCGAAGGAACGCGAGATCGCCATTCTGACCCGTGTGCCGCTGGCAAGCGGCCTGCTTACGGGGAAGATGAGCCCCGGCTCCAGTTTTTCTTCCGATGATCATCGGCAATACAATCGCCACGGGGAGGCGTTTGATCGCGGAGAGACTTTCTCGGGCGTCGATTTTCGGACCGGTCTGGAAGCGGTGGAGGAGCTCAAGCGCCTGTGTCCGGCGGATGCAACCATGGCCCAGTTCGCGTTGCGGTGGATTCTACAGTTTGATGCGGTCACGCTTGCGATTCCCGGCGCCAAGAACCCGGAGCAGGCGCAGGCAAATGCTGCCGCCGGCGACATTGCATCATTGGACCGGAAGACGCTGACAGCCGTTCAGCGGGTTTACGAGGAGAAGGTGAAGGCGGAAGTGCACCAGCGCTGGTGACGTCGGTTGGCTGGTGCCGACTGTTGGGTCATACCCCCAGATAGGCCCGGCGCACGTCCTCGTTTGCCAGAAGGTTCGCCGCCGTGTCAGTGAGTGTTATCCGGCCGGTTTCCATGACGTATCCCCGGTCAGCGATCTTCAGAGCCAAATTCGCGTTCTGTTCCACCAGGAAGATGGTAGTTCCGCTCTCCGTGTTGATCTTGCGAATGATCTCAAAGATCTGCTGCACGAGCAGCGGCGCGAGACCGAGCGACGGTTCGTCAAGCAGGAGAAGCTTCGGTTTGGCCATCAATGCCCGGGAGATGGCGAGCATCTGCTGCTCTCCCCCGGAGAGCGTTCCCCCGGCCTGAGATTTGCGATCTTTCAGGATGGGGAAGAGCTCAAAGACGTAGTCCAAATCCCTGGCAATCTCTTCCTTGTCTCGTCGCAGGAGCGCGCCCATGTCCAGGTTCTCCTGCACCGACAGGCCCGGGAAGATATGTCGGCCTTCGGGGACCTGGATGATCCCCAGCTTGACTATCTCATCCGGGGCGAATTGGGAGATCGGCTCGTCATTGAAGTAGATCTCACCTCCTCTCGGAGGAACGACGGCGGATATCGACATCAGAGTTGTCGACTTTCCGGCGCCGTTTGCCCCAATCAGGCAGATTACCTCGCCCTCGTTGACTTCCAGACTTACGCCCTTGAGGGCTTGTATGTTGCCGTAGAAGGTCTTTATATCCTCGAGCCTAAGCACTGACGTCCTCCCCGAGATACGCCTTGATGACCAGCGGGTTGCTTTTCACCTCGGCCGGCGATCCGTGGGCAATGAGTTTTCCATAGTCCATTACGTAGATGCGCTCGCTCAGCCGCATCACCAGGCTCATGTCGTGTTCGATAAGGAATATCGTCAGCTTCTCGACGTCCCGCAGACGCAGGATCAAGTCGTCCAGCTGCCGCGTCTCCTGCGGGTTCATGCCGGCAGCCGGCTCATCCAGAAGCAACAGGAAGGGCTCGGTGGCAATTGCGCGGGCAATCTCCAGGCGGCGCTGCGCGCCGTACGGCAGGTTCTTCGCCTGCTCATTGACGTGCCTCTCAATCCCTATCTTTTTCAGGATCTCGTGGCTGTCGTGAATGACCTGCTCTTCTTCCCGTCTGGTGCGCCGATCGCGGAGAATGGCCCCAAGGACGCCGGATTTCAACCTGCAGTCGCGGCCAACCATGACATTCTCCAGCACGGTCATGTTCGGGAACAAGCGAATGTTCTGGAACGTTCGCGCGAGGCCACGCTCGGCGATCCTGTTTGGCTTGAGACCGGTGATGGCCGCTTCGGTGCCTCCGGGCGGGTTTATGAGAACCTGACCCTCGGTTGGCGGATAGACACCGGTAACGCAGTTGAAGAATGTGGTCTTTCCTGCTCCATTCGGCCCGATGAGCGCGACAATCTCGCCTTCGTGAACCTCAATGTCCACTCGGTCCACCGCTCGCAAGCCACCAAAATCCATGCTCAGTTGCGTTGCTTTGAGGATCACGGAGCGTCTCCTTCACCGCCGCCAATGGGAACCGCGGCCGCGGAATCCTGCAACTCTTCCGGGCGCAGCTTGTAGGCCTTCCTCCTCTTCGGGATCATACCGCCCGGCCGGAACACCATCATGATCACAAGAACCGCTCCGAATATCAGAAGTCGGTAGTCGCTGAACACACGGAGATACTCCGGCAACAGAATTAGAATGAGCGCGCCCGCAATGATTCCCGGAATGGACGCCATACCACCCAGAACCACCATGCAGAGAATCAGAACTGAATCCCAGACTTTGAAGCTGTCAGGGTTTATGAAGGTGGTCTTTGCGGCAAAGAGCACGCCGGCAATCCCTGCCCAGACTGCACCGAGGGCAAATGCGGTGAGCTTTGCCTTTGAGGTATTGACGCCCATTGCTCTGGCGGCAATATCATCTTCCCCCATGGCCACCAGCTGACGACCAATTCTTGAATTCTCAAGCCGATGTACGATGAAAATCGTGAATATCACCAGGACGAGGCAGATGAAATAGGTGTAGTTGATGGCTTGAGTGTATGAGAGGTCCATTCCGAACAGTCCGGGCCGGGATATGCTTTTCACCCCGCTGGGCCCCATTGTAATGC
>JAHOYX010000202.1 GCA_019038705.1 Spirochaetales bacterium
CTCCGCAGGCACGAGGACAAGTGCAGGGTCCTTCTTGCATGCGCAAGCACGTCAATGGATATCAATATGCGTTTGCCCTGGGGAGGTTGTGGTGGTACACTCGTCCCTTACTTCAATCCAGGAGGCAGATGTGAGCGACATCTCCAACAACGCACGGCTAGCGGTAGTCGCGCTTGGCGGCAACGCCATTATCCAGAAGGGCGAAAAAGGCACCATTGCTGAGCAGTTTGCCAACACCCGACATTCAATGGCGCCGGTCGTGGATCTTCTCGAACAGGGATACAACTTCATCCTGACACATGGAAACGGTCCGCAGGTGGGCAACCTCATGCTTCAGAATGAGCTGTCCAAGGCCGAGGTTCCAGAGATGCCTCTTGGTGTTGCCGACGCGATGACCGAAGGTTCAATGGGCTACATGATAGAGCAGTGCCTGCAGAACGACATGATCCGCAAGGGTGTCTGGAGGAACGTTGTCACGATACCGTGTCAGGTCGTCGTGGACGTGAACGATCCCGCAATGGACAACCCCACCAAGCCGATCGGTCCGTTCTACACCGAGGAAGAGGCAAAGAAGATCAGCGCCGAGAAGGGCTGGGTAGTCAAGGAGGACGCCGGGCGAGGATTCCGACGCTACGTGGCGTCTCCGTATCCAATCGATGTGATTGAAAAGGATGCGATCAACACGCTGCTCCAGCAGGGCTATCTTCTGATCACCGGGGGCGGCGGCGGCATCCCTGTAACGTTCGAGAAGGACGGCACCATTGAGGGCGTTGACTGCGTGATCGACAAGGATCTTGCCAGCATGAAAATCGCCCTCGCTGTGGGCGCGCGCCTCCTCATCATCATCACCGGTGTCCCGCAGGTCACCCTGAACTTCGGCACCCCGGAGGAGAGGGCCCTCTCCAAGTTGACCCTGGCGCAGGCTCGTCATTACTACCAGGACGGGGAGTTCCCCGCGGGCTCGATGGGTCCGAAGATGATGGCCGCCATTGAGTTCATCCAGGCGAACCCGAAGAACGAGGTCATCATCACCGACGTTGACAACCTGGTCGCAGCAGTCGACGGGAAGGCCGGGACCCGGATCGTCGCGTACTAGACGACTGGCCCGATCTGCCGCGGTGCGTGAGTCGGCACACTATCCGGCCAGGGCCAGCAGAACGCCCGCGGCTATTGCCGATCCGATAGTACCGGCCACGTTGGGGCCCATTGCGTTCATCAGAAGGAAGTTGTTTGGGTTCTCTTCCTGCCCGAGCTTCTGCACGACCCGGGCAGACATCGGTACGGCGGCAACCCCTGCCGCACCGATCATGGGATTGATCTTACCTTTCGAGAGTACGTACATGAGCTTTCCGAGGAGCACGCCGCCGGCGGTACCAATCGAAAAGGCAACCAGCCCGAGACCGATGATCAAGAGCGTGTTCAATGTCAGGAACTCTTCCGCGGACATCTTAGACCCCACCGATATCGCGAGCAGGATTGTGACGATGTTCAACAACTCGTTCTGTGCCGTATCGGACAACCTGCTCACCACACCGGATTCCCGGAAGAGGTTCCCGAGCATGAACATGCCGATGAGCGGCGTCGCCTTTGGCACAATCAGTGCGGCGATGATGGTGGTCGCGATGGGGAAGATGATCTTCACGCGATGTGACACCGTCCCAACATCCTTCATGACAACCTGCCGCTCCTTCCTGGTGGTCAGGAGCTTGATGATTGGTGGTTGTATGACAGGCACCAGCGCCATATAGGAGTACGCCGCCACTGCAATGGGGCCCAGCAGGTGATCCGCCAGTTGAGAGCCCAGGTAGATCGCGGTCGGCCCGTTTGCCCCGCCTATGTTCGCGATTGCCGCAGCCTCGGCAAACGTGAATCCGAATGCGCGGGCGCCCAGCAGAGTCCCGAAGATGCCGAATTGGGCTGCCGCGCCCAGCAGGAAAGTTCGCGGTTGTGAGAGAAGCGGCCCGAAGTCCGTCATCGCTCCAATTCCCATGAAGATGAGCGGTGGGAAGATGCTGGCCTGGATGCCGAAATAGAAGTAGTGGAACAGTCCCCCTTCAGCAAGTAATCCGGTGAGTGGAAGGTTCACCAGGATCGCGCTGAACCCGATGGGGACCAGCAGGAGCGGCTCGTATTTGCGAACGATGGCCAGATAGAGCATCAGTACGCCCACCGCGATCATTACCGCGTGCTGCCATTGAAAGGCCACAAATGCGGTGGACTGGAAGAACCGGGAGAGCATGTCCGGCATCTATGCCCCCTCACCCTCGATAGTCAGAAGCACGTTCCCTCCGTCTACCGCAACACCAACCGCCGCCGAGACGGTTTTCACCGTCCCTGTGACTGGAGCATTCACGTAGACGTCCATCTTCATGGCTTCCATCACCAGCACCCGCTGGCCTTCGGTGACCTTGTCGCCGGACGCCACAAGCACTTCCTTTACGACTCCGGCCATTGGAGCGAGAGCCGCCGAAACGTCCTCCCCCAAGGTCTCCTTTCCACCCGCGGCGCCAGTCTGCACCGGCTGCGTGGGGGCGCTGGGAGCGGGAATCGATCTTTCCGGTGATGGGTTCACCGCCTTTGCCACCGTCTCGCCCGAGCGTTCGGCGAGCACCTGGACCGTATGCACAACGCCGTCCCGCTCGACGATGATCTTCTCTTCCTTGCGATACGCCGTGACGGTGTATTCCTGTTCATCTACGCGCAGGGTGATTATTCGTTTCATGTCTGATCTCCGAAGTCAGTGGCAGGCCAGGGATCTCCGCGGAATGACCGGCCGGCGGTCCAGGGGGATGCTTTCGGTCTGGCATCCTCTTCTTCCAGGAGCATGTAGGCGAAGGCCGCCGCGATAACCCAATCCTGCGTCCCGGTCCCGGCGGCCCGTTGCGCGTCACGCTTTGCAGGAGGCTTGCCGTCCCCCGAGCGGGTCGGCATGACTCGATCCACACCCCGCAGTGCCGACATCAAGACACTCAGCAGGGCAAGCAGCCCAAACACAATGAGCATGCCGAAGAGCGCGACGACAAGGACGAACCCAAACGACTCGATACTCATCCGATACTCCTACAGCGGAAGATTGCCATGCTTCTTCGCGGGAAGCTGGTCCCGTTTCCGCGCAAGCATCTCAACGGAACGGATCAGTTCCGTGCGACCGTCGGCCGGGTGTATGACCTCATCCACGTATCCGTACCCCGCCGCGACAAACGGCGTCATGACGCTCTCCTTGAACTCTTCGATCTTCTGCCGGCGCATTGCCTCGGGGTCTTCCGCGGCATTGATGTCCTTCCGGAAGATGATGTTGGCCGCTCCGTCCGCGCCCATGACCGCGATCTGGGCAATTGGCAGCGCCAGTACCCGGTCGTAGCCGAGGGATTTGCCGGCCATGGAGATAAAGGCCCCCCCGTACGCCTTCCGAAGTATGAGCGCTACCTTGGGCACGGTGGCCTCGGCAATGGCGTAGAGCAGCTTCGCCCCGTGCCGAATGATTCCTCCGTGTTCCTGATCAACCCCCGGGAGGAATCCGGGTACATCCACCAAAGAGATCACCGGAACGTTGAAGGCATCGCAGAAACGCACAAACCGAGCGGCCTTGTCCGAGGCATCTATGGTCAGCACCGCGGCAAGGTGCGCGGGCTGGTTCGCCATGATCCCCACCGTGCGGCCGGCGAGTTTTGCAAACCCGACAACAATATTCGGGGCAAACTCCTCGTGAATCTCCAGGAACGAGTCCCGGTCGAAGAGGGACCCGATCACGTTCCTTACGTCATACGCCTGATGATCATCAACGGGCACAATCTCTTCGAGTTCAGGCGTTTGCCGATCCGGGTCATCGGTGGATTCCGCGAGTGGGGGCAGGTCGCGATTGTTGGACGGCAGGTAACTCAGAAGCTTCGTGATGAAAGAGAAGCACTCCTGCTCGGTGGAAAAACGCCGGTGAGCGACTCCGCTCTTCTGACAGTGGGGGCCCGCGCCACCCAGGTCCTCCTGCGACACCTGCTCGCCGGTGACTGCGCGAATGACCTCGGGGCCGGTGATGTACATGTGGCTCACACCGTCCACCATGAAAACGAAGTCCGTTATGGCGGGGGAGTAGACTGCCCCGCCGGCGCAGGGTCCCAGTATGATTGAAATCTGCGGCACCACGCCGGATGCCAGGGTGTTCGCCCTGAAGATTTCCCCATACCCGTGGAGGGAGAGGATCCCCTCCTGGATACGTGCCCCGCCGGAGTCGTTTATCTGGATAAACGGACTGCCGGTCTTGACGGCCAGATGCTGTGCCTCGGCAATCCGCCTGGCATTCATCTCACCCAGCGAGCCACCGAGGACGGTGAAGTCCTGGGCGGACATCCAGATCTGGCGCCCGCCGACCCTCCCGGTTCCGGTCACCACCCCGTCACCGGGCGTGTGCTTGTCGGCCAGACCAAAGTCGTTGGACCGTCCAAGGATGTAGGTCTGGTGCTCGACGAATGAACCCGGGTCTATGAGCTTTGCTATTCGTTCGCGGGCTGTCAGTTTCCCTTTTTCGTGCTGGGCCTTGATCCGGGCTTCGCCGCCTCCGGCGTGGGCCGCCTCTCGCCGGTTCTTGAGATCATTGATAGCGTCCTGACGGGACAATTGTGCCTCCGAGAAAGGACCACGGTAATCCCGGTTCTGCCGTTTGTCAAGAAACTCCACAAGAGTTGTTGCACGATGCCGACACAACGGCGCTGAACGCGTCCAATCGATAAGAAAGTCTTGCTTGCCAACGCCGATATTTCGGATACACTGATTGAATCAAAAGAGACGGATGTACATCCGTCGAAATTCGATTGTAAGGGGAGGATGTCATGTCTGATGATGTCAAACAAGAAGGATTGACCGGCAAGACTGTCGTGCTGGGCGTCCAGCACATGTTCGTGATGTTCGGCGCCACCGTGCTGGTGCCGCTCCTGACTGGTCTGGATGTTGGAGTCACGTTGTTCGCCGCCGGCGTCGGTACGTGGTTGTTCCACATACTCACGAAGTTCAAGGTGCCCGTGTTCCTGGGAAGTTCTTTCGCGTTCCTACCGCCGCTGTTTGTAATTGGCGCATCGGAGGGGTTGCCATATGCCCTCGGTGGAATCGTCATAGCCGGCGCTGTCTATGTGGTTGTGGCAATCATATTCAACTTTGTCTCAATCGACATTCTGCACAGGATCCTGCCGCCGTACGTCACCGGTCCGGTCATCATTCTCATCGGTGTCATTCTCGCGCCCGTCGCGATTCTGAACTCCGTTGACGGTTATGTGGGCAATGTCCAGGCACAGGTTGGCGTGCTCGGGTGTTGGGGGATCGCCGGGTTCACCTTCGCCGCAGGCATTCTCGTCAAAGTCGCATTCCCGAAGTGGCGCATGAAGTTCCTGTCACTGTTGCCGGTTCTTGTTGCGATAATTGCCGGATACGTCCTTTCCATCATCGTCGGCATTGTCGATTTCACCGTGGTCAAAGAAGCCGCCTGGTTTGGCGTGCCCAAGTTCACCGCGCCGAAATTCTCCTGGACGGCAATCAGTTTCGTCGTGCCTATTGCGATAGTTACGATCGTTGAGCATTTCGGTGACATCATTGCGATCGGAAACGTCGTGGGCAAGGACTTCCTGAAAGATCCCAAGATCTCCCGGACCTTGCTTGGTGACGGACTGGCAACCATGCTCTCCGCAGCAATTGGTGGGCCCGCGAACACCACCTACAGCGAGAACACCGGTGCGGTTGCCCTGACCGGTGTGTACAACCCTTGGGTCATGCGTATCGCAGCGATTGTCGCAATAATCATTGCGTTCATACCCAAATTCACAAGCGTTGTTCTGACCATCCCGGCGCCGGTGATCGGTGGAATCTCCATTCTGCTGTTCGGTATGATCGCGGCCATCGGTATCAAGAACATGGTCGATGCCAAGGTGGACATGGGCAATCCCAAGGTTCTCATTATTGTCGCGGCAATGATGGTCCTCGGTCTCGGTACCGGCACAATCGGCCAGCTCACCAATGCGTTTGGCGGGATCAACCCGGATGCGTCATTCGCGACAGGGTCTGCAATCAACTTTGGTAATTTCTCATTCGGTGGATTGGGTCTTGCTGCCATCGTCGGTATCCTGCTCAACCTCATCATCAACTTCAAGAAAAAAGACGCATAGCAAGTGCTATGACGGGCCCGGCACTCTGCCGGGCCCTTTTTTCGCCCGCTGCCGAATCCGTGAATCGATCTGATCCATGCAGAACGCAATAACCGTCGGTGCTTTCGTCCCTCGTGAGTTCTCCGG
>JAHOYX010000017.1 GCA_019038705.1 Spirochaetales bacterium
GTCCAGCATAGATTCGGCCTTCTTGCCGGAGATCCCAAAGGGGCGCACGTCCTGGAGCATGAGGTGATTCTCGGTACCACCGGAGATGATCCGAGCACCACCCGCCACAAGAGCGGTGGCGAGGGCGGCGGCGTTCTTCCGGATCTGCTTCTGGTACTTCTTGAACTCAGGTCTCAGAGCTTCCTTCAATGCGACAGCTTTCGCCGCAATGGTGTGCATCAGGGGGCCACCCTGCATCCCCGGCATTACCGCCGAATCCACCAGTTCGGAGTACATCTTTGTCCGCCCGGACTTTGGGGCAACGATTCCCAGCGTGTTCTCCGAGTCGGTGCCGATGAGAATCATACCGCCGCGCGGCCCGCGCAGAGTCTTGTGCGTCGTCGTTGTCACGAAATGGGCGTGAGGCACCGGTGATGGATGTTCGTTGGCGGCAACCAACCCCGCAATGTGGGCCATATCCACCATGAAGAACGCCCCGACCGAATCCGCAATTGACCGGAATCGCTTGAAATCAATGAGGCGTGAGTACGCGGATGCGCCGGTGACGATGAGTTTCGGTCGATGTTCATTTGCAGCACGTTCCGCGGCATCATAGTCGATGAGTCCGGAGTCCGGATCCACACCGTAGTGCACAAAGTTGTACAGCTGCCCGGAGAAGTTGACCGGGCTACCGTGGGTGAGGTGCCCGCCGTGAGAGAGATCCATCCCGAGAACCGTGTCGCCCGGCTTCAGGACCGTCATGTAAACCGCCATGTTCGCGGCGCTGCCCGAGTGGGGCTGGACGTTCGCATGTTCGGCACCGAAAAGCTCTTTGGCACGATCACAGGCGAGGTTTTCGGCGATGTCCACTTCCTCACAGCCGCCGTAGTAGCGCCTGCCTGGATATCCCTCCGCGTACTTGTTCGTCAGGACCGACCCGGACGCTTCCATCACGGCTCGACTGACGAAGTTCTCGCTGGCAATCAGCTCCAACTTGCCGCGTTGCCGCGCTTCCTCGCGCTTGAGTACCTCGAATATCTCAGGATCAGTCGATTGAAGATTGACCAGATTGTTCCCGACCATTGTGTCTCCTTGGGTGTCCATGTGCCCGAGAATATGAAAAGCCTGATTCGCTGTCAACGATTGTGGGTGTCGCGCCGCTGGGTGGTCGTCTACCAGGACCGGATGGAAATGAGACGGGGCGAGCGCCAATCCACCGTCAGACTGCGGATTGCTTCGCCGGCTTCGACATAGGTACGCTGGCTACTGTATGGGTCGGCCGGGGTGAAGTGAAGGCCGTTCCGCCGATCCGGTCCATTCTCGGCATATCCGTGATGAAACGCCAGCCGGTATGAATCGAGATTGCCGAAGTAGAACTCCGATGGATCTTCCGGCCCGGCGAATCCAGCCGGAAACGCACCATCACCGAGCGACGGGTCGACGGGTATCCAACCCAACGCAGGGACGAAAAACTCCGCCCAGAAGTGAGGATACGCGTCATTCCGACCGCTTATCAGCACTCCACCGACGATTCTTGATGGAATCCGGGCTGCGCGGAGCACAGAGACGAACAGCGTCGCATACGTGTAATCGTCGCCGGAGGCCCGGCCAATTCCGGCGATGGCTCCCCGATCCTCGACGTAGAGCGCGTAGTCCATGTATTCCAGGATCCAATCGTACACGGCTCGCGCAATGTGGTAGGGACTGGCCCGGCCCTGCCTCACACTCGCGGCGACAGTCGCGAACGCCTCACTGTCCGCAGGAATGGTCGGGGTCGCTCGGGTGTAGTAATCAAAGAACCCGCTTTCCCCCTCGTAGGCCGGAGACACACGTGACGGATTGATCTCCAGCTGCAGTCCGAATCGATTGGCAACGACGGTACGCACAGCCTCGACTGAGATCGACTCGTCCGCGCCTTCAAATCGGACCGCGTGTATCGCGTCACCCGCCACCGCGGAATCGCCGGCGGCACCAGGCTCCAGAAAGCGAATGTTCGATTGTGCAAGTCCGGATTGTACCTCAGGAAGCCACATGATCACGTCCGCGGCGCCGGGGGGGGCTTTCTCGTCATCAATAAGGCGGATGTCGGCAACAGATGCTCCGTACCACACTGCAATCTCCGATCGGTCCGTGCGGATCAGTTGACCGGCGGGTCGCTCAATGTGGAGCCTCATCGGATTGCTGCGACCCCACGCAGTGTCAACCGTGACGAATCCCGACTCTGTGCCGGACGGCACTCGCACACGGATCTGCTCGTCCGTCCACACGGGGTACGAGATCACCGCAGGTACCGGAGAGGTGACCTTGCTGTCAGTTGACGCGGAGAACAGGACTCGCGAGGTGCGACGCTGTGTGCCGAAATTCTTCCCGTCTATCACGAGGATGCCGCCGATCTGCGCCTCGGTCTGCTGAAGTGAACTGATCTGGGGAGTTCCAGGCGTGTAACTCGCACCGCCGCTGCGGGGAACCGAACTCTTCATCTGCAGCAGGGCGCCTGAGCTTGATCCGCCGTCGGTAACAACAAATAGAAGGCCGGAATCCGCACTCTGAGGGACAGTGAGCACGATTCGCTCGTCGGTCCACTCGGTGATGGCGGAGGATGGAGTCTCTACTCCCGCCAGCCGGAGGGTGCCCGAACTGTCACCAAAATGCCTCCCGGCGATGATGATTCGCTCACCTGGCCCCACAACCGCCGGCTCAATGCCAACGACAACAGGATCACGACCGGTGAGGACAACAATGATTGTGAGCGTAATGACGAAAACCAGGAATAGAAGAATCGGGACGGCACCCTTCCAGGAAAGCTGAGACAGCTGGAGTTTTGGCATCGAGTCCAGATTATCCTTCCGCGCTCGAGTATGGCTCAACCTGGACTTCCAGCTCAATATTCACTCGGTCCTCTTCAGACCCCGATCCATTTACATCCTCGAGGTCCACGTCAAGGGCTGAAAGCCCGAGTGGGTAGAAAAGAACCGTCTCGCCGAGCTCAAGAGGAATGCTCCTCAGTGAGGTCCGGTAGTGCACAATCTCATTCTGCGGAGTCGTGAGCCAGATCTGCCCCTCGGCAATGAGGAGGATAGATCTGTCCTCCGCTTCGTACGGCGTGAACTCCGCGATTATCGTCAGATTACCCCCTTCCAACCGAAGGCGGACCGCGCGTCCCGAGACAGTAACCTGAGTAAGTTCGTAGCTATGCACCGTCTCGCGTCCGTTCTCGGTGACGCGAGCTACGATGCTGACGGTGAGAGCCTGATCAAGAATGGCCTGGAGAATATCGTCGATTTCGATAGCGCCGGCGGTCGCGGTGACTGCCAGCAGGAAAATGCCCGCTATCGATCTCATCCGCTTCATTCAGAGAAGTCCTCCGGAAACCGGTCTGGCTTCAACAGTACCGGCTCGCCGACAATCTCAAATTGTTGCTCGGGAAGCTGAATACGGATCTCCCCGAGCATCTCCTTGTCTGCAAGCCACTCAAGAACGCGCTCCATATCTGCATCATCCACTCGAATGGTCACATCCACGTCTTGTCCCTCAGCGAGAAGATCCGGCGCGGAGGCCGGGGCCTTCGGCAGGAAGCTCCAGACGACCACGGCAGCGAGGGCAACAACCACGAATGCGGCGGCCGCGATCGCAGGTACCGGTACCTGGATTTGTCGCCACCGGAGACCGGCTCCCACCCTGGGATTCGCCGCAACACGCCTCTGGATGCTCGCGAAGCTCTCCGCCATTCGTGCCTGGAGCTCAGGAACATCATGGCGCTGAAGGGTAGCCCGCAACCGCTTGAGTTGTTCAAACCGGGCCCGGCATTCGGGATTGCTTTCAATGGAAGCTTCAATATCGGGCCGGAACTGTTCGGGGACTTCGCCGTCCAGAAAGGCAGATAACAGCATATCATCAGGTCGCATGTGTACCCCTGTCACTCTCGGTGTCCTCCTTGAGGATCTCCATGAGACGCCCGCGGGCACGGAATACCCGGACCTTCACATTTCCCTCAGTGATTCCCAGAATGGACGAAATCTCTCGGTAGTTCAGGTCGCCGTACTCCTTCAATACTAACACGGTCTTGAGCTTCTCGGGCAGCCGCTGTAGTGCCTCTTGCACCTCGAGAGCTTCCTCATCTCGTATGAGCTCATCCTCACCGGTCTTGGCACGCCGTTGCGGCTCGTGATACACACGCTCGTAGGCCTTCCGTTCGCGACTCACGCGCTTGGCAACGTTGAGGGACAAATTCTTCGTGACACGAATCAACCAGTACTTCGCCTGATCGCGGTCGGGGAACATGTCGACACGTTCGTAGTACTTGATGAAGGCTTCCTGGCATAACTCCTCAGCGACATCAACACTGCCGGTGATCCGGTACGCTATCCGGAAGATTATCGGATAGACATGGTCGTAGACCAGTCGGAATGTATCTTCGCTCGGTGCGGACCGCTGCATCTCTATAACAACCTGACCATATCCTGGTTACACCAGCTTCCACGTGGTGCCCGATGCCGTATCCTCAACGAGGACACCCCGCTGACGAAGCTCGTCACGCAACTCGTCCGCGCGTGCGAAATCTTTTCGTGCCCTGGCCTGCTCGCGCTCGGAGATGAGGGCCGCGAGATCTTCCGGCAGCACGGCCGCCCCACCCGCGGCGACGTCCGACAACCTGAGCCCCAACACTGAATCCATATTCAGCGCCACACCAAGCCGGTCCGCGGCCGGAACCGAATCATCCTTCATGAGCGCCCAGAGTTGACCGAGCGCCTTTGGTATGTTCATGTCGTCGGAAATCGATTCAACCATTGCCTCTCGAGCAGTCCGTGCCGGCGAGCCAAGCTCGCCAACCGGCGTCCCGTCCGGTCCCCCGGCCGCCTTGGCCAGCCCGGCCACTCGATCATTGAACGCCAACCGGGCGTTCCGCGCGCCGGAGAGCGCCTCCCAGGAAAACGTAAGCTGGGTGCGATAGTGTGCGCCAAAGAGATAGTATCTGTAATCGAGCGGTTTGAATCCCCGCTTCTTCACCGTCTTCAGCGTGACCGCGTTGCCCTCGGACTTGCCCATTCGTCCGGTGTCCATGATGAGGAACTCGCCATGCAGCCAGTAGGCGACCGATGGGTGACCGGTTGCCCCCTCGGTTTGCGCGATCTCGTTCGTGTGGTGAACGTTGATGTGGTCAACGCCGCCGCAATGGATGTCAAAGGACTCACCAAGATACTTCATGCTCATCGCCGAACACTCGAGGTGCCACCCGGGATATCCCTTTCCCCACGGCGAGTCCCACAACATCGCCTGATGGCCGAACTTGCTCCTGGTGAACCAGAGGACGAAGTCCCGCGGGTTCTTTTTCTGATCGTCCACTTCAATTCGAGCCCCGGCCTTGAGCTCCTGTCGATCCAGGAGCGCCAGCTCACCGTACCCGCGAAAGTTATCTGTGGCGAAATAGACGTTGCCCCCGGACTCATAGGTCAGGTCCCTGGCCTCCAGCTTCGCAACGAGCTGCTGCATCTCATCGATGTGATCGGTCGCTTTGCAGATGACCGATGGCCGGACGATATTCAGCTCGTCCAGATCACTGAAGAACGCTTCCGCGAAGTGCTCGGCAATCTGCCAGACAGTCATGCCGCGTTCTCGGGCGCCGACTATCATCTTGTCCTCGCCCTCGTCTCCGTCATCGGTGAGGTGCCCGACGTCCGTGACGTTCATGACGTGTCGAACCGTGTAACCGAGATACTCAAGAGTTCGTCGAAGCACATCCTCAAAGACGTAGGTTCGGAGGTTTCCAATGTGGGCATAGTTGTACACCGTCGGACCGCAGCAGTAGAGGCCCACCTGCTTGTCGTTCAGCGGGACAAACTCCTGCAATTCTCTGCCGAGCGTGTTGTGCAATCGGAGCGCCATTTCGTTTCCTCGTAGAAATTAGCCGGTCATTTGGGTAATATCGATCTGTGCTTAGGCTAAAGAAGTCGGACCTAAAAATCAACATTGCAGGAACGCTTCGGTTCAACGAACCAATGGCCGAACACACCACATTCAAGGTGGGCGGCCCGGCCGACGCCTTCGCAATCCCCGCCAATGAAGATGACATCCGTGAGTTGCTGAGATTCGCCGCGTCCGAATCAATTCCCTGTTTTGTTCTGGGAGGCGGAGCCAATATTCTCGTTGCGGATGCCGGAGTTCGCGGAATCGTGATCGACATGGCCCGATTTGACTCGATCACCGCGGCACCACTCGAAGACGGGACGACGATCCTGAGTGTTGGGGCAGGCCTTCCCGTGAGCCGGGCCTCTGCCTGGAC
>JAHOYX010000188.1 GCA_019038705.1 Spirochaetales bacterium
CTCTTCCCTCGCCAGGACATAAGAAAAGGGGGTTGACTCACTTTCTACATAGCAGACACCGAGATTCTTGCTCAGAGGTGTCCATTGATGATTCTGGTGATTCCGTCCTTCATCAGGGCTTCGCCGAAGTTCAATAGATACCCCAGCTTCAGCTCCACGATGATCGTTCCGACCTGATTCTCGTTCATCTCTGTGTCTCCGTGCCTCTGTGAGAGAACTCTTCTTCATTCACAGACAACGTGGCAAAACACCCCTCTGCTTCAATCTGGCGCCCATATGGGTTTGCCCTGCAAGTTGACATCCTCCGGTGTGCATGTTATGCAAAGGTCAGCTATGCAAACATCAACGTTCACAACATGCCCGAGTATTCTCGTCCAGGTCGACGTTCCGGAGGAACGCGTCGGGTGATATCCGTGTAGCTGTTGAATTGAACCAACGCCCGCGGGACCACCCGCGGGCTTTTTTTTGGCGCCGAGGGTATGAGACGCGGGACGTATGAGGAGCAGAGGTATGGCACCTGCAGTGACAGTGAAAGGTCTCTCCAAACACTTCCGAACCAAGGTGAAGCAGGCGGGTGTTGCCGCATCCGTTCGCGGCATCTTCCGACCCGGTTACAAGGAAATCGACGCGGTGGCCGGGATCGATTTTCAGATCGAGGCTGGAGAGATCCTGGCGTTCATCGGTCCGAACGGTGCCGGCAAATCAACAACGATCAAGCTGATCACCGGAATTCTGTACCCCGATGCGGGAGAGATTGATGTGCTCGGTCTCAACCCGCACCGACAGCGGCGGGAGCTCGCCTACCGGATTGGGACCGTGTTCGGACAGAAGAGCCAGCTCTGGTTTCACCTGCCCCCAATCGATTCATTTCACCTGCTCGGCACCATCTATGACCTCTCGAGAACGCAGACGCAGCATCGGATCGATTTCCTGACGGAGGTGTTTGAGCTGTCCGAGTTCATGGATCAGCCGGTCCGGAAGCTCAGCCTGGGCCAGCGCATCCGGTGTGAGATGGCGGGAAGCCTCATCCATGAGCCGGAGATTCTCTTTCTGGACGAACCGAGCATCGGTCTGGATGTGGTGGTCAAGCAGCGGATTCGTGATCTCATCAAGCGGATCAACGAGGAGCGCGGCGTCACCATCTTTCTCACTTCCCACGATGCCGGCGATATCGAGAAGATCTGCCGGCGGGCGATGGTCATCAATCATGGAGCAATCGTCTGGGACGGAACGGTGAACGAGATGAAGTACTCGCTGCTCAACCAGCGCATCCTTGCGGTGCGGATGGACGGGCCGGCTGAAGTCAGAACCCCGGGAGCCAGGGTGCTCAAGCGCAAGGATCACTCCATGAAGATTCAAATCGATCTGGACACAACCCGGACCGAGACCGTGATCGCCGAGCTCATGAAGCAATCGAGTATTGAAGACATAACGATATCGGCCACACCCATGGAGGAGGTGATCACCCACATCTATGAGTCGGAGCACGGGTCATGATTGCCCGCAAGTACGCAACGGTCTTTGGGATTGCGTCTCGTGACCAGCTGGTCTATCTCCCCTCGTTCCTCGCCCGAAATCTCTTCTTCGTGGTGGTGATGTTTGTCTTCTATTCATTGTGGCGGGCAATCTTCGCCGGCAACGCCACGATTGCCGGCTTCACGATGGTACAGATGCTGTGGTACCTCACCTTCACCGAAGCAATCGAGCTCAGCCAGACCCGGATCTTCCTCCCCATTTCCGAGGAAGTGAAGGACGGCACAATCGCCTACTCACTGAACCGCCCCTACTCCTACGTGTTGTTCTGGATCTCACGCGGAATGGGCGAGAATCTCGTGAAGGTCCTCCCGCTGCTCATTGAAGGGTTTGTCCTGGCTCTCATCATGGTGGGCCCCCTCCCCGGATACTTCAGAGCACTTCCAATCGGCTTTGTGACCATTGTGCTGGGCATCCTCATCGGCACGACGCTCCAGGCGATCATCGGCCTGCTCGCCTTCTGGTTTGAGGAAGTCATGCCGTTCTGGTGGATCATCCAGAAGCTGGTGTTCGTGATCGGTGGGATGTTTATCCCCATAGATCTCTACCCGGAGTGGCTGCAACGCATCGCGCGGTACACGCCGTTTGCCTTTGCAGCCTACTGGCCCGCGACAGTCTTTGTGAACTTCAGCCCCGAGCGGGTGGTAACCACGCTCATCGGTCAGGTCGCGTACGTGGCACTGTTCGGGCTGATCGCCGCGGTGCTTTTCCGGGCAGCTGTTCGCAAGCTGCACGTGCAGGGAGGTTGAGATGACGGCAAAACCCAGGCGCGGAACGGGCATCCTCCGGCTCATGGGCCACTACTTTCGATTCAACCTGAGCGCCAACATGGCCTACAAAGGAAGTTTCATCATCCAGGTGTTTGGGATGGCCCTGAACAACAGCGCCTTCATCATATTCTGGTACTTCCTCTTCCAACGCATCGGCGGCGACATCAAAGGTTTCGATTTCAACGACGTGATGTTCCTGTGGGCTCTCGCCGCGATGGGATTCGGAATGAGCGTAGTCCTGTTCGGCAACACGCCGTTCATCTCGCGGGTGATATACTCAGGTGAACTGGACGTCTACCTGCTCCAGCCGAAGCCGGTGCTCCCGAACCTGCTCGCTTCCCGGATGATTGTCTCGGGCTGGGGAGACATCGCGTACGGGCTCATCCTGTTCTCGGCAACTCAGCCGATGAGCCTCCAATCGTGGGCGCTCTTTCTGTTGTTCTCGGTGCTGATGTTGCTGGTCCTCACGGCGGTGAGGACCCTCTACCACAGCCTGACCTTCTTCTTCGGCAATGCCGAGAGCTTCGCCCAGATGGCCGGCGAGATGACCATCACCTTCATGCTCTACCCGGGGTCCATCTTCAAGGGTGCGCCAATGATCGTGCTCCACAGCCTCATCCCCGCGGCGCTGGTCGGCTACATCCCGATCCGTGTGTTCAAGGAATTCGACCCGGTCCTGATGGCGGTCGTCGTCCTCGCCGACCTTGCCGTGGTGGCCGCGGCAGCCGGCCTGTTCAAGCTTGGCTTGCGCCGATACGAGAGCGGGAATAGGATGGCAACGAGGTTGTAAGGACGAGCAGTATAATATATTATCACCGCGCTCAGGAATATGGGCGTAGACACCAAGGAGGTGCTCACAATGGATTCACGTCGATTTGTCGCGCGGGGTGCGGTGGCAGTTATTCTCGTGTCGCTCGCTGTCGTGTCGATCTCCGGTTGCGGGTCAACCATATCCGCCGTGGGCCGCCTGCTGGACGAGACGGTGGAGGCGGCCATCGGCGAGACAGTGGAGGAAGACCCCAACGACAAGCAGACCAGCGGCGGGCAAACCGGCACCGCGCAGACCGCTCCGAGTGGTCAAAGCCTGTTCGGAGGGATGGCGGCTCTCGAGAATGTCATGCTCTTCAATGTCGCCTATTTCCAGGTGCTATTCCTCGGCGGCCACGATCCGAGTTTCGATGACTTCCGCGAGGGCCAGGGGGTAACGTGGGAGATCACCGGCGGCGATCAGAACGACGAAAGCTTCTTCACCGCCGAGCGCGCACTTCTCAAACGAAACTCCGACGGGACCAGTTGGTGGTTCCTCGGCTATCAGAGCGAGGACGATGCTCTGGAGTATGAGGTGCTCATGGACGAAGAGTACGTTCCCCTGGAGTTCGTCTGGAGAGACGCCGACTCCGGGAAGACCATGAGACATACCTTTGACTACGGCGAAGAAGATGAGCCGACGATGGAAGGGGAATCGGCCGTGTACTCAGATGAGTTTGGCGACGACTACTCCCGGGGCACGGAACGGATCACAGTCCGCAGCGGAACATACAGGGCGGAGCACGTGGCCTACGAGATCAGCGATGCCGGGACCAATGCACGTCTCGAGTATCACTGGTGGCTGGTCGACGAGGTTCCGGGCGATCTGGTGAAGTACGAGTATCGGCAGTTCGACGAAGGCGAGGAAAGCATGATATCCGGCGAACTGGTAGCCGTGGACGACGGATACGTCACGCGGCTGGGCGCCTACTGATAGTCCGCGGCCGGGGCACCTCTGCCGACAGGCGAATGCCACAAAATGGTTGCGAATCTTCATAAACCAGTGATACTGTGTGCGATTCCGGTCAGGAGGCAGTTGCATGCTTGTGAAGCTTTTCTGGATTGTGCCGGCTTGTGCGGCACTGACCCTCATATTCGCCTATTACTTCTTTCGCCAGATGAAAAAGACAAGCGAGGGAACCGATCAGATGAAGAAGATCGCCTCGTATGTCCGTGACGGCTCCATGGCCTACCTGAAGCAGCAGTACAAGGTGGTGCTCATTGTGTTTGCTGTCCTGACTGCGTTCTTCGCCCTGCTCGCCTATGGTTTACAGGTGCAGAACCCGTGGATGCCGGGAGCGTTCCTTACCGGCGGATTCTTCTCGGCCCTCGCCGGCTTCTTCGGAATGCGAACCGCCACCCATGCGGCGGCTCGAACTGCAAACGCGGCCCGTGAGTCCCTGAACGGCGGACTGAGGATTGCCTTCCGTAGTGGCGCGGTCATGGGCCTCGTCGTAGTGGGGCTGGCGCTGCTGGACATATCAATCTGGTTCCTCATTCTAAATGCCGTCTATCCGGCCACGTCGGGCACCGAGAGCCTGGTCATTGTCACGACGACGATGCTGACCTTTGGCGTGGGGGCCTCAACGCAAGCGCTCTTCGCCCGGGTTGGGGGCGGAATCTTCACGAAGGCAGCGGACGTCGGCGCAGATCTGGTGGGCAAGATTGAGGCGGACATCCCCGAGGACGACGTGCGCAACCCGGCGACCATTGCGGACAACGTTGGCGACAACGTCGGGGACGTGGCCGGTATGGGTGCCGACCTCTACGAGTCCTATGCCGGCTCTATCCTGGCTACGGCGGCACTTGGTGCGGCGGCGTTCAGCTTTGATGTTGGCATCCAGTTCAGAGCGGTCATCGCGCCCATGCTGATCGCGGCGCTCGGAACAATCTTCTCCCTCATCGGCGTGTTCGCCGTGAGAACGCGGGAAGACGCGGATCAGCGAACTCTGCTGCGGTCACTGAGCCGTGGCATTAACCTGAGTTCCATCCTGATTGTCGCAGCATCCCTCGGACTCCTGCGACTCCTCAACCTGCCCAACTACCTGGGGATCTGGGGATCGATTGTTACCGGTCTCATTGTTGGAATCGCAATTGGCAAGGTCACCGAGTATTACACCTCATCCACCCATCGCCCAACGCGTGAGGTCGCGCGCAACGCACTCACCGGACCTGCAACCGTCATTATCTCAGGATTAGGCTCGGGGATGATATCGACCGTTTTCCCGGTCCTCTTCGTTGTCGTCGGCACGATCTTGAGTTTCCTCTTTGCGTCGGGTTTTGACATGACGAACCTCAGCATGGGCCTCTACGGCATTGGGATCGCAGCCGTCGGCATGCTCTCCACCCTCGGCATAACCCTCGCAACTGACGCATTCGGGCCAATCGCGGACAATGCCGGCGGAAACGCTGAGATGTCGGAACTCGGCAAGGAGGTACGGACCAGGACCGACGCTTTGGACACCCTCGGTAACACGACAGCCGCGACCGGTAAGGGCTTTGCCATCGGCTCGGCAGCCCTGACCGCGCTGGCGCTTCTGGCATCGTACCTCGAGGTGATCCGGATTGGTCTATTGAGAAACGGAGACACGGTACTTCAGCTGCGAGACGGTGCCGAGATTGCGACAAGCTTCGCTTCGCTGACCGATTTCATGGAGTACTTCCAGGTGAACCTCATGAATCCCCGGCTGCTCGCCGGCATGCTCATGGGCTCCATGATGGCCTTCCTCTTCTGCGGTCTCACGATGAATGCCGTCGGAACAGTCGCCTACCGAATGGTTGAGGAAGTCCGCCGGCAGTTCCGTGAGATCACCGGCATCATGCAGCGGACCGCAGAGCCGGACTATGCGCGGTGCGTGGAGATTTCAACCAAGGGCGCGCAGTCGGCAATGCTCCTCCCGTCGCTTCTCCCGATCATTGTCCCCATCGTCATCGGCGTGTTGTTCGGCGTGGCCGGTGTCATGGGACTCCTCGTCGGCAGTCTCGCAACCGGTTTCGTTCTTGCTGTGTTTATGGCAAACTCGGGTGGCTCCTGGGACAACGCAAAGAAGCACATAGAG
>JAHOYX010000076.1 GCA_019038705.1 Spirochaetales bacterium
CGTCCCGGCGCCAAAGACCTCGCGGATGAATGCGATCAGGAGCAACCCAAGCGTGAATCCAATACCCATACCGAGGGCATCCAGCACGGAGTTCCCCAGCGTGTTCCTGTTGGCGAACGCCTCAGCCCGTCCGAGAATGATACAATTCACGACAATCAGCTGGACGAATACGCCAAGGCTGCGCG
The DNA here is from genome assembly GCA_019038705.1 of Spirochaetales bacterium. Lineage (GTDB taxonomy): Bacteria > Spirochaetota > Spirochaetia > DSM-27196 > SLST01 > JAHOYX01. The sequence continues at coordinate 186 of JAHOYX010000076.1, forward strand.
AGAGGCTCGGGGCGTATGCCTGCATCACGAGGTCTACGATGGTCACAAAGCTCGCGATGATGACAATGTAGGCAGGTATCCGAACCTTCTCGGGAATGAAGTTCTTCAGCAGCGAGACAAAGATGTTCGATCCCAGAAGAACAAAGATGACCCCGGCGCCCATGCCCAGCGCGTTCACCACCTGGGTTGAGACCGCAAGGGCCGGGCAGAGACCGAGGGCAATGATGAATATCGGGTTCTCCTTGAAGAGACCCTTCGTGAACTCGTTAATCACTGTGTCCCCCCTTCGGAGAGCCCTTCCAGTTCCCTCACCAGCTCGCTTCCATCAGCCAGTGCGCGGCCCACACCGATGAAAGTGATGGTGGCCCCGGTAATTGCATCAGCCTGACTTGCCGGCAGATCGCTCATGGAGGTAGGAATGGGAGATTCAGCCCCGGAACCGATGAACATGTCCATGTATTCGGGCGCTTCGGCCTTCTTGCCGAGACCCGGCGTCTCCTGATTTTCCATCATCTGAGCCGAAAACAGCTCACCCGTAGGGTGGTATGCGGCGAGGAGTTGCATATCTCCGCCGTACCCTGTGCCGATGAGCTGAAGGATGAACCCGATTCCCTCACCGTTCCCTCCCGTGATCGGATAGGCCGTTTGCGCTGCAGGTGAATCCGCGATCGGACTTGCTTCGCCCACATGTGCGCCGGAAACACCGGCCTTGCCGGCGACGGCCGCCAACCCCTCGGCGAGCGCTCTCTCCCGATTCTCTACGATGACCGGCGCTGTGACGGCATTGACCAATCCCAGGACAACCGCTGCCACCGTGCAGATGAGCGCAAGTTTGCCGCCGACGATAACGAGGCGCGGTATCTTCACGACTCCGCCTCCTCTACCTTCTGTACCCCGAACCGGGATGGCTGCGTAGCGCGGTTAATGAGCGGGACAAAGACATTCATCAGAATGATCGCCAGGCTCGCTCCTTCCGGGAAGGAGCCGTACGTACGTATCAGGAAGGTCAGGAACCCTGCACCGGCTCCGTAGATCAACAACCCCTTGCGAGTCATTGGCGAGGTTGCCATATCGGTGGCCATGAAGAAGATGGCCAGCATGAGGCCACCGGACAGCGCGTGAAAGAGCACGTCTCCGGTGAACGCACCGCCTCCGTGAATCAGACCGCCAAATATCCAGGTCAGCAGGCCAAAGCTCAGGAAGTAGGTGGCTGAAATCTCCCAGGTGATGATTCGCCTGGCGAAGAGATAGACAGCGCCCAGGAGGAGCAGCAATGCCGAGATCTCACCGATCGATCCCGGGATGTTTCCGATGAATGGGTCAACATACCCGAAGGGCAACTCAATCCCCAGCGGTTCTAAGAGGGCTGAATTGAGCCAATCGGTAACAACCGTGTCCAGGTTGGAACGAGGAAAACCCACACGTTCGAGTAGTGCGAGCGGTCCGCCGGTGGCACCGGCCGACTCGGTGGCGCCGGTCTTCACGACGCCAAGATAAGTCGCCGACGTAAAACCATCCACCACGGGAAGCGTCCTGGGCATGGTCCACGTAGTCATGGGTCCGGTCCAGGAGAAGAAAACGAAGACTCGGCCCGCAAGAGCCGGATTCATCCAATTGCTTCCCAACCCTCCGAAAGTCCATTTCACAACGAGGATCGCGAAGACGCTCGCGATAACCGGAATGTAGAACGGAACTGCCGGCGGCATGTTCATTCCAATCAGCAATCCGGTCAGCACCGCGCTACCATCCGCGAGGGTGAACCGCTTCAGGACAAGCCCGGCGAGATACTCGGACGCTACCGCGGCGGCAATCGACGCGATCACAACCCAGAGCGCCCGCAGGCCAAAGACATACACACCCCAGGCAGTTGCCGGCACCAGACAGGCGGATACCGTCCACATGATTCCCGCGGTGGACAGGCGGTCGTGATACTGGGGCGAACTCGTTATCTGAACCTGCTCGTTCACACCGGCACCTTCTTCTTTCTGGCCATCAGCTTACCAATCCTCATGCCCTGTACGAGCGGTATGCGCGCCGGACAGATATACCCACAGCTCCCACATTCACGACAATCCATGAGTCCGTGGGCTACCGCGTCTTCGTACTCAAAGTGATCAATGAGTTTGAACAACTTGGTGGGCTCGATGCCAATTGGACAGGCATCCACGCATCGCCCGCACTGAATGCAGGCCGTTCGGGGCGCAGCGTTGACCTCGCGCTCGGTCAGCGCGAGTATGCCGCTCGTGCCCTTAGTCACCGGTATGTCCAGATCGTAGATCGTTTGACCCATCATTGGCCCGCCGGTGATAATCTTTGCCGGAGTTCGTGAGAAGCCGCCGCACTCGTTGATCAACTCGCCGATCGGCGTTCCAATTCGAACCTTGAGATTCGCAGGCTTCGCAATTGCACCGCCGCTCACTGTGACAAGTCGATCTATGAGCGGCCTGCCGAGGACGACCGCCTCGTAGATTGCGTGCACCGTTCCCGCGTTGGACACGACACACCCGATCTCCAACGGAAGGCCGCCCGAGGGCACCTCCCGACCATTTATCGCCTTGATGAGCTGCTTCTCATCGCCCTGCGGATACTTGATCTTCAGCGGAACCACTCGATAGTTGACACCGGCCTCGTTCACCGCATTCTGAAGCGCAGCAATCGCATCCGGCTTATTGGTCTCAATACCGATGAGGACGTGGTCCGGCTGCAACAGGTGTTCAACGATCCGCAGGCCCTCGAGGAGTTGCGCCGGCCGTTCAACCATCAGCCGGTGATCGGCAGACAGATACGGCTCGCACTCGGTGCCGTTCAGGATCAGATACTCGCAGCGCCGTCCTTTGGGCAGCGAGAACTTGACGTGAGTCGGGAACGTCGCCCCGCCCATCCCGACGATGCCGTTTTCGCGGATGATGTCCAGAATCTCGGGACCATCCATCCCGGACCAGTCACGCCGTGACTCTTCCTTGCCAAGACGCTCAAACTCGCCTTCCAGCTCAATCACGACGGCATCGGTTCGGACACCGTTGGGGAGATAGATCGATTTGATCTCCTTGACGGTACCGGGCACCGGCGCGTGGATGTTTGCGCTCACGAACCCTTTTGCCTGACCAATCAGCATACCCTCGCCAATCTCGTCACCCTTGCCGACGAGTGATTCAGCGGGAGCTCCGATGTGTTGCTGCAGCGGGACAATGCACCGCGAGGGAATTATGGCGTTTGCGGACGCGCTGTTTCGAGTGGCGCCCTTCCGTTCCACGGGATGGATGCCGCCCAGAGGAAAAGTCAATCTTCGCATCATGCTACCTGTTTGCGCCTTCTCGCAAGTTCAACCACCTTCGATCGTCCACGACCAAGCCGAGAGATTCGGCGTCCGGACAGCGCGACCGGCAAGAGGGCAAAAAGGACGTACGCTGTATGTTTCACAAGTTGAGAATAACCGGAGTATAAACCGCGCTCCCGCGTCAGAACAACCCCCGGCGTGCCTCCGCGAGAAGCGAGCAGAGTCGTGATCCCGGCGGGCGCATTTGAGATGGCATCTGCCAGCCACACGTCATCGAACACCAACACACTCTCGCTAAATCGATTGTAGGCGCCGTCATCGTTCTCTCTGAAACGCGACAGCGTAACGACCTCACCCTCGTGAGGCGGCGCGTATCCACGCCCGAACGCCAGCGACTGCTGATACGCACGATGCGCGACGTAATCGCTGAGGTCAACGAGAGCATCGGCCAGATTGCTCGACCACAGGACGCCAATCGATTCATATGAGATCTCATCGGAGTGCGCGACTGCAACCTGTCGCGGGACGGGCGATGAGCGAGGCGTCACCAATCGATCTGCAACGGGCGGGATGACGAGAAACGCGACGGCCATCATCAGTAGCGCCGGGCTCCGCCGGAAGACCGGATAACCGGCAAGCCTCCCGGGGCGACCGCTGAGTATTGAGATGGGCGCGAACAACTCATGGTCCCGATGAATCGATCCACCAAGCCGAAACAGGAAGGCGAATGTCGTCACGGCAGATATGCCGGCTACTCCGGGAAGGATCATCAGCGCGACCCGAATCCCGGATATGCTCCACGCGGCTGCAAACGAGGCAATGATAGTGAGCCCAAGCCAGACACCGACGCGGAAAATCCTGCCGATCATTCCCGGGCCGCGATCGGCCTTCTCGAGCAGAAGCGAGAGATCCCCCAGAGCTCGCCACCAGGCGAAAGAAATGAGTGCGGACCCGACCGCCCCAACGATTCCTGATGCAAGCACGACTGGGATCCACATGATGAGCCCCGCGACCACGATCAGCCGAAATCGACCTGATCGAAGCAGCATACCGGCCGATGCCGCGATGAACATCGCCAGCCCGATGGCGATTCGTGCCGGAACCCATCCTGCCACGCTCGACCCTCCGCCAAGCGCGCGTCGAACAACCCAGGCAATCCGCCAGGTGGGTCCGTCCATCCGGATGTAGATCAACGACTGCCCCTCGGTGTCCGTCGTGAAGTAGCGCGACAACTCCTCAATAAAGGGATCCCGTCGCGGATCGCGGGGATCAAGTTGGCTCAGCGCGGCGGAGAGCGGAACGGACTCCACCCGACTAAATCTCGTGATGAGCACCTCTGACGTGTGCTCGGTGATCACCTCAGTGATGCCGGCCTGCGCCAACAGGCGCTCGGCTTCTTCCGGGCCCCGATCAGTAAGGACGGTCTGGAACGGCTCCCATTCCGCAGGAGAACGGTAGAGACCAGGAACGATCACTGGAAAGAGGAGGGACAGTGAGTAGATGGCGAAGAGCCCCGAGATAAGAATCAGCCGGCGTGACCCCGGATATCGAATTCGCCTCCACAGATATGACCGCATGCAGGTTACAGAACGCTGAACGCGAGTGCTATGAAGAACCCGAGTCCGGCCCCGACCACGACTTCGGACGGAGTGTGCCCGGATACTTCCTTGACCGGCTGAAAGTCCGTTCCAAGCCGATCATGCAACTCCCTGCTGAGCCTGTTCAGGGCCTGTGCCTGCACGCCGGCGCTCCGACGGACACCAAGGGCGTCACGAATGATAAGGATGCCGTAGAACAGACTCAGGGTGAAAAGCGGGGTTGCGAGGCCGTGGCCAAATCCGATGCTCGTAGCAAGCGAAGTCACCAGCGCCGAATGACTTGACGGCATGCCGCCAGTTTTCCAGAACATGGTTGAGACAACGTCACTCGATGTTCGTGAGTAGCGGCGGGCAATGTCTATGATGGTCTTCAGCAGTTGGGCGATGAACCACGAGAAAGAGGCCGACAGAAATACCGGCCCCGAAACGAAGCCATAGAGGACGGAGACAGCCTGCGATTCCATGCTTCGGATGAGTTTGGCGTGACCCCATGCATTTGTCAAGACGAACGCGTCAGATCCGGGACACCTGCAGGTGCCCCGGATGGACTACAGCCGGGCGAGCCAGGCGATTGCGGGCACCAGCCCGGCAACGCACAGTGTTGTGAAGATCCAGAGTCCGAGCGCCAACTGCTCATCAAGGCGAAACAGCTTGGTTGCCGCCACTGCCCATGTGGCAACCGGCATCGCCGACTGAATGACAATGACCTTGAACGCCAGCGGGTTGGCGGCAAGCGTGTAGCCAAAGAGCAACGCCACGGCCAGACCGGTGAGAGGGCCTACTACAAACTTCACCGGCAGGATTGCCAGGTATTCGCGAACGCGCCGCAGCATCGGCCGGAAGCGTGCGGTCAGACCGAAGCTGAGTGAGAAGAGAATCGCGGCCGTGAAGACCAGGATCCTCCGCGGTAACTGAAGCGCGGCCGGGAAGTCGACTCCGGACAGCCCCAGGGTCAAGCCGACGACTGTCGCGATGAGCGGAAGTCCGGCCAGGGGATCCTTGAAGTTGGCCCTGGTGGCCTGCCAGATGCCCATTGGAGCTCCGCCCGCAAACCGCCTGGCGACGGCGAATACCGCGGTAAAATA
>JAHOYX010000083.1 GCA_019038705.1 Spirochaetales bacterium
CGGGACGACGATCCTGAGTGTTGGGGCAGGCCTTCCCGTGAGCCGGGCCTCTGCATGGGCCGCGGACCACGGCTTTGGCGGACTCGAGTTCATCTATGCGATGCCCGGAAGCGTCGCCGGCGCCGTCTGGATGAACGCCCGATGCTATGGCGCCGACATCTCCAGCGTCCTGTCTCACGTGGACCTGCTCTCCCGAACCGGAAACCCGTCCCGCTACCTCCCGAAACCAGAGGATTTCGCCTATAAGCAATCCCCGTTCCAGGGCGCGGACTCAATTGTGACAGGCGTCGGCTTCACACTCCGACCGACGGATACGCAAGCTCTCTGGAAGGAGATGAAGGACCACGAGAACGATCGCACAGCCAAAGGGCACTTCGCCGCGCCGTGCGCCGGGAGCGTCTTCAAGAACAACCGGGCATTCGGGCAATCGTCCGGGGCCATCATTGACAGTCTCGGCCTGCGTGGTTTCTCAATCGGTGGCGCGAAGGTTTCAGACTTGCACGCCAATATCATCGTCAATGCCGACAATGCCTCGGCAGCGGACATTCGGGCGGTCTCTGATCACGTGGCTCTCGAGGTCAGGGAGAGGCTCGGTTTCGAGCTGGAACGGGAGATACTGCTGGTCGGTGAATGGGAGGCGTCATGAACAGTGACGCTGTTGAAGAAATCCGCGCCTCATTTGACCAGTTGAGTGACGAGACACTCCGGTCGAGGTTGAAGGAACTCGCAGATCACGACCTGTTCGATCTCTACTCACTGCTGGACGATGACGAATCGGTGCGGATGTTCCTCCACCTGGATCTGGAACAGAAGGTGGACCTCGTCAGCAACATCTCTGAGCCGGAGCAGGAACGGTTGATCCGGCAACTCCCAATCGACAACATCCGCACAATCTTTGAGGAGATGGACCCGGACGACCTTGTTGATGTCATCCAGGCGGTTTCTCCAGAGGCCCGGAGCGCGGTCTGGAACGAATTGAGCGCTGAAGCGAAGCAGGAGACCCAATTCCTTCTGCGCTTCGACGAGGACGACGCCGCCGGGTTGATGACACCACGCTACCTTGCCGTGCGGCCGGACGTCACGGTTGGGCAGACGATTCAATTCATCCGGCGCAATGGGGTTGACGTGGAGACCGTCTACTACATCTACGTCGTGGACCAGCTGAAGCGTCTCATCGGGGTCACCAGTTTGCGTGATCTCCTGTTCACCGATGACGGCACCATGGTGACGGATATGATGGTGCGCGAGGTGGTGTCGGTCAGAGATGACATGGACCAGGAAGAAGCCGCCCATATTCTCGACGCCAATGACCTGATTGCTCTTCCGGTCGTCGATGGGTTTGATCGGCTTCTGGGCATCATCACGTTTGACGATGTCATCGATGTCATCCGGGAGGAACATACCGAGGACGTCTACAAGATGGGCGCCATGGAAGGGTCGGCGGATCGCTACATCGATGCGTCGGTGTGGAAGCTGGTTCGCAAGCGAATACCGTGGCTCACTGTACTGTTGATCGCGGGCACCATCACGACGAACGTGCTCGACTTGTTTCAGCCGTTGATCCTCGGAGCCACCTTCCTGATTCTGTTCGTGCCGGTGATCACTCAGACGGGAGGAAACTCCGGAACACAGAGTTCCACCCTCATGATCCGTGGACTTGCCACCGGGGAAATTCGGTTCCGGGATATCGGACTGGTGATTGCCAAAGAACTCGTGGTAGGGCTGATCATGGGTCTGACTCTCGGGGTGGTCATCGTTGTCCGCGGGGTGTTCCTTCCTCCCGGGATAGAGTTCATGAGTGCAATCGCGGTGGGAGCCTCTCTTGTCTTTGTAGTGTTGTTCTCATCACTCGTCGGGGGGATTGCCCCACTCCTCATCCACAAGATGGGTCTTGATCCCACCGTGATGGCCGGTCCGCTGATGGCCACCATCATCGACGTAGCGGGGCTCACTATCTATTTCCAGATTGCGCGGATCATTCTCCGGTTGTAGCCACGGTCCATCCGAGGTCCGCGTTCCACGTTATCGGGTTGTCGGAATCACCATCCCATTCCACCTCAACGCCTGCACGATACCCGACCGGCCCGGCATGGAACCGCATCCGACACTCAAGAGTCGCACCCTGCGGCCCCCAAAGACCGTCGTCACTGGTGAGACGAACCGTGCCGGACAGGCCGAAGAGTCGATCAGACCCCGAAACGAGTGGCCCAAGCTGCAGATCATTCGCACCGGTGATGTGCAGACCGTCATCGTGCGCAATCTTCAGGGAAGCCCCGGCGCTCAACGGGAACGCGGAACCTGTCGGCGCCGCGTACTCGACGCCCGCGAATACACCGGCCCCGACGGTCGCGGCCCGAACCGGCACGACGCCATCCGTGTCGGTCACGTCGCGCCATTCAGCGTCCAGGCCCGCACCAAGGTCAAACCGCCACCGCCCCGCCGCTACGTACGCCCCCACGTCCAGCCTGGCTTCGTCGGACTCAAGACCCAGCAGTGTGAACGCAACTCCGGGGACCGCTGCCTCAGGTCGCCAGGCCATTGCGTACCGCCCGGCCGTGGTCACGCCGGCGTGTTCATTGAGATCTGCACCGAGGGCGAGCGCAAGAACGGCGCCCTCGGCCGGAGCACTTGTGCAGGGGAGCCGATACCGCGCCGAGTTCATCGACGAGAGTGCCACGGCCTCCAGCTCAAGCTCGTGATGCCCGGGAGTCAGGGACAACTCGGCACGGGTCGCCAGGCGCCACCACCAGCCGGGCGGGAATGCCTCCGCCAGAGACACGCCAACTGCAGGTCCAACCTCAACGACCGCGGCGCCCAACGAGATCGGGACCTGTCCGCGGCAGAGCAGGTGAAGCATGTCCGCACGCCCGGGGACACGCTCAAACCAGCCGATCTCTGCCGGGTCACTGTTTGACACCCCACCCTCGAACGCGTCTGCGGGCCGGCTTGCGGCGGCTGTCAGTTCAACCCAGCTCCGACCCGACTCAGCCCCATTGGCGAACCACGAACCAATGGACGCGGCGGCCGTCAATCCGTCATCGGTCTGGATGACGGCGCCGTGGACCGGCAGAGATTGTGGTGACAGTGAAAACCCGCACCGCCCGCCAGGATCAATCCCGGCGTCCAGCCGTGCCCCGGTGGTCTCGTGCCAGGCCGTCCCGCGAGCTGACGTGGGATGCGGATTGCCAAGCTCTCTCACCCCCCCGGTGAGCGAGAGCGGACCAAGCGCAAAGCCGGGCATATCGGTTCCCACGCGGTAGAGCGGGCCGCTCGCGAGCCAATCATCGGCCCACCACGTCCACACGACGATCCGAATCTCGCGAATGAGAGGGATGTTCGGCACCTCGACAATGAGTCGGTTTCGAAGGGGGTCTCCGATATCGATTCGCGTGTCCAGCGACCCGTCCACAGCCGCAGCGTTCAACGGCCCACCGAGCAGAAGAGCGATGATCGCGGAACACAGACAGAACGCTCGCACACTATCTGTTACTGCCGGTTTGGGCGCGTTGCTTCAGCCGGTGCGAACTTGATCATCGGCCGGATTGGGACGGTCGACTCCACCCGTACCCGAGAGCGAAACTGGATCACCATTGTGGGTAAGATCAACCTGTCCGCCGTTCGGCAGTCTATAGGTGGTCTCCTCCGGACCGAGCGTGATCTCAAGGAGCGTGCCCCGCCAGAGAATACGGAACTGCAACCGCGTCCATTCCCGGGGAAGTATCGGCTGGAAACTCAAGGCGCCGTGGTAGTCTCGCATACCTGCGAAACCGTACACCATGGAAAGCCAGGTGCCCGCCATGGCGGCCGTGTGCACGCCGTCTTTGACGTTGCCGTTGATATCGTCCAGGTCCATGCGTGCGGTTTGCATGAAGTATCGATACGCCAGCTCGGTCTCACCGATTTCCGCGGCAACGATGCTCTGAATGCACGGGGAGAGCGATGAGTCCCCGGTAGTAATGGGATCGTAGTAGGCGAAATCTCGCCGCTTCTCGGAGAGGCTGAATCGATCTCCCTGCAGAAACAACGCGAGCACAAGATCGGGCTGCTTCAGGACCTGATGTCGATAGATGGTCAGCGGATGGTAGTGCAGGAGCAGCGGATAGTGATCCGGCGGGGTATTCTCAAAATCCCACACTTCACGATCAAAGAAGCTGTCATCCTGAGGATGGAGTCCGCGTCCTTCATCGAAGGGGACATAGGTCTCTTCAGCCGCGCGACGCCACTCATCGACTTCCGATTCTTCCAGTCCGATCCGATCAATCAGCGGATCGAGCATTGCCCGGTCGTGATGTCGCATTTCGTCAAACACCTCCACCGCGTAGCTCAGGTGATCGGAAGCCATGAGATTGGTGAAAGTGTTGTTGTTCACGAGCGCGGTGTACTCGTCCGGACCGGTCACCTCGTTGATGCAGAAGCCTTTGCCGTCAATGAAGCAACCAAGGTCAACCCAGAATCGCGCGGTCTCAAACAGCATCTCAGCCCCGCGCTTGAGCAGAAACCAGCGGTCACCGGTAGCCACCACGTACTTCCGCATGGCGTAGATGATATCGGCGTTTATGTGGTACTGCGCCGTGCCGGCCGGGAAATAGGCCGACGCCTCATCACCATTGATGGTTCTCCAGGGATAGAGTGCTCCGCGGTGTCGGAGGACCCTGGCCCTCTCCCGCGCACGGTTCAGTGTGCGGTAACGATACTCGAGAAGCGCTCGGGCAATGCCCGGGTTGGTGTAGGTGAAGAAGGGCATCACGTAGATCTCGGTGTCCCAGAAGTAGTGCCCCTCGTACCCCGCTCCGGTCAGCCCCTTTGCGGCAACACTCGTTCTACCGTTCCGGCCGGCGGCCTGAAGAAGATGAAAAATGTTGAATCGAATGCTCTGCTGAAGCGAGTCATCGCCCTCCACAATTACATCGCTTCGTGACCAGAATGCACCCAGATAATTGCTCTGCTCTGCCGACAGCCCGCTGAACCGCGCTCTGCGGGCCGCCTCGACTTCCTGCCTGGCCAGTCCGGTGAGCCGCTTTCTCGGGTAGTCCAGACTGGTGTAATTGGCGACGTATTTGGTGACTTCCACGCGCTGCCCGGGGCCCAGCGATAGATCAAACCCGTGCCCCACCTCCTGCTGACTGCACACCAGGATGCGATGATAGTCGACTTCGGTCTCTATCACGTTTGCGACAGCGGTGATGACGTCAAATCCGCTGTTGCGGGTCTTGTAGCGAATCGTGGCCACACGCGCGTCGGCGTCGCGCTTGCCGAGCATGAGGGCTTCACGCGAGAGTGCGGCGCCAAGGCGCGGATCGTCGGCCCCAACCCTCGCCCGCGGTCTGCTCCGAACCACCGAGGTAATCCGGATCTGCGACGGCTGATTCACCACCGTGCAGACCCAGTGAATAGCCATCACATGCTGTCGCCGAAAGGACACCAGCCGTCGGGCCTCGATCTCCACGATGGTGCCATCCGGCGATTCCCACCGCAGATGCCGATCCAGGACACCTGTCTTCATTCTGAGCATGCGGCTGTACTCGTGGATTGTCCCCGTCGTCAGATCCAGCGGAAAGCCGTTGACCGAGAGTTCCATGAGCGTAGCGTCAGCGAGTGCGACCATGCGTTGTCTGTTCGGAGCAAACCCGTACGCGGACTCACCGTACACAATGGGTTCGGTTTCGTAATACCCATTGATGAATGAGCCAGGAGCGTAGCCGACGGATTGTTCTTCAAAGGTGCCCCGAATGCCCATGTACCCGTTCGCCAGGGCAAATACTGTTTCATCTCCCGGAACCAGCGGCACGTTCAGCTGGTCTTCGGTGACACTCCACTGGGCAATCGGGTAGATCAGTTCGTGAGTCGCGGCCATTCGTTTCCCTGTGCGTATAGTGCCTTCTCAAGCGCCGGATGTCCATCTGGGATGGTTGCACGGCATGGACACGCCGCCTGAATGCCTGGAAATGTGCCTTGACTGTGAAATCCTTCGTCCGGATTGGTGTTCCTGTCCTTGAACAGCAACCGTTCCGTGCTATGCTGAAAATGGAGCTTCACATGAAAAGGGGGCCTCCATGAAGCTATCTGTTCGATCCCTGCGCTCAATCGTGGCCGCGGTATGCGTGGCGATGGTTCCTTTCCTTGGCGGAT
>JAHOYX010000026.1 GCA_019038705.1 Spirochaetales bacterium
CCTCCCTGGCCCAGCTTCACCACTATGCAAATATCCGCACGCCGGGAGGCGCCGGGTCTATGATGAACCTGGGTAGTATCATTTAAACTTTCACTGGGGTCAAGAAGCCTGTTGGCGGTTATATACGGGTAAACCTTGGCCACGCTGATTCATGAAGCTATCTCTGATTCCACTTCTGCTGCCAGGCCTGGAACATGAGAACTCCCCACAGTTGGGCCTGCCATTGACGTTCACCCTTTTGGAACTGATCCCAGAGGCGGCGCACGCGACGGGCATTCAGCACTCCTGGTTCGACGAGTCCGCGGCGGTCAAGCAGGCTCTCACCCCATTCCCGCAACGGGCCGCGCAGCCATTCGGCCATGGGCACAGCAAAACCCCGCTTGGGGCGATCAATGAGTTGGCGGGGCACGTGGCGGTCCAGAACTTGGCGCAACACCCATTTGGCCTGACCGTCACGGACTTTGAATTCCTGTGGCAGACGCCAGGCAAACTCGACGACCCGGTGGTCCAACAAAGGGACCCGCGCTTCCAGGCTGACGTGCATACTGGCACGATCGACTTTGGTAAGAATATCATCCGGCAGGTAGTTGATCATGTCCCAGAACATCGCCCGACCCATGCTGTCGGTAATTGGCGGCGGTCCCTCCAGGCCCGACAGATTGGTAGCCGGCTCGAAACCGTCCCGTACAATGCGTTGTGGGTCGGCCCATTGCGAAATGAAGGCCCGGTACATGCGGGCAAAATCCTTTTCACCAACCACCCCGGCCAGTTTGTGGATGCGGTCACCGGTAATCGCAAAACCACGTCCATCGGATTGGACGGGCTGGACCCATCTCAACAGGCTATCCCAAACCTTCCCCGGAATACCGCGCACCACAGGCACCGCCGCCGCCCGAAGCCAGCTCGGAACCCGCTGCTCCGCCTGGTGCAGGGATCGGGCAAAGTTGTAGCGGTGATAACCACAGAAGAGTTCATCCCCCCCGTCACCACTGAGACTTACTGTCACATGGTTTCTGGCCAGCTTTGAAACCAGGAAAGTCGGTATTTGCGAGCTGTCCGCAAAGGGCTCGCTGTACATAAACGGTAGCTGGGGGATGACGTCGAGACAATCCTGGGGCGTGACGATCAACTCGGTGTGGTCGGTGCCCAGATGCCGCGCCACTTCCGCCGCGTAAGGGGCCTCGTTGAATTCCTCGTCGGTAAATCCGATGCTGAACGTCCTGACGGGGGTTCTGGACGCCTTTTGCATCAAGGCCACAACCGTTGAGGAATCAACCCCACCAGAAAGGAAAGCGCCGAGGGGAACATCGGACACCATGCGACTGGCGACTGCATCACATAGCAATTCTTCCAAATGGTCCACAGCGGACAGCGGGGTCCCGGAAAATGGATCAGCCAACCCATTGACTACCGACTCGCGAACAGACCAAAAAGACCGTGAAGTCGGCCACTCGGTTCCTGCCCCTTCAGACAGGGTCAGTACATGGCCCGGATCCAGTTTTCGGATCCCGGTATAGATGCACCAGGGCGCCGGGACATACAGGTGCCGCAGATACAGCGTCAGCGCTCCCCGGTCGATCTCACCGCGGAAGCCGGGCAATCGAGTGAAAGCCGCCGGATCCGAAGCAAAGACAAAAATATTCTCTACTGAACCGTAATACAGGGGTTTGATGCCCATGCGATCACGGACCAGATGCAGAAGCCGCTTCTGCCGATCCCACAGGGCGATGGCGAACATGCCGTTCAGTCGAGAAACAGCAGACTCAATACCCCAGGCTTCTACTGCGGCCAGAATGACCTCGGTGTCGCTGTGTCCACGGAATTCAACGCCGGTGGACCTCAACTCGGTGGCAAGATCCCGGAAATTGTAGATCTCTCCGTTAAAAGCAATAACGTAACGGCCACCAGCCGAAATCATGGGTTGGCGACCTTCCGGTGACAGGTCGAGTATGGAGAGACGACGGTGGCCCAACCCCAACCCGGTGTCGGGTTCGTAGTGAATCTGCTGATCGTCCGGTCCGCGGTGGGCCAGCACCTCGGTCATGGCCGTCAGACTCGCCGATGCGTCGGCCAGGGAGTGGCCCTGGTCCCAAAACCCGGTCAAGCCACACATGAGCCGTTACTTCCGTAGGATCCAGCCGCCGCTTGCTTGAGGAATTCGGACAAATGCCTGGCGACCACATCGACGCTGAACTTTTCGACGACCAATCGCCGCCCGTTTTCGCCACGGCACCGGCGGTCCGCTGCATCATCCAGCAAGTCAACCATGGCGCTCACCCATTCCCGTTCATCGCTCGCCGCAAGGCCAACCGACCCGGCCGCCAGAATTTCTTGATTCATACCAACGGGACTGACGACCGCCGGGACCCCGCAGGCCAAGTACAATAACATTTTGTAGGAACATTTCCCCCGCGCCCACTCACCATCCGTCAAGGGCATCAGGCCGATGGCCAGGGATTGGATGAAGGAGACTTCAATGGCGGGCGACCAGGGAATAAAGTCAACGCGGTCCATAGGCAACGACAAAAAATTCGGGGGCCGGTCGGCACAAATAGCCAGGCGCGCGTCGGGTCGTTCCTGTAGGACCTTACGCAAAGCAGGCTCCAGCTCCTGCAGGAACCGGAAGTTGACGCTCGTGCCACTCCAGCCAATGACCGCCGGTTGTGTCGATTCCCGGGTCGCGGGATGGAATCGGTTCGTATCCACAGCAGTCGGCAGAATTTCCACCCTTTTACAAAACCGAGAAAACCATTCGGCCAGAAAAGAATTGCCGGCAATCACCATATCCGATTCCCGAGCCAGGCGTTGAGCATACCCGCCCCCTCTGCGCACCCAGATCGCATCGTCCACATCCAGAACCCGGGGACATCCGGTCCACCTTTCGATAGTGGCAAAAGTGGAGAGGAACTCCCGATTCAACAGAGTTAAATCAGCCTGGTGGGTGCGAATGATATCAGGGACCCTCGCGGCCAAGGTGACCGGGGCCCAAAGTGGACGTAACCATCTGCGCTGTGGCGGGTAGGCGGAAACGGGAGCCGGTCGCCAAGCTAAATCCACACCGTGCTGCGCCAGCGGTTTGACGAATTGGCCGACGCGAAACCGAGCGCTTGGCGTAGTAACATTACCGGTTATCCCAACAACCTTAATTTTTGCCATCACGCACGGGACCTTTCATGATGATGCCTCCACGGCAGATCACAAAGGCCACAATGTAAAGGTATACAAGCATGACCAATACATTGAAGCGATACGAATAGATGAAATTGGACATAAACAAACCATAGCCGATGACCCCGTAGACCATGTGACGAGCCCAGTAGCCTGGCCTTCGGGTTGCAACATACAACCTGGTAGAAAGATAACCCAGACCCAGGGAAATAACGACGACTCCAACCCAACCAAAGTCCCAAAACACTTCCCCGGTCAGGGAGTAGACATTAAAGGTTGCAGCCCCTATTTGAACAAAAGGCAAATTGAAGGGAACGGGATCCACAATCCCCAAGCCATCACCGAGGATCTTCCACATGG
The DNA here is from genome assembly GCA_019038705.1 of Spirochaetales bacterium. GTDB lineage: Bacteria > Spirochaetota > Spirochaetia > DSM-27196 > SLST01 > JAHOYX01. Next base: position 3,529 of record JAHOYX010000026.1, read on the forward strand.
GCTGCAGAACCACCGTGCCAAAAACAGGCGGATCAATCTTTGAACTATTGATGATATTCTCAAGAGCAGGCCAGCTCCCCACCATGTAGAGGTAAGGTCTGTGTAGAACGGTAAGCTTGGCGAACAGGGAATGCCCCTGTAGATTTTGGCTAATGTTCACATCAATCTTGTAATTGTAAAGAACGAAGAACACAAGCAAGCCCAACATTCCCCCAACCAAGTATTTTATCTTGAATCGGTCCGGGAGCGCTACGCTCCACACAATCATGGCCATCAGGACAGAAAAGGCCATATACGCCTTGATCCCCGCCAACAAGAGGCCGAAAATCGCCAAGGCAACGAATAACAGGTCAATATTCCGCTTCGTTCCGCTGGCAAATCGGATCACGTACGCTGGCAGCACCAAAATACCGATCATATTCAGGTACCCGATGAACTTCATCTGGAACGCTTCTTGGAGCATCCAGACATTCCCCAATATCCAGCCCAGGCCATACTTACCGGTCAAAATGAGAGAAGTTAAGAGCCAGCCGCTTGCGGCCAGAATCCCAGTTGTATAGAAAAATATTCCGATATTCGCATTGTTCTGCTTGCCGGAGGGGTTGGTCAAATCCGAACGTGATACGCCTTGCAGCCCCAAATACACTCCGGTACTGAACAAAAACAATGATAACAATAACACCATATGAATTTCAAAAGACACCTCAGTGAATTCGAGCAGCCTCAAATGATAGCCTGCCATCGAAAAACTGTTCATCCCGACAAAGATACTCAACGGTGTAAACCAGTACCCAAGGACACGATTGGACACTTGGATTGAAATCATTCCGATCGACGAAAACAGCACTAGCCAACAAAGATCCAGAAGGCTCATCCTGCATCTCCTTGAGTAGGCTTACCAAGTGACATGCGATGGTATCCTCGCCAGACGAGAATCCCGTAACCGAGGGCGGTCCAGGCCCCGCCGCCTAACATTACCAGTGCGGCGCCGTATGCACCCCTCCCGGGTATCAGGGCCAAAGATAACCCAGTCAGAAGCACTACCGTCACAATCTGTATGGCCATCTGGCCACCAAAAGCGCGCATCGCCGTTGCAGGACTACCCAGCATCGAGGAAATATAGAACAGGCCCCCGCCGGCCATTATGAGTACAAAAAGTCGATGGTGGGCACCGTACTCTGAGCTATAGATAACGGTCAGTAACTGGCGGCCGATAAAATGAGCAGCCAGGACTCCTACTGCACCCATAACCAGGCCAAACCCTACCAGATTTAGAACTGTGCGCCCGAATCGGCGATGGTCTCCCTGACGATAAAACACCGCCAGACGGGCGAGGCTGGATTGCGAGAGGGCCTGCACAATCGTATCTCCTACAATGACCAGGTAGGCCAAAGCCGAAAAGATCCCCAACTCTCCTTCGCCAAAATTTCCCTCCAGCACCGTGCGCGGTACTGTATGTCGCATCTGTAACAGCAACATGACAAATCCCAGGGGAAGAGACAACCGCATCAACGAAATAATAGGCCCCTTTTTCCAGCGAGGCCAAAGCCGATCCAAAGGGTGTTCTGCAACAATTTTTCGGGCACGCGGCAGGTCAAAAAACAGCAATGGAATTGACCAGGCAATTACAAGGCCCACCATCGCCCATCCCAGGTGGCGCGTGACGGCAAAAGTTACCCCAAAACCCAGCAAGGTAACAAATCCCTTGATGACCAGCGAGCGGGCCACCAAGTCCAGACGCTCGTTCTTCTGGGCATAGCCATAGAGCAGATCGCTCAGGGATTCCACACAGCGGGCACAAGCGAATAAACCGATGATTAGAACCTGTTCGCTACGGTAGCCAAGCATAGCCACCGCGAGAACCACCAGGAACGCGAACGGCAGAACCAACAAACGTACACCAACGTAATCCTGGAGCCGGTATTGGTTCTTTGCATCGGTAGCCAACACGGACCGCAGTTGCAAATTGGCGAACATGATAATCGGGGTGGCAATGATCGAACCGAGATTGAAACGTCCCACCACATCAGGTGTTCCCAGCTTTGTCATCAAGGAAAGGATTGCCCACAAACATCCGGCATAGACAACGTTACCGGCAAGGGTCCACGAAAAATTCCTTCGCAACGATGGCCGTGATGTATCTGTCACCGCACGGGCCCCGGCTGCCCGGCCTTCGGCGCCCGGGGCATAATTTTTCCCGTTGTCGTGCTTCATAGAGCCTTGTTTCGGTAACTATGACATGGCGATGCTCGTGAATTGGCCGGATCCAAAGTAAATCACCTGACCATTTCCTTCAATAAATGGTTCAAGGTGTGCCGAAGAGGGAAGGCAGCTCAAGCTTCGCAGCACATTCCCCCATTACAAACTACACGGCAAAGATGGCATGAGAAGCAACCCAACGCAACATCGCC
>JAHOYX010000144.1 GCA_019038705.1 Spirochaetales bacterium
ATCGAGGTCTATCTGGATCTTACCGGGGTCAGATCAGGCACATATGACGCGATTGTCTACAGTTCGGTTCAGGCACCGATAACCCGGTACTATGCATGGAGTTTCGGACGCCTGCTGGAGCAGCAGTTGAATAGAAGTGGTGCTCCGCTGCGCGGGCTGATGGCGGTGAACCGGGGCGGGGAGTACTACTTTCCGGACAGCGCCGCGGACAATGTGATGTTTTGGGGAAACGGGATAGCAACGATCGTTGTCGGCACCGAGCCGGGCACCCGGGGTGCATACGGGTTGGGTGAGCTCGGCGGGATCCTGCTGAAAGCTATCGACATGAACAATTATTGAGAAGGATCTGAAATGGGAGAAGATCTTCTTCGGATACGGGATCTGCGGGTCTCATTCCGTACCGCGGGAACAAAGCTACAGGTGATACGGGGCTTCAGTGCCGACATAGGCAAAGGAGAGATCACCGGTGTTCTCGGAGAATCGGGGAGCGGGAAAACCGTGTCGTTCAATTCCCTGCTCGGGCTGATCGACGAAGACACCGGCAGCATAGACTCCGGCGAAGCCGTGTACCGTGGGAAGAACCTCCTCGGGATGAAAGAGCGGGAATTGCGGGCCATTCGGGGGCGGCTCATCTCATATGTATTCCAGAATCCTGCCCAGGCTATGAACCCCTACAGGAGTGTCGGTAATCAGATGACCCAGATCCTTCGTGTACATGGAATGAATCATGCCCGATCAAACGTCCTCGATACGCTGCGGGATGTCGGGCTGGACAGACCCGAGCTGGTGTATGACATGTATCCGTTTCAATTGAGCGGCGGCCAGAATCAGCGGGCCATGATTGCCCTGGGCATAGTCCTGCGGCCGGAGCTCCTGATCGCCGACGAGCCCACCAGTTTCGTGGATACCAGTCTTCGCAAGAGAATCCTGGACCTGTTTACCGAAATCAATGCGAAGTACCGGACGTCAATCGTGATTATCACCCACGACTTCGACGTAGCAAGACATGTCTGCCACAAGCTCATCATCATGTACGGAGGGCTCGTTGTGGAAGAAGGCAGCGTGGACGAGATCATGTCCAGCCCGTTGCATCCATATACCGAAGAACTCATCAACTGTACCCGCTCGCTGAACTCCAATGAGAAGGAGCTCTACAGTCTGCAAGGAATGCCGCTCGGCCCGCATGATTTTGAGGACGAGTGTCCGTTCAGCCGGAGATGCAGATACAGAGAAGAAATCTGCACCAGGAAGATTCCGGATATCATCGACAGAGCAGGACGGAAGGTGCGGTGCATCAACCGGATTGTGGATGCCGGACCGCAACTGCGGCAACGGAGCAGATCCGCGTGACACAGGCCGTGGCGAAAACCATATTGGAAGTCAGAAACGTATCAAAGCATTTCGTCGTCAAGAAGAACCTCTTCTCGAAAAAGCGGCTGATCGAGGCCGTGCGAAATGTATCCTTCGAAGTCATCGAGGGTGAGTCCCTTGGACTGGTCGGGGAGAGCGGCAGTGGAAAGAGCACAACCGCCAATCTGATACTCAGGCTTCTGGACTGTAGTGAGGGCCGAATCAGTTTCCGCGGAACCGTTATCTCGGATCTGACCGAAGGTGACATGAGGCGTTTGAGGAAAGACATTCAGATCATCTTTCAATTCACCAGTTCGATCCTGGATCCCAAGATGACAGTCGAGGAACTGTTGACGGAGCCCCTTCGCATACATGGCGTGGTAGAGGAACATGAGCTCGATCCGGAAGTGAATCGACTTCTGTCCCTGGTCGGACTCTCGCCGGACGAAAGGCCCAAATACCCGGATCAGCTGAGCGGCGGGCAAATCCAGCGGATCATCATCGCCCGGGCGATAGCGCCCCGTCCAAAACTCATCGTGTGCGACGAGCCCGTCTCGGCACTGGATGTTTCCATTCAGGGGCAGATACTCAATCTGTTAACCAGATTGAAGTCAGAGCTGGAATTGACCTATCTCTTCATATCGCACGATCTCAAAGTGGTCCGGCACATCTGCGATCGCATTGCCGTCATGTACAAAGGGGAAATCGTGGAGATCGGTACGAAGGATGATATTCTGAGCAATCCCGAGCACGACTACACAAAACATCTGCTGAGTTCCGAGCTGTAGGCGGTCGCCATCACAAGACACCCGCCCCCGAGAGAGCAAGCATAGGCACACCGTGCTCAACCGCTCACCCCGCCTGATCCCGTGCGACGCCCGTCGGTGCGGTATAATCCACGTGAGGCGTAGCTTTGGTAACGACCGCGAGAGCATCAAACCGCAAGGCAACGCGCGGGGCCGCTCTCCTCCTGCTTCTGTGCGTCGCCATCTCCCGGCTTCCCGGTCAGGAAGCCGGTGGTCAGTTCGTGCCGGAGATCATCAGTCATAGCGGCAGCCCGTTGCTGCTCGAGCTCAGCATCCCCGACCCCCAGGGTCACGTCAAAGCGGTGACGGTGGAAAGTCCCGTCAGCCATTCTTCCTACCAGATTCCTCCCGATCCGGACCGGGAGGCCGTTCAGCTGACTCTGTCGCCGTTCCTTGCTCCCGGCGTTTACGATCTCCGGGTCGCACTGCAGGTCGACCAGGAAGGAGAACTCCTACAAATCGAGTCTCCGGCGCGAGTCGGTTTTGTGGACTTTGTCTTCGGGCGGGACAACCTGCGTTTTGGCAATAACGCCGAGTTTACGAGTTTGATGGGCACTTTCGGCGAGATTCTTGCCGCCTGGCTCGATGATCGCTTTGAGGGGATCAGTGACGTTGAGCTGGTCCCGCTTGTGGACTACATGTATCAGTTCTTTGGCAGACGCAGTGGTCGGTGTTACGCGTTTTCCGGATCGGAAGTCCGTTTCTGGCACTGGCCGGAACTGCTTCCGAACTACTACGATGCAACCTATGATCTCCGGGCAGCCCTCGTCCAAACCCAGCGAGAGATGAATTTCCTTCAGATCGATATGGCCTTCGATCATTTCCTCACCGGCAGGCACGATCTGGTTCAGACCCCGGGTGAAGATCCTGAAGGAGAAAGGCGCGAGGCAATACTGGATGAGGTTTGGGCAATCGTGTCGCGAATCAGCGCCGGTGACCCCGTGGTCGTCGGATTCATCGGATCTCAACTCCATCACGCCATGCTCGTCTACGGATTCATTCACAGACCGGAGTCCGGGACCATAGATCTTCTCTTTGCCAACAACTGGAAATCCGACCAGGATCTCAACCTGCGCAGCAAGAATGCCGAGGCAGTTCGCGTACTCCTTGAGCAGCAGGGAGACAGCCCGACGCTCGAGTGGTGGCACAGTGAGGGCACGAGGAACTACGAGATTGATCGGCTCTTCATCGTGGAGGTAGAGCGCGAGTACGAACACGATCCTGACCACCTCGACAGGCTCATCGCCGCGCGACTCGGTCAGCTCTCGGATGGCCATCGCGCGGTGCTCGTCGTTGAGGACGCCGCGGGGGCCTGGCTCACGAATGGAGAAATCTCGACAGGATACGACAGACGTCGAATGCACGAGGAGATCGACGATGTGCTGTTCGACAGGGTTAATCGCACCTACCGCTTCGAGTATCCCGCCGACAGCGGACTCTGGCTGGAACTTGTCGATGATGGCGGGGCCCGGATACTGTACTTCCATCCGGGTGAGGAGCCGGGCATGGAGACGGCCTGGATCGAGGAAACATCTGCGCCTGCAGAGGGGACTACCATCAGGCGCAGGGTGAGCCTGGAGACGGGAGATCCCATCTGGCAGGTGGTAGCCGAGCCCGACGAGTAGCGAGCGTGACGGAGAAGCCACAACGACGCGCTTCAGCTGCAAGGCGTGAAGCGTCCTGTTATGGTGCGCCGGTTGCTGTCAGTCCGGAGAGCGCCTTCCTCATCTCATTCTTGTCGTACAGCTGATCAGTTACGTATTTGTGCAGCACCGAGGTGATCAGCGTCTGATATGGCAGACCCTCTGACTCAGCCTTCTGCTTCAACAGCTGAAGATCGAAATCCGAGAGTCTGAGGCTGATCGCCTGGTTCTTCTGGGCCTTTCGGATGATCGACTCGATCTGTTGGCGTCTTTGTGTGGATACCGGCCGCAACTTCTCAGCATCGCGTTCTATTGCCTGCTCTTCCTTGGTGAGTTTTTGCTTCATTGCTTTCCCCCATAGCGCCTGTGAGCCTTGCGGCTTGGATACGCCGTCTTGAGTACGATCCGACCGCTGTCATCGACGAGAAACCGAACAAGCCACGTGTACTCACGCAACCAAATGACGAAGTACTCCTGATTCGCGCGGGTGGGATTCCCGGCGATATCGAGATACTGCTCAGCAAAGATGACCCCCGCGATCTGCTCAAACGAAACGTTGCGCGTGTCCTTCAGCCACCAATTCTTCTGTTCGTCCCAAACGATCTCCACAGGAAGAGCATGGTAAACTGTATATACAATGTCAACGGCCAGATCTCAATGGTCTGCCATGGACCGATGCCACGTCTCGCTTGATGATTGGCGAAGCCAGCATCGTGGCGGTCACCCCAACGACAACGGGTGTGGCAGCCTCAGCCACATGAGCATCCAGTTCATTATCCCTTCTGCTTCCATCTCTTCTCTTTGCTGCCGGCAAGATGAGACGATGGCAGTTCGGAACAATTGACCGGCGACATGCGAAGTCCTGTTCTTTCCGCGCCATAACGGAACCATGAGCTGCGCGGCGCCGGCTGTGACTGCTCGATGGAGGGTGTTATGGATCCGGCAGTCATCTTGAGTGAAGCAGAGTCGCTCGAGTTTTGCCCGCGTGCCCCGTTGGATCCCGCTATTCAGTCTCAAGTTCCCAGAATGCCGATGGAGAGACGATGGGCATTCCGAACACAGAACTCAAGTCAAGGAGATCCTTGTCACCTGTAACGATGCAGTCGCAGGATCCGGCCAATGCGGTGCCGATCACGGCGTCGTCGTCGGAGTCACGACATACAGGTGCGTCGAGGTTCTCCGGTTCGACGATGAAGCCTCGTGACTCCATTAGCCTGACAGCCTGTTCAACCTCATTCGCCGAAAACTCGAACTTTGTGAGCATCTTGCTTCTGAACTCGTCCAATACGAAACTTGACAGGATGATGTCGTGATTCAGAGCGCAGTGCTCAAGCAGTTCATTGCACACTCCATGAGCAATGAATGCCGCAATGAGAACATTGGTATCAAGAACGACTCTCATGACACGCTGTCAAACACATCCTGGTCCGTGAAGACCCGGCGTCGTGAGGCGTCTGCTACCATGGATTTCCGCAGAGCGCGGAACTGCTTGACGAACAGGTAGTCACGGATGGACTCACGTACGATGTCGCTCCTGGACACACCTTCGGATTCGGACACACGGTCCAACTCTGCTCTTAGCTCTTCGGGAACGCTGACTGTGATTGTGCTTCTCACCGGTCATCCTCCTCCATATGTAATAGAATATCTTACAAATTATCCGAGATCAAGACACCGTGGGCTTTGTAATCTGAGAGACCACCCATGGCGCAAGGTCCCGTGCGCTGAAGGGCGTGCTCTGGGCCACGGCTGATACCGCATCATCGCCGCCGCTTTCCATGCGAGCCGTCAACTGGAATGAATACACAATGCCGTTTCGCAGCCCGTCCCACACGTACGGGCTGGTCACATCGGAGCGCGACTGCCAGTACGCGTACTCAAGCAACTCGTATTCCTCCGCCCCCGGCACCTCATACGAACACCCGGCGGCGCCAGAGGCTGATTTGGGGCCTCCGCCGTCATGTACGGTTCCGGACACCCGAACCGTTGTGCTGTACTGGCTCCGGTCCACGGGCTCCGTGATCGTGATCACCGGGGGCTGCGGACACCTTCGTCATATTCGTGTCTCCCTCCCCGGCTGTGCCCGACAGCCTTGCACGGGCGCAGGCAACACC
>JAHOYX010000108.1 GCA_019038705.1 Spirochaetales bacterium
CTTCAAGACATTCCTGGGCAAGTACGGCATTTTCCTGGTCTTCCTGGGGATGTGCACGCTGCTCTCCATCGTCACCATTGACAACGGAGTGTCCATCTTCCTGAAATTCCGCAACATCGTGAACGTGCTACGGCAGTCCTCGGTTATCGGGATTATCGCATGCGGCGTCACCTTCATAATCATCACCGGAGGAATTGACCTGTCGTCAGGCTCGCTTGTGGCCATGATCGGTGTCATTTCCGCCCTGGTCGCCCGCGAGATCTACGGACTCCCGATGTTCCTTGCCGTTCTCGTAGCGATGGTTCTGGGTATCTTTGCCGGCAGCATCAACGGGACGCTCACGGCAAAGGCGAAGATCCCGCCCTTTATCGCAACACTGGGCATGATGGTTTCTGCCCGCGGCGTGGGCTTTCTCATCACAAATGGTCGACCCGTGGACAACCTCTCAGAGAGCTATCAGTTCCTGGGACAGGGAACCATCCTCAATTTCGGCGAGAACTTCTTCATTCCCATCCCTGTTCTGATCTTCCTTGCCGTCGTCCTGGTCTCCCACTTCCTGCTCTCGCGAACACGCTTCGGAAAGTACACCTATGCGCTGGGCGGCAACGAACAGGCGGCCTACATCTGTGGTGTGAACGTTGACCGGCACAAGATCATGGTCTACGCATACGCTGGACTCCTGACGAGCATCGGGGCGGTGGTCATCACGTCCCGCGTCAGTGCGGGCCAGCCGGGCGCCGGCATCATGTACGAGTTGGACGCCATCGCGAGTGCCGTTATTGGCGGCACCAGTCTGCAGGGCGGTATCGGAACCATCGGTGGAACCGTCGTTGGTACGCTGATCATCGCCGTCATGAACAACGGCCTTGACCTGATGGGCGTCTCGTCATACTGGCAGCAGATCCTCAAAGGCCTCATTATCATCGGCGCGGTGGTGATTGATACCCTGCGAAACCGCAGAGCGAAATAGCCTCGTGTGGCACACCCGGCTGGCTTCAGGCCCGGGAATGCGGAGGCGGCAGTCCAGTGCCGCCTCTTTTTTTTGGAACGGCCTGGAGAAACCGCTCCATGGCCACGCGCATCGCAGTGGCAACTTCCAGGTGGTCACGCTCCCACAGGTAGGGGTTCAGGAACTCGCCGGACACGAACCCGTCAAAACCGGTTGCTTTCACGGCATCAACCCACTCCTGCACGGGGAGGTCGCCGTCGCCCGGCAAATCACCACGCAACAGTGTCTCGTCCGGCCACGCTTCCCCTTCGGCGGGACGCCGGCCGTCACAGAGATGGACCCCGTAGATGATCTCAGGGTCCAGCCGGGCGATCTCCTCGGGGGTGGCGCCTCTGCTTGCCCAGAAGTGCCAGAAGTCGATCACAAGGCCGAAATTGGGGCGGCCCACCGCGTCTACCAGCCTGAGGCAATCGGCCAGCGAGTGGATGGGAGTCCACGCGGCTCCTTCAAACTGAAATCGGATACCACTCGATTCGCCAATTATCGCAATCTCTCTCAGGTTCGACGCCGTGACGGATATGACGTCGTCAATGGTCATTCCATCGAGGGCAGAGAAGGCGTTCACCTGGATTGTGGGCGCGCCGATCGTTTCCGCGACGCTGCAGAGCCGCTCGGTTGTCGCGAAGAGGTCCTGCCGAGCCCTGGCGCCGGTGACCTCCACGTCGCCAATGATGTCAATGGCCGCGGCGTCAACATCGTATTCGTTCAGGGCGTCGCGCAGTTCCTCGGCACTCCGGCCGGCGTCGAGGAATCGCTTCAGTTTGTCCGTGTGCACCTCAAGGGCCCGGTAGCCCGCCGCATTGGCAATGCGAACGTCCGACAGGACATTAGCGTGCAGCGTGACCTGGCCGTGAAGCGTTAATACCATCGGCTCACCTCCAGCGTGTGCGGGCTGATTATTGAGCACCGGCGCCTATCTTGCAAGCGTCGGGACTCCGGGCGCAACGGAAGGACGCGGGCCGGAAAAGGGGGACGAAAAGGTGACATCAAAAGAGCGGGTGCTCACGGCCATCAATCACGAAGCGCCTGACCGGGTACCGGTCACAAACAGGTTCACTCCGGAGATTGCCGCACAGCTAGCGGATATTGTGGGGGTCAGTCCGGAGGACAGCTTTGACCTGGAAGTGGCGCTCGGCCACGACATGCTCTGCACCAAAGAGATTGGGATTTCAAACACGTACGCGGTCGAGTGCAACGAGAAGAACGGGGATGAGTATGTGGATGAGTTTGGTATCGTGAAGAATCTCATCCGATACCCGGGCGGGTCGTACCTCGAGATGGTGAGGCACCCCCTGGAGGACCTCGATGCATGGAGCTCGTACGAGTTCCCGGACCCCGATCAGCAGATTCATCTCCAACGACAGTTCGAGGATTTCCGGAAGAGCATCGAGAAGTTCGGGAAGACCCACGCAATCGTGGGTGGGGTCACCTGCACGATTCTTGAAGGGGCCGAAATGCTTCGAGGCATGAGCCGGATCCTGATGGACTTCTACGAGAACGAAGACTTCCTGAACGAACTGATGGACAAACTCATGCACTACCACTTCAAGGTAGGCAAACGGCTCATCGAACTCGGTGTTGACATTCTCTACATCGGGGATGACGCCGGAACTCAGCAGAGCATGCTCATCTCGCCGGATCTCTGGCGCAAATTTCTCAAGCCGAGGTACGACTACCTCTTTCGGGAGTGGAGGAAGATACGCAGCGACATCATCCTTGCGTTTCACACCGACGGGCATGTTGAGCCGATCGTCACCGACTTTGTTGACATTGGCCTGGATGTTCTCAACCCGGTCCAGCCCGGGTGCATGGATGATGAGAAACTGAAGAGCGAATTTGGGGACAAACTCACCTTCTGGGGCGGCATCAACGTGCAGAAGACAATCCCGTTCGGCACGCCGGCAGACGTGGTCGCAGAGGTTCGCGACAGAATCAGGATCTTCGGGCCGGGCGGCGGATTCGTCATCAGTTGCGCTCACAATGTCCAGCCGAACGACCGCTCAATTGACAATGCTTTGATTTACTACTGGGCCTGCCGGAGGTTTGGCGGGTACTCAAACGGAACGCTGGAGGATTCATGACCAAGTACAACGGCGAAGGGCTTGAGTTCGCATTCTTGATGGACCGGAGCAACATCCCGGGAAACGGGCCGGACATCGTCGTAAGCGACAAAGACCGCCAGGTGCTTAGAGAGCTGGGGAGCGCGGTCGCCGAAATTGCATCTCTCCCGGTCCAGACACAACGCAAAATGCAGTGGAAGCAGCTCAACGGGCTGGCGGCGGTCAAACCGATGGTATGGCTCAATGACATCTGCTGGAACGAGATGAATGTCAACGATGAACTCACGCTGCGGACACAAAGTCCCTTCTGCCAGAGCATCGAGACTGAACTGCGGCAGAGGATCTACTGGTGGAAACACATGCCGGGGGACATGGTCGTGAACCCGGTCATCCACTCGCCGCTGGTTGTGGAGAACACCGGGATTGGCATCAACGTGGAAGAGGACACCCTCGCGACTGACGACGAGAATGCTATCGTATCGCACAATTTCCACAGGTTAATCCAGGACGAAGCGGACATTGAGAAGATCAAGATGCCCACGATCACCCACGATGCCAGGAGATCACTGGAGAACCGCGAGGCCTACGAAGCGATATTCGATGGTGTTCTATCAGTGGAGCAACGCGGGTTCCTCGGGTTCAATTTCTCACCCTGGGACCATCTGGTGCGGCTCACCGGCGTGCAGGAGGCGCTTATTGACCTGGCAATGCGACCGGAGTTCATTCACAAACTGGTCGGTCGCCTGACGGAAGCGGCGCTCTGTGCTCTCGACCAGATCGAGTCGCAGAAGCTATTCAGCCTCAACAACAGAAATGTTCGGATTGGCTCCGGGGCGTATGGGCACACTGATGAACTGCCGAGTGCCGGGTACGACGGTGAACATGTGAGGGCTGTTGACATCTGGGGATTTGCTACCGCTCAGATCTTCTCGGAAGTCTCCCCGGAGATGCACGAGGAGTTCGCTCTGAGATACGAACGTCAGCTGCTCGAGAGATTCGGTCTGGTCTACTACGGGTGTTGCGAGCCGCTCTTCCGCAAGATGTCCCTGATGCGGACCATTCCCAACCTGAGAAAGATCTCGGTGAGTCCGTGGAACGACATCGAGAGTATGGCTGAGCAGGTCTCCGACCAGTACGTTGTTTCGCTGAAACCAAACCCCGAGATTCTTGCGCGCGACACATGGGACGCCGGCGCTGTGCGAAAGGATCTCGAGAAGACCCTTCGTGGCATTCTTCGGCACGGTTGCCACGTTGAAATGATCATGAAGGACATCAGCACGGTCCGCCACGAACCGCAGCGCCTGTGGGAATGGACGGAGATTGCCAGTGAACTCTCCGACCGGCTGGCCAGTACTCTGATCACACGCTGATTTCACTTCATGCAGCTCTCTGTCTCTTGCCTCCGCGTCATTTCGCTTGACAAGTGGTGGTCTCCACAGGATAATGCAAACGTTAAGCGTGGAACGATATTATTATCGGATGCATCAATCAGATTGCTATGGAGGAACGATTATGGCGACAGAAACGATGAAAGCGTTGCGCATGTACGCAGACTGGGATCCGAAACCCGGATTCAAACTCGGCGCAAAGGACATTGAAGGCCGCCAAACCTACCTGAGCAGCCAGGTATGGCGAAACCCGCAGTTGAAGCTGGAGGACGTCGCCGTACCCCAACCGAAGGACAATGAGGTAGTTATTCAGATCAGGGCCTGCGGTATCTGTGGAACTGACGTGCACATGTATCAGACGGACGATGACGGATACATGTTCTATCCTGGATTGACCGGCTTCCCGGCAACAATTGGGCATGAACTTTCCGGAGTAGTGGCTGCCGCAGGTCCGAAGGCCCTGAACAAGGGCACAAACAGGCCGTTTAGTCTTGGGGAGAAAGTGTGCGCAGAAGAAATGATCTGGTGTGGATCGTGCAAGCCGTGTGCGGACGGGTACCCGAACCATTGCGAACGACTGGACGAAATTGGCATCAACGTTGACGGTGGGTTCACCAAATACGTCGTGGTTCCGGACCGGGTTGTATGGAGTCTGGACCCGCTGAGCGAGCGGTACACCGAGCAGGAAGTCTTCCAACTGGGAGCCCTGATTGAACCGACCTGTGTGGCATACAACGCCGTGATTGAGCGTGGCGGCGGCGTGCACCCCGGCGACAACGTGGTGATTCTCGGTGCCGGTCCGGTGGGACTTCTCGCCGCCGCAATCCTGAAGCGGAACGGCGCGGGAACGGTTGTCCTCTCCGAACCATCGGAAGACAGGGCGCGGCTGGCACCGAAGATGGGTGTGGATCACGTCATCAACCCCATGACCGAGTCCATGCCCGAGCGCGTGCTGCAATTGACCAAGGGAATGGGCGCATCGCTTTTCCTTGAGGCAACGGGTCTCCCCACACAGGTATACCCGGACATTGAGCAGGTGATCTGGGAAGGTCGCACGCTCAACTCAACGGTTGTCGTGGTGGCCAGAGCGGACGCCAAGATCCCTGTCACCGGTGAGGTTCTCCAGGTCCGTCGGGCGAGAATCGTCGGGGCACAGGGACACTCCGGACACGGCACTTTCCCGCGCGCCATTGAATCCATCGCAAAAGGCATGGACGTCCGACCCGTCATCACAAAGACCGTTGACCTTGACGGCGTCCAGGCAATGATTGAGGAACTTCAGACCGACAAGACACAGTGCAAAGTGCAGTGTCTGATGGAAGCGTAGCCGGCAATCATCATGAAACTCCGCGATGACCGGGTGAAGAGACT
>JAHOYX010000086.1 GCA_019038705.1 Spirochaetales bacterium
TGGAAGGGAAAGCCCTGGCTGAAATGGCGTACGACGCGTCCTGGGCAATGTCCGATCCCGGAGCCTGGGAGAAGGATCTCACCGCCATTGGCAAGAAGATCGCCGAAATTCATGGATCGATTGGGGGCTGGGCGCGCGACATGGAGGCCCTCCAACGGAAGCAGCGCGAGCTGGAACGACAGCTTGCAGCCGCATCCTCAGTCACCGGCGAGAACAACTACCGCATCGAGGCAATTGTTCAGGTTACTGTGGCCGGGCAATGTGCCCTGGAGTTCGAGTACGTTGTTCCATCCGCCTGCTGGAGACCGTCCCACGTGGCCACGCTCACACAGACCGGCGGGCCCAAAGGCAGCGTGTCCGAGATGCTGGGGATGCGGGCCGAGGGATGTGTCTGGCAGAACACCGGCGAGGAGTGGGTAGGGGTTCAGCTTCACTTCTCAACCCAGCGCCCTTCGCTCGGACTCGAGCCACCGGAACTCGGCGAAGACCTGCTGACGGTTCAGAAGAAGCCCGACCAGGTGGTCGTCGAAGTACGGGATCAGGCCATTGAGGATGCCGGCCTCGGGCAAGCCGATGGTTCCGAGCGACCGCGGGATCAGGAGATGCCCGGCATCGACGACGCCGGAGAGATCGTGAACCTCCGGTCGGCTTCTCCGGCCGATATCCCGAGCGACGGCCGCCCCTACCGGGTGGAGATCTTCTCGTTCCAGACGCCCGCTACCGGGAGCCTGGTCTGCATGCCCGAACTGACCCGGGCGGTGATCTACAAGACCTCGCAGGCCAACACTTCGAAATACCCGCTCCTTGCCGGCCCCGTCAATCTCATTCGGGAGAGCGGCAAGGTTGGCAACACCGTGATTTCATACCTGGCGCCAGGAGAGGCATTTGACCTCGGTTGGGGCCCTGATCCCGAACTGCGCGTACAGCGATGGCAGAGGGAGAGCGAGACTGACTCCAAAGCCCTCTCGTCATGGGAGGAGACCCGGAAAACCACCACCATTGCGCTGAGCAACATCGGCAGCGAGACAAAGAGCCTCGCCCTGACAGAGCGCATTCCGGTATCCGAGATTGAGGCCGTAGAGATCCGGTTTGACCCGGACGGCACGACGGAGAAGATACAACCGGACGAGAATGGCTTCATCCAGTGGCAGGTGACCCTCGAGCCTTTCGGTCGGGCTTCGTACGAGTGCGCCTACCTGCTCCGAAAGAAGAAGGCCGTCACCGGGGTGTAATTCGGGCCGGTCGTCACCGACCCCAGTCCTGGGCAAGCGTCTTCCCGGGCGCAAACTCAACCACACCAAGACCCGGGTCGCTGGGATGTCCGGGAGGCAGATCGGTTGAGATGATCTGGGCTCCCGAGGCCAACGCTGCCGCCCGTTGCTCAGCCGTGAACGCTCCATCGCCGTCGGCACGGGTCCGCACGATCAATCCCGCCTCCGTCAGCGCGGCTATCGATTTCGGGTCGGGGTCATTGTGGATGACAAAGACGGCATCGGGTCGTGCATCGTCGCCCGGAGAATGCTCGCCAGGCCGGCTCGTGAACATGGGGCGTCCGGAGAGGCCCGGGTCATCGGCAACGTAGAGCGGATCAATGGTGTCGTCGGTGTGAATCACAAACATGATTCGGCCACGGGTCTCACCGAGCGTGGGCCAGCCATATCGCTCGATCCCGTCCACGAGGGACTCTGCGTCACGCCGAGCCATCGCCGGGGTCAGCAGTTGATCGGCCGGAATCGCAGATATCACAAGCTCGTCAAGTCGATCCAGGGCTGTCGCATCCCACTTTGTGAGCCCGGGATCCAGGAACATCCAGTCGCTCTTCAGTTCCATGAGCACAATGATCGGCACGTGATCTCGATGCCGCTCGGACCAGAGCACAATCTCCAGGAGCGCCAGCGGCAGGTCCGGGCTCGGACCGCGGTTGTCTACCAGCGGAACGTGGATGATCGTGAATCGATTTCGACGGGCGCGGATGTCCAGCTCGAAACTCCGCACACCGTTCTCCAGCTGGTCCCAGAGCGTCTGGTGGCTGTAGCGGAGTTTGTCCGGCTCTTCCGGCTCGGCCAACCCGATCAGGAAACGCCTGATCCAGTCGGGCTGAAGGTGGTAGCTGTTGTGGCTGGCGATCATCCGCAGCGAGTTGAGGGGTTGATCGTCATTGAGGGGGGTGACCGCGCGCCGGTCTTCATCGATAGCGACGATGGACTGTTCCGACAGGGCATCCACTCTCGAACGTTGCAGCGGGTACCAGACGCGCCCGGAGACCCACAGGTAGAACAGCAGGATCATGAACAAGGCGACGAGCGCCCCGAGCACAATCAACACGACACGCGCGACCTTCCAGAATCGGTTCATCGGTGAGCCCTCCGTCGGGCATCAGATTATCATTCAGCGTCGCGACCGGCAAACCCGTTCACCTTAACCGCTATGTTGAGCAATCCCTTGCAGAGATCCGGAGCAGGGCAAGATGACCGTGGAGCTGATGGGACGAATCTATGACGAAGGCGAGAGCAACCTCAGACCAGGTCCATAGCGCCATGCCATTCATTGATATACACAGCCACGCGACTCACCTATCCCCATTGAACTCCTTGACTGCGTCTATGACAGCTACGATGTTCTCAATCGGAGTATGGGCCTGAATATTATGAATTGTGTTGAAAACGAACCCGCCATCCCTGGCAAAGATGCTGCATCGTTCCAGAACCTGTTCTCTGATCTCCTCCGGATCTCCGAAAGGAAGAGTGCTCTGCGTGTCTACTCCGCCACCCCAGAAGGCAATATCGTTCCCATACTCCCTTTTCAGACTTGCGGCGTCCATTCCTGACGCAGAAAGTTGCACAGGGTTGATGATATCAAACCCGCTTTCAATAAAATCGGGCATGAAGGATGCAATTGCACCGCAGCAGTGCTTAAAGGTTTTCCAGTTTGTATTGCCGTGAATCCAATCGTTGATTCTCTGATAGTTGGGTTTCCAAAGCGCTCGATACGTGTCCAAAGAACAGAATGTACTCTCCTGAGTCCCGAAATCTGTCCCACACACAACCAAAGCATCAATACTGTCACCAATTGCACTGTAGATGGCCCCATAGTTTTCAATGCCAATCTCGGTTTGCATTTCAAACAACTCGGCGACATAATCCTGCCGGATGGCAACTGAGATATACCACTCCTCGATGTCACGTATTCCTTTTGGGTGTTTCAATTTTGGACCCGGAATGCCGGAAATATCCCCAAGGGCGGTTCCGGAAAAATTCCCGACAACTCCCTTTCCGGTGGCGACCGCTCTTTCGGCCTGATCGACAAGATATGCGAGATCCTCCTGTCCTATTGGGCCGTATTCCTCGAGATTGTCCTCCACTCTAAGATTATCATCATCAATTGGTTCTTGCCTGACAATTGCGTCGAAGAAGTTCCCTCCTTCTGGCATTCTGGCACTTGGAGGTACTGAGGTATCTCCTTGAGGATATAGCAGCGTATCGCCCTTCCCATCAACTTCTGTGTTGAAGTCTGAGGACACGAGGACCTTCAACCCGTCTTGCATGGTCCATTCTTTCCAGGTTGCGTTGGGGAAGCCGAACTTCGTAGTCCGCGAGTTCACGGAGACCACGTCAACTCCAATAGCCTCCTGAAGGTCCTCTTCAATATAGCCGAGGCATTGAGACGGCTCGTGAACCTTCACCAGCCTCTTCTCGAGTCCATAATAATCCCGGAGGCCAGCAACACAGCTTGCGTGCAGGCCGGTAACACTGGTTCCGCCAAAATCTATCGGCACCTTGTCCGGCTGTTCGTGATCCAGACTGGTCGTAACCCTTTCCCTTGATGTCATGGGTCTGTTCCCCTTGAAACCGAAGCCGCCTATCAATGGCTAACCGCTCTGTTCAGCGAGCCACGAAGTGTATTCCCTGAAATAGTTCATCTTGAAACCATCAACTCGAGAACCGCGGATTATTCCCCACAACTCCGGACAATCCCCGAGATTCGAGAGAACCCTGGTTTCCCTCCCATGCAGGTGATTGATGTCGTATGTTGGCTCCAAGCTTCACGTTCCTTGAATGGTCCCTTGTCCATTATTTCAGTTCCCTTCGAGTCTCCAGTAGTCAGTTTCCGGCACATCTCTTGTCAGCCTTCTGTGCCTACCATGGTCACCTGTCAACGTTCCCGCTCACAACCCCACAAGGCGCTACCGCTGTGCAATTCGCGTTCAGGACTTGATGCCGACCATTGCCATGCCCTTGATCAGTCGTTCCCTCAAGATGATAAAGAAGATCAACGTGGGGATCAGGGCTGCAACCGACATGGCAAATATCTCGCCGTACGGTGTCCACTGGAGTGACTGGATTCCGACCAGGCCGACCGGCACAGTCCTGAATCTCTCCTTGGAGGCGACAATCATTGGCCAGATCAGGCTGTTCCAGTTACCCATGTATGTGAATATCGCCAAAGCCCCCAACGCTGGCTGGCACAACGGCATTATCAAATTAAGAAATATCCTGAACTCCCCGTACCCGTCCATACGTCCCGCTTCCGCGTAGTCTTTTGGCAAAGTGATCATAAACTGCTGCATCCAAAAGATAGCAAAAGGACTGATCATTACGGGAAAAATCAAGCCCATGTACGAGTTCATCCATCCAAGGTTTCTTACGATTATTGCGAGAGGTACGATCATGACCTCTATCGGAATCATCATCGTAATCAGCACAACAATGAGGAATGTCTTTCGTCCACGATAGTGGAATTTCGCAAGGCTGTATCCCGCGAGGGAACTGAAGAAGAGCGATGAGACGGTAACGCTCACTGCGACTACAATGCTGTTCAAGAAATATATGCCAAAGCTCTTCTCGGCAAAGGGCACTCGAAAATTGTCCCAATTGATCCGGTTAGGAATCCAACGCATCGGGACAACAAAGATTTCGGCTGTCGCTTTGACCGAAGATACGAGTAAGTAGACCATGGGCAAGATGAATATCGCGGCAAGTGCGGACGCCAGCACAATCCGCAGGAGTTTGCCGAACTGAACCGATCTCCGGACGGAGTTGATTTTCACATCAAGCCCCTTCGTAACGGTAGAGCCGTCTTTGGATCAATGTAAAGGTGAGAATAATCGCCAATAGAACCACCGACATGGCCGAGGCGAGGCCCATCTTCAACATGGTGAAGCCGTATTCATAGATCATCAAGCCAACAACCCTCGTGGCCTCTCCAGGGCCTCCCCCGGTCATGATCAGGAATGGAGGGAAGCCTCGAATTGAATTGATAGTGCCGACGACGACGATGTAGAAGAAAGTCGGTTTCAAGAGCGGAAGAACGATGCTCCTGAACCTTCGCGCTTCGCTGGCGCCATCGATTACTGCCGCCTCGAGAACGTCCTTTGGGATCGTCTGCAGACCAGCTAGAATGATGATGGAATAATAGCCACAAGCTGCCCATACGGTGGTTATGGTTATTCCGATTAGAGCCGTTTGATCGCTGGTAAGCCAAGGAATATATCCAATTCCCAATGGTGCGGTTAACTGCTCGATGAATCCGAAGGGCCGATAAAACAGCCGCCAGATTACGGATGTCACCGCCAGAGGCAGCACGTACGGCATAAAGTACACGGCCTGGAAGAATCCCCGAAAAGGTATCCGCCGATTGATAACCATTGCCATGAAGAAGGCGAGGACAAGAATACTCGAGAGCCGAATAACGACGTAGAGACCGGTCACTCCTAGGGAATTCCAGAATGAAGGCATGGAGAGTACTCTGAGGTAGTTCTTGAACCCAACCAGTTCTGGAGCAGAAAGCAGTGTGTACTTGGTG
>JAHOYX010000043.1 GCA_019038705.1 Spirochaetales bacterium
ACCCGGTAGCCTGTGGCTCATCAGCCACCGATGACAGCTACCGGTGTGTCCGGCCCGGAGCCCGTTGGGCTCGCACCCATATCCCGGTGAACTCTGGAACATTCACATCATCTCGCGCACGCACTGCGTCGCGCATCTCTTTGCCGAAAAAGAATCCGCACAGTTCCTCGGCCTGATCAGGTGAGTCAAACAGGTAGTCGGTCCGAATAACGTCGTGGATGAATCCGTGTTCCTCCTCCAGTGCGCGGTAGAAGTGGGAGAGCACAGGAAGGGGCGCCGCCGGCTCATCTGTATTGGTGCCCAGGGTCTCGATGAGAACAATGGTACCGCTCTGTTTGGTGACTCGCTCAGCCTCGCTAATCAACTCACGGGCAACCGCCTGAGTTTCATCCGGACGATCAACGGCCACGTGGCCAAACGCCCAACCCTCTATGAAGATATCCGCCACACCATCCGGCAGGGGAAGAGCGGTATGCTCGGCGGGACCGAGACGGAGCTTCCCCACCCATGGGGCGAGATTGCGGGCAGCTTCCTCAAGCATGTGCTCGGAGCGGTCAAACCCGAGTACCTGGCTGACCAGGTCAATGTAGGTTCGGGTCACGCGCCCCGTGCCGATGCCGGCCTCAACAATCGTCGCGCCGTGCCAGTGGAATCGATCGCGGAGCGTGTTGTAGAGGTTGTTCTCATGATCCTCGTGAGAGATGAGGGCATCATACTCACTCGCATAGTGGTCGTAGATCTCGTACATGGACGGCATGGCTACTTCTCGCGCGGTCGCCTCTGGCCGCGTACGATGGTGACGGTGAAGATGGCGAGGGCGGCCCAGATGAGTGCGAAACTCACCGCATGCGCCGGCGTGAACGGTTCGTCGTAGAGCACCGTTCCAATGAGGAGCATTGCCGTGGGCGCAATGTACTGGAGAAAGCCGACGCGACTGAGGGGAATTCGCCGCGCTCCGGCACCAAACAGCAGGAGCGGGGTCACCGTGACGATACCCGCCCCGGCGAGCAGCGCTGTGATCATCACGTTGCCGGCGGCAAAGGCGCCCTCTCCGGCGCGCCCGATGATCAGGATGTAGATCCCGGCAACGGGAGCAAGAAGCAACAACTCAACGAGCAGACTCACGAGCGTGTTTAATCGACCTATCTTCTTCACAAGGCCATAGATCCCGAAGCTGAAACCCAGCGCAATGCTTATCCACGGGAACTGCCCGTGACTGACAGTCAACACGAGAACGCCTGCGGTCGCAAGCGCCAACGCGACAGTTTGAGGTCGGGTGAGGCGCTCACGAAGAAACACGACCCCCAACAACACGTTTACGAGCGGGTTGATGTAGTAACCGAGGCTCGCCTCCACGAGTCTATCAACGGAAATGGCCCAGATGTAGACGAACCAGTTTGCGCCAAGCAGGATGCCGGCGAGCATGGCGGCCAGGAGGGCGCGCGGGTCACGAAACGCCGCTCGCAATTCCCGCCGCTGAAGTACCGGAACCACCACAATGAGAACGGCGCCCGCCCAGAACACGCGGTGCGCGAGCGTCTCGATTGCCGGCACCCCGCCCAGCCACTTCCAGTAGAGCGGAAGAAATCCCCAGATCAGGAACGAGAGAAGCGCATACAGGGTTCCGAGCCAGGTTTTACGTCGATCTTCAATCACTGTGGGAGTATACCGGCGTTGACCGCGCGGGGAACAGACGGCGTCGTGTGGCGGAACCGT
This sequence comes from Spirochaetales bacterium, assembly GCA_019038705.1. Lineage (GTDB taxonomy): Bacteria > Spirochaetota > Spirochaetia > DSM-27196 > SLST01 > JAHOYX01. Next base: position 1,717 of record JAHOYX010000043.1, read on the forward strand.
GCCATGGCCGGCAGTTCATGATACTCTGTCATCATGCGTGTAACAGTTCTCATGGAAAATGAAGCCGGCAGAAGTGACCTCCGTTTCGAACATGGCCTCGCCCTCTGGATCGACACCGGCGAACACGCAATCCTGTTCGACACTGGTGCAAGTCCCGCTTTCATGGAGAACGCGGAACGCCTCGGAATAGATCTGTCAACCGCGGATGCGATCGTGATCTCCCACGGCCACCACGACCACGTTGGCGGACTCGCCGCGGCTGCGCAGATGGCTCCAGGGGCTGCCATATTCGCGGGTCCCGATGCAACGGTACTGAAGTACGCACGGCGGGACACGGGACTTCGTGAGATCGGTTTTGATCGCAAGACCATTGATGCAGTCGCTCCCCGGCTTCGGGTTGTGCAGGACGGCCATGCCATCGTTCCCGGCGTCAGCGTCCTCTCCGATTTCCCGATGGATTTCCCCCTCCCCGTTGATAATCAGCGCTTGCTGGTTCGCGGCGATGCGGACATGGTTCCGGACCCCTTCACCGAAGAGATCGCGCTGCTCCTGGAAACCGACTCCGGCCCCGTGCTGATCTCGGGTTGTTCGCACCGAGGCATCGGTAACATCGTGGCAAAGGCTCTGGAGCGAACTGGCCGGCTTGCGGCGGTTATCGGCGGTTTCCATCTTCACAAGGAGACCGATGAGCGAATAATGGAAATCACGCAGGCGCTCAAAGAGGTTCCACAGATCCACGGCGCTCATTGCACCGGTGACCGGGCGCTTGATCTGCTCAAATCCCAGCTGGGCCCGAAAGTCGCGGCCTTTCATGCAGGATCGGTGATCGAACTCGTGTTACCATTCGCGATGTCATGAAGATGAGGTTCTTCATCAACACGCACAAGGGTTTCACGATTCTCGTCATGCTCGGGCTTATGGTCTGGTTCCGACGATGGGACAATCCCACGGCGTGGATCTACGTTGCACTTCACGGTGGGTACGGATTGCTGTGGGTGGCAAAAAGCCGGCTGTTCGGCGACCGCGACTGGGAGCGCCCGGTCTCGTGGCCGGCAGGAATCGGCTTCTACTGGGGTGGACTCACGCTGTACTGGCTGGGCGGGTTCATCGTCTTCTGGCGGGATGTGACGGCACCGGCCTGGTACCTGGCGATGTGTGTGTTCCTTTTCATGATTGGCGTGTTCTTTGTCTTCGGATCAGACATGCAGAAGTTCACGACGTTGGCAGCGCGGCCCGGGGAGTTGATCACGACCGGCTTTTTCCGACTGAGTCGAAACCCGAACTACTTCGGCGAACTGCTCATCTACCTGGGCTTTGGTCTTCTCGCCATGCACTGGCTGCCGGTCGCAGTGATTGCGCTGGCCCTGGCAACGTTCTGGATTCCCCGGATGATCAAGAAAGATCGATCGCTCGCGCGGTATCCCGAGTTTGCGGCGTATAGGCGACGCACGCGGATGCTCGTGCCATTCGTCATGTGAAGGGTATACTGACCCACGTGACGCCGACATATCCAAACTCATACTGCCTCGTCCTCTCGGGCGGTGGCGCCAAGGGCATCTATCACATCGGGGCATGGCGTGCGCTGCGGGAATTGGACGTCCCTGTGAATGCTTTCATCGGCAACTCCATCGGGGCGATCATCAGTGCTTTCCTGGCCCAGGGGCTCTTCACGGAACTCGAGGAGATCGCGGACACGATTGGCATTGAGGCAGTCATGAACCTCCCGGACGAGTTGGTGGAGGAAGGCCGTCTCCAGATAGATCGGACTCGGATGGCGGCTGTTCGTCGGTTTTCGAAGACAATCCTTGAGCGAAGGGCAATTGACACAAGCCCCACGCGGAACCTCGTCTACGACAAGATCGATGAGGATAAGATCCGGGCGTCCGGCGTTGATCTGGCGGTCGTCACGTTCAATATCAGCGATATGAAACCGCGCGAAGTCTTCATCGAGAACATGGAGCAGGGGCAGTTGAAGGAGTACATACTGGCGAGCGCGGCTTTCCCCGGGTTCGACCGGCCGGTAATCGAGGGGAAGAGACACATTGACGGAGGTGTCTACAACAACCTTCCGTACAATCTGGCGGTCAGCCGGGGGTACAAGAGGATCATTGTCGTGGACGTCTCCGGGATTGGAGTGAATCGGCGTATCAACACCAGGGGCACGAACACGGTTTACATCAAGAACAGCATCGACATAGGAGGCGTGCTCAATTTTGACCGGGAGACGCTGAATCAACTCAAGACCCTTGGATACCTGGACACGATGAAGGCGTTCGGGCGTGTTGTTGGAAACCGGTACTTCATTGACCTGAACGAGGCTTGGGAACAGAAGTTCGGGCTGTTCCTGGCGCGGAAGTTTGGCCCCCGATATCGCGATCGGATAATCGAGCTCAAAGTGCTGCCGCCGTCTCTTCGACACGAGCGCTACCTGTTCTATCCTCTCCTTGATTCCACCGCATCCGCCCTGCGATTGGACCGGATCAAACGATACGCGTACCCCGAGCTGTGTGAGGCGATAGTCCGGGTGAAGTCACAGATTGACCGCAATATCGATGCGCTTGCCGGTGACGAAGAACGCAGGCGATTCATGAGGACGGCGCGCCGAGTCCGGAGAGGTCGTCGTACGAGGGGTGATCTGGCCCGATCGCCCTACTATTACTCCCGGCTGCTTCGCAGATCGGACACGCCGCCACCAAGGTCCATGACCGATCGGACCCTGCGGGCGTTCTTCCCCGAACTGAGCGGTGCGGAGTTTCTGCTTCCCGAGCTCGAGGAGTTCATGCGAGAGATGGGACAGCCGAATTAGTGGCGTCGCGGCTCCTGCTCCGGGGCTTTCCGCGCCTCGATCTTTCGCTGAAGCACGGCGATCTGCTTTGCCGGGTAGACCTCCACCGGACAAACCAGGCTGCACTGAAGCGCCCGGTCGCATCCCCACACGCCCTCAGGTGAATCGATCTCGTTGAGTAACTCGTCGGCCCGTTCCGGGTGCTTCTCGATCTCTCGACTGTACGCCGCAAGCGCTGCTGGTCCCATGAACGGCCGGCTGGGAGTGACGCCTCCGGCGCTGAGCACCGGACACACCGATTCGCACAGGCCGCACTCGATGCAATTTTCGAAGCGGGTGAATCCCGGGATCTCGGCCGGAGGGATCGCATCCGGCTGCGCCTCGCTCGGGCGGAGAATTGATGCATCGTCGGGGAACTTCGAGTAGAGCGGCGCGGGATCAATCGCCAGATCGCCGATTACCGAATACGGAGTGAGCGGCCGGAGTTCCACGGGTTGAGCCAACTCGCTGACCCGCGTGACACAGCTGAGTACGCGCTTCCCGTTCGCAATCACCCCGCAGGTGCCGCAGGAGCCATGATGACACGAGTGGCGATACAGGAGCCCCTCATCCTGTTCGCCCCGGATCTGTTCGAGAGCGTCGAGAAGGGTCGTGAATTCACCAACCTGGACCGTGAACTCCGACTGCCCGCCGCCGGCCCGGACGATCCGGATCGTGGCGGTCATCAGGACGCCCTCCTGAAGTAGTGTCGATGTGAGAGCAGCGGAGTTGTCGCGGTGGTGCACGGGAGATTCAGGCCGAGGTCACGGCAGAGCTTGTCCGAGACCGCCTGCCCCATCGCGCGAAGCACCGTCGCTTTCCCGCCGATGACGCTGTAGAAGTTGGCCAGGCCGTCCGCGGCATGCGCGTAGACCTCCAGGTCTCGGCTCAAGGCTCTCCCGCCTGCGGACGAACGGCCGGCGAGCGGTCGAGCTGCAGTCCAGGCGGCGTGGAACTCGGCATCGGCAAGTGCCGGCACCAGTTCAGAACCTCGCCTGATCAACCGACCGATGTCGTCCTCGGGTGTTCGGATTCGGTCAGGGTCGTCGGTCTCCCACTGCGTCGTGCCGATGATGGAGAGCCGTCGCTGTGGGACCACGATATCCCCGTCGCCGGGAGAATGGAGGTGGCTCACGACCATATTGCACAACCGATCCTTGAC
>JAHOYX010000014.1 GCA_019038705.1 Spirochaetales bacterium
GATACGGGCTCAACGGAGAGAGGGGCGGGGACTTCTTCGTGGAGTACCCCTTTGTCAACAATGCGTTGGGTAACTACGACCGGAACGGCGACGGCGAGTTTGATTCCAGCTATATCTACCGGATCACCGGAACGAACAGTCTGGACCCGCAGCAGCAGATTGGGCTTGCCGGCACCATGACCTTCTCGGCCCCCAGTGGCCTGGTCGAAATCAACTACCGGCCGACCGACACCGTTGGTGACATCATCAACCGAATAAACTACTCGAGCAGCGAAGTTGTAGCTCGTCTTGACAACTCCGGACGCTTGACCCTCAAGGGTACTCCAGCTGAAGGCACTGCCGATCCCGACTTCGTCATTCGGTACATAGAGGATTCGGGACAGCTCCTGACGGGTTACGCCGGACTGCTGCAGGACTCGGGCGCCGAGGGCGCCTACGCATGGGATCAGGCCGATGCGGTAGACGCACTGCGAAGCGACGGCGCGGAGTTTGCCGTTGCGCCGCTGGCTCACCCATCCGGCTGGATTGGCGTCAATCCGGCACTCGTCAGTCAGCCGGCAGCGATAGCGGCGAGCAATGGCACCGCCGGTCGGCCGGGAGAACCCGGAGACGGGAGCGCTGCGCTGGCTATCGCGTCAATCCGAAACACACCGGTCATGGTCGGGCAGATCTACAGTTTTGACGACTACTTCGCGGACACCATCGCAGACGTCGCACTGAAGGGAGAGGAGTCGCGGATGGCGCTGAGTACGCAGCACGCCATCATGAAGGATCTCCGAGACACTCGGGCAAGCATCAGCGGTGTGAACATAGACGAAGAGGTCGCCGAAATGATCAAGTTCCAGCATGGTTACACAGCAGCTGCGCGGTTTATCACGGCCATCGACGAGATGTTGGACACGATCATCAACAGAATGGGAGTCTAGTAGATGCAACGAATCAGCACGAACATGCCCAATGATGACATGCAGTACTACGCCCGCCTGCGGGAGTCACAGCTGAACAATATCCAGAATCAGATTGCCAGCCAGAACAGGATTCAGCAGCTGAGAGATGATCCGGCCGCCGCGGCGCACGCAACCCGCTACGCGAGCTACTTGAATCGACTGCACCGATACTCTGAGAACATTGAGTATGCGCAGAATCGCCACCGCGAGTCGGAAGTGTATATGCAGGAAACAGTCAATATCCTGCAGAGGGTCCGCGAGCTTGCGTTGCAGGGTGCAAACGGCACCTACACACAGGAAGACCAGCGCGCCATGGCCGCCGAGGTGAATCAGCTCCTCAATCAACTGGTACAGACGGGCAACGCGCGTGGCGCCGACGGGACTATGCTGTTCGCGGGTGACCGAACCCAGTCCGAGCCGTTCCGGGCGATTGAGGGCCGCATAGCCGGATTTGACGAACCGGTCATCACCAATGTTCAGTATCTTGGCACCATTCACCAGAACCAGACAGAGGTTGCAGATGGCGCGTTCGTTCCCCTGAACTTTGTGGGAAACAGCGTGTTCTGGGCCGAGAAGCAACAAGTCTACGCCAGTGCCGACGCAACGAACTATGTTGTCCAGCAAGACACCGCAATTCGGGTGGATGATGCAGATATTCAGCTGCGCGCGGGCGACAACATCTACTCGATCATCGCAAAAGTCAATGACGCCGGGGTCGCCGTCAGAGCGCGATTGGATCCCGTCTCGAGTTCTCTCGTCATGGAAACGACATCCGCCCATCAGCTGTGGCTGGAAGATGCGGAGGACGGGAGTGTTCTCAGGGATCTGGGGATTCTCTCGGATGGTACGGACCGACCACCGGGCAACATCGCGTCATCTGCCCGAACTTTCGGTGGGTCCATGTTTGACATGATGATCTCGCTTCGGGATCAGCTTGCCGGCGGCGAGGTCATTGATATTGGTGGGCGCGGCGTGGCCGGTATCTCAACCGCCCTTGACAACGTGCTGGGCAGACTGGGAACACTGGGCTCACTGGATGAGCGGCTTCAGCTTGCATATGAGCGAACCGAAACTGACATTCCTGTCATCACCGCCCGGTACTCCAACGAGGTGGATGTTGACATGACCCAGGCAATCACCGAACTGAAGATGCTGGAGTACACCCACCGCGCCGCGCTCGGGGCGGCGGCGCGAGTGATTCAGCCGACACTCCTTGACTTCCTGAGGTAGAAATGACGATTCAGTCAAAACCGTACGGAGAGATTGAGATCTCCGAACGACAGGTCATCAATTTCCCGGTCGGCATTTTCGGGTTTCAGAGTCTCCACGACTATGCGCTGCTTGATGCAGGCCAGCCGCCGTTCTACTGGCTGCAGAGCCTTGACGACAATTCCATTGCGTTTATCATCATGAATCCCTACGTTCTACGGCCGGACTACGTGCTGGACATACCAGGCGACGATCTGGAAGCAATCGATTACGAATCGGACGAAGACGTGCTCGTCTTCGCAATTGTCACAATCCCGGAAGATCAGACACAGATGAGCGCCAATCTTCAGGGACCAGTTGTGATAAATCGAGTCAGGCAGCTGGGGCGGCAGGCGATATCCTTGAGTGATGTCTGGCGCACAAAACACTTCATCATGGAAGAACTCTCCCACGCAGGGAACAAATAGTGCTCATCCTCGCGCGCAGGCTTAACGAGCAGATAGTCATTGGTGATGACATCAGAGTTTCCGTTGTCGATATCCGAGGCGATCAGGTAAAACTGGGCATTGAAGCGCCGCGATCGGTGAAGGTATATCGTCAGGAAGTCTACGACGCAATCCAGGCAGAGAATCGAGAGGCAGCTCAGAGTGTCACGGCGATTCCGTCCCTGGACCCCTACCTGAAGACGGACATTCCAGATCTGACGAAAGACACTCAGGCAAAATAGGACCGACGAGCTCGGCGTCGCTGCTCCGAACGTACACGGGGCCTTGTCCGGGCGCGTCCGGCCCGTGCTTCTGATACGCAGCGGCGGCAAGCGGAATCAAGCTTTCGGCGTGACCGCGGCGAAAGGCCGGGTCAACGACAATCCGGGATGGATCATCGAGCCGGGACGCGAACAGATCCGCATGGGGCCCGGTGATAAGCACGGAGCCGGGTTGCGGGCCCAGAGGGCCGTTCGGGCTCCCCGCGGGCGGTGACGGGCTGTTCTGATCGATTCTATGCATGATCTCCGTGGCTGCGAGATCAAGGTCTGTGGTCAAGCGGATGCCGGCACGAAAAATTGCGGCGTAGAACCGATTCTTGCGACCATCTATTACCGGGACAACTGCTGACTGGCCGGCCGAGAGTGCATGTGCCATTACGTCCAAGGTGGATACCGAGACTATCGGCGGCTCTTCCAATTTCCGGGCAGAGGCAATTGCCGCCGCCAGGCCTTTTGCCGTGGCCATGCCTATCCGAAGACCAGTGAAGGACCCGGGCCCGCGGGTGCAGGCGACGAGATCAACGTCCTGCAGCCGGACGGCCGCGTCATCCAGTATTCTACCGACAAGAGGCATGAGCATGCGCGAATGCTTGAGGCCGTTGTCACGCGTTTCCGTATAGATGTAGGGCCGGGGAACCGGTCGTCCGGCGCGTGGGGTGTCGGTTTCAGACTCCGGTGCGGTTCGGAGCGCGATGCTGAGAACCTCTGTTGCCGTGTCAAAGGCGAGAATGTTCAAGGGCGTGTGCCGTCCTCGCGGCTTGGTGTCAGGGCGCCCGGGAGGTTCACGGTGCGATCCCCGTTTGGCTCAATTGTGATCTCCACGGCCAGTACTCCTTCCGGGAGATATGTTCCGGCACGTTCCGGCCACTCAATCACGACGACGGTGCCGGAGTCTATCAACTCATTCACCGCAAGCTGATCGTACTCTTCTTCGCCGTCAATACGATAGAGGTCCACGTGGGTGAGCTGAAGCCGGCCGGCATACTCCGAAACGATCGTATAGGTGGGGCTGGTGACAATGTCTGTCACTCCGAGGCCGCGCGCGATCCCTTTGGCGAGGACCGTCTTTCCAGCTGCAAGAGGAGCGCGGAGCGTAATGACCTCACCGCCGCGGAGGGCGGAGGCCATTCTCTCGCCGAGGATCATGGTCTGCTCTGGGCTCGTGGACCGGAGTGATGGCAAATCGGTACCTGTTTTGGGAGTCCTGCGCCTCAGTCGGCCTCAACAAGGCCGTAGACGTAGCTCTGTATTTGATTGAGATTCTTCCGAGATACACGAGTGAACATGATGTGCATTACGCGTCCGCGAGCACGGGAGCGGTCCACACTGCGGACTCTGCCAAAAACAGACATGGCGCTGCCGTCCGCGGCCTCAAAGTCAATTTTGAGAATGCTGCCGGCAGACAGCGGAATCTGGGTACGTAGAGCACACCCGCCGCTCGACAGGTCCTCAAATCTGCCGAATATTCGACGATTCTTGTCGACAAAAGCCTGCTTCTTGGCCTTTCGACCCTTCCCGACGGCGATCACCGTGACGGGATAGTAGTAACAGGGGCGGTCGTATTCCCGCCGGGGCGAGCGTCGCTTCTGCGACTGGCGTATGTTCGTCGCGTGCTCAAGGAACATCACCGAGGCGCCACCGACCTTGTTGTGGCCCATGACACGTGTGCGGAAGCTGTACATGCGATCCTGGTCTGCAACGAACGAGACCTGAAGGGGCGTCCCTTTCTTCCAGTTCATGGCGCCGGCGCGTCGCGTGTAGGGGACTTCAATCCCCAGGCCATTCTGCACATTGGACGCAACCATGGACTCGTGCCTGGTGTCCTCCGCCGTCTGAAGATTCACGAGCTGGCCGATTCTTATCTGCCGGGATGAAGGCATGACCCGGAGCTTCAATGTTGCGTTCTGAAGCGATCGTTTCACCGTGAACAACAGCGACTTCTCCTGCTCCCGCTGGTGTTCCGGATCGTCCGAACTATCAAGTTGCTCAATCCTGCGTCGCAATGCGTGAGTCATGTAGGCGGAGTTGGTCAGAATGCGCTCGGGGTTCTGAAGATTCAGACCAACGACCAGGTGCTTGAGGACGCGACGCTGGTCTGTGCTAAGCCCGAGCTTCTTGGCCTGTCGATTCAGTCCGCCACGGGGACCGCCGCTCTTGCCGCCGCCCCCGCGTCGGGTGCTCATGAGTGCCGCCAAGACCCCGACTGCGACGACGATCCCCAGGATGATAAGGGTCAGCCGAGTAGAGCCGGTGTCGGGGCTTGAGAAGAACTGAATATCCTGCTGCAGCAGAACGCCGATCATTCTTTCGCGGACTCCTCCGTCCTGATATAGCCGTCGGGCATCAGTGACGGCAACTGGGCGAGCCGAGGCGCTATCTCGTATTCGAGAAGATCGCCGATGAGGACACCGTCCTGAATCTCAAACGCTTCCCTGAGTTGCTGAAGAAACGGTGTGAGATCAAGTGCAAACCTGCTGATCTTGTCACTGTCGATGTCACTGTCGGTAGCGAGGGGAAGAAGGCGGATCACGCGGGAGAGGAGTTCGGTGAATCGAACCACCGTGCCCATTGCGAGAGCTTCACTCCCGGTCTGTAGCTGGATTGGCACTTCAACAAGCGGCACCGAGCATGCGACGAGCTGTCCGAGGGTCAGGCTGAGCTCCCGCACCGGACTCTCAAATTCCCGCAGGCGCGATTCAATAATCGTGGTTACGCTGGTGAGCTGGGTCTTCAGACGGGCTCTGGCGTCGGAATGG
>JAHOYX010000105.1 GCA_019038705.1 Spirochaetales bacterium
CGGTATCAAGCACAGTCGACGGTCGTTCGGAGGATTCAATCATCCGGCAGGCGGTGTCGCAAATCTCTGTGAATGCACGAGTTAGCGCGCTCGGGTCAGCGCGGTGGTGTTCGTATCGGCATGTTTCCTCCCTCCAGAGTCGGCCTCTGATACATCTCCTTACTGCCAAAACGATTCTCCCGCTTCTATCCCCATTCTTCGCGGCAGTTCACTCGGCTTGACCATCGCACAGGCCGCGCGTAGGCTTGTGCGCTATGGCAGGCGGAGACTTCACTCCGATCGTCCAGCCGATTCATGATCGGCGGATCACAGAAAGGTGTCATCCATGAGTTTCCTTGACCGGATCGCACAGTCCAAGATCATAGAGATTGTTCTCACCGTGCTCGTCTACTGCATCTACACGGCGGTCATCGCGGCAAGTATTGCCCCGTCGGTGTGGCTTCTGCTCAGGGTTCTTCCCGGCCTTGTCGGACCGGTGGTGTCCGGCGAGGCGGCTGTGCTCGCGGCAACGGTGCGGGCCGCTGTTGTCCTGGCCGGGGCGCTCTACCTGTACGTCTTCTCTGGATCGATTGTCCAGGCGGGAATGGTCCGGCTGCTCTCGCTCGGCATCAAGCCGGGACGATACCCGGCAGTTTCACTGACGACGATCCGCTGGCTCATCTACAGCGGGATCTACACGATATCAATCCGGACCGTCCTGCCACTGATCCCGGTGACATTTGCCACAAACATGTACTTCCGAATCGTCGGTTGTCGCATGGGCAGGAACGTGAAGCTCAACACCTTCATACTCAATGACGCCTACCTGCTCACTATCGAAGACGATGTCATCATCGGTGGAGGCACGGACGTTTCCTGCCACCTGTTTGAGAACAACCAGCTGATACTGAGGCCAATTCACATAGGCGAGGGTTCTCTGATTGGGGCACGCAGCTATATTGCGCCGGGCGTTCGGATTGGCGCCCGCTGCGTTATCGGACTTCAAAGCTACATCCGAAGCGATCACGTCATCCCCGACGGATCGGTTATCACGTCTCTTGCCGGGCTGGACGTTCGGACGGCTCGCGAAATTGAACGGGGTCGCGTTGGACCTGGCCGGCGGGCGGGAACCGGTCGGAAGGAGTGACAGTCGACGCCGCGTGGGCTGTTGATTAGAATACAGAGAGGAGCCACTATGAGAATACTCATGTCAAAGATGCTGCGGGTCGCATTTGGCCTCGTTGTAGTGTTGGTGCTTGCCGGTTGCGCGACGACCGAGCCGATTTGGTTCGTCGCTACGCCCGGCTACGTTGAGGCACGGCTGGCAACGAGCGAAGAGGCCACGCGTGTGGAATATGAAGCACAGATCGGCCGGCTTCAGGACGAATTGAACGCTCAGAGAGCTGTCTCGGACGAACTGGCCGCTCTGGCCGATGTGGTTGGCGAGATCGAAAGCAGCAATCAGGAGCTCCTCGGACTTGCCGATGGGCTCGAGGATCGTCTGGCTGAGCTTCCGCGCGAGACCATCAGGCAGTTGGTGGAGATCCTGCAGCGGCACCTGGAAGAGGACGCACCCGAGTAGGCGCACCCGAGCAGGTGCTGGTATACTGCAAGTGGGATGGAAGACTATCAGGAGGGCTCCGGGGGGCGTCGAAAACAGGTTCGTCGATCCATAGAGTCACTAGAGGGCAAACTCAAGAAAACTCGCAACCCCTTTCAGCAGAGTTCCATCGAGGAGGAACTCAGCAAGCTGGAACTGGAGCGCATGCAGATTGACTCCCTGTTCCGGGAGAATGAGGAGGAGGTCGAGGAAGAAGTAGCCGCGGATCAGTTCCCCTACCTCAACGTACTGTGGAATCGATACGAACACCTGGTGAAACAGTGTCGGCATGTTGAACGGGATGTGCGTGCCTCGTTTCTCTACATGCAATTCTTTGAGGATGAGTTCCTCGGCATGTTCACCGTTCGGAAGCTACGTCTGGATGTTCAGTACAGTGTAGAACGTGATCAATTCTACGATCTTTTTCACCAGGTACAACGCAGTCTCCTCAACTATCGTACCGAGGCTGATCGGATTGCCCAGGGCACGTACACCAAGGAGTACGAGGCGGAGATCCTGAAACGCAAGGTTGAGATGCGGCTCGCCGTATTGGTGGAGCTCGATTGGTACTTCCGGAAGGTCAGGCGATTCGCCAAGGTCCTGCTGGAGGACATTGACGGCGATGGTCTGCTCTGCCAGAACCCTGAGGAGAAGCTCGACTACACCCGGCTTGATCGGGAGACCACGCTCCGAAACAGGACTGTTGCCACGGGATTGGCCCAACTCCTTGCGCTGGCCGTGGAAGCAATAGAATATGTCGAGGTTCCGGATTTCCAGCAGCGCGCACTGTGAAAGGGGCGCCGTAGTTACGAGTATCGCGACTCGATGCGCGTGGCAATCCCCGGATTTCGCTCCACGAAATCAGCTGCATCGTCCCTGGACAGGTAGAGAAGACTCGCCGGCTCGGCGGTGGAGAACGTGAACCCCGAGGACGCGTCCCGCAGAATGTGGTCGAGCATTCCAATCGCCTCGCCCCGCCCCACTGTTCCGACTTCCTCGCCATCCTTCGCCACAATCACTTCGCCGTCCTGCACGATGTAGAGCCCGGGCAGGACATCCCCCTGCGCGGCAATTGTGCTGTTGCCGGGAATCGCCTGCGGCTGAAGGCAGGTCTCCATCCACATGCGCTGATAGTCGGTCAGCCGGACAAAGGTCTCGCTCTCAACCAGGAGGTTCCAGATCTTCTCATCCCGGCTGTCAATCACCCGCTGCAGGATCCGGCCGAACTCGGTGCCGGACACAAAGTTCACGAACCGATTTCGCGGAATAGCTATGGCGTCTATTTCCGTATCCGCAACTATGTCGGCAGTCCTCGTGCTGTTGGTCAGCAGGGCAACCTCACCAAAGTACTCGAAGGCGCCGAGCTGCTTCTGACGCACCAGATTGGCTTTCATGACACTCGCATTGCCGCTCGCGATGATGTAGAAGTAGTCGCCTCGCGAGCCCTCTTCAATGATCTTGTCCCCGCGCTTGAAATGGCGATGTTCGATGATACTGAGGAATTCCTGGACCTTCTTGATCGGCAGAGACTCAAAGAAGTCCAGCCGCTTGAGGAGATCCAGCGCCCGGTAGGCGTCTTCGTACCGGGACGGCTCGGTTTCGAAGTACAAGGTGTTCTCAATTCCAAAGGTCGCCCGCTGAAGCGCGGTTTCGCCAATCGCATTGAAGTCCTTCTCGGCAATGTGATAGACGACAGCTCGGGACTGCACGTCTTCCGGCAGAGAGGCCAGGAACTTCAACGGGGTGTGGAGCGGCGGAATACCGGACTCGTGGTAGATGACATCGCTGTCCCAGGGGAAGTCGCGGAGCTGGTCATATCGATCCCGCCCAATCACGCCATCCTGGAACATCTTCGCCTGGACCTCCGGATCACCCTGGTGGTCCGAGGAATAGACGAAGGATTTGCCCTGGAAGCCCAATCGAAATCCAATTGTGGGGATCGAGTGCAGGGCATAGGTGATGTCAAACTCACCACCATGAATCATCACCGGTCTTCCAATGTAGATGGGCTGGAATGAGAACAACTTGCGAAGGTAAGCCGGGGACTCGCCGGAGAAGGCGCTGTACTTGCGAAGGAAGCTCTCCATGACGGTTTTGGTTGAGTATATGGTTATCCGGCTCTCCTCCAGCATCTTCTGGAAGGTGCCCGCGTCGTGATCGGCGTGGCAGTGGGTCAGGATAATCGAGTCGATAAATTTGGGATTGACGTTGGACTTCAGAAGCCACTCGGTGGAGTTCACCGGCGGGTCCACCATGACTCCATTATGATTCAACCAGATGATGAATCCGGAGGTGTTGTCCGTCGGGTCAAACCCGTGGCTCGGTCCAAGGCACGTGACGCCGAACCGTGGCGGAATGAACGGCTCCGGCAAAGTCCGACCGACATCAATCTTCGGCATGTACTGGACGGCGCCGGGCACGCGCGCGATGATCCCGCCGTTATCAAAGACCTCAAAATCACCATCCTTCTCGGTGATCGTCACATTGCCTGCTGAAAGGCGGCCGTCCTGAAATGGACGAAACCGAAAGAGGCTCTTGAGATCCAGTTCACCACGGAAGAAGGCGAGCTCCGGTCTGATGTCCGGAACAAAAACATCATCGCCGATGTCAATCAAATCGTCCTGCAGGTCAAAGTCCTTTGGTCCAAAGACGGCTTCCTGGAGTGCCGTGGCAAGGGAGCGCGCCTGTTCCATAGTTCCACATACGAGCGGTCGCTGCTGGCGGATAAAGAAGTGATAGTAGATCGGGAATTCCATGTCCGCGACATTGATTCCCTTGCTCCAGTTGAACATCGCGCGCGGGAGGACGAATATCTCAGGAACACCCTCCTCGGTGACCAGGGTGTCCTTGATCGTTTCCGGCGGTGCGCCGAACTGGATTCGGCCGGCCGAAGTGGCGACAATGTACCCACCGCGAGGCAGTTCCTGATAACCGTAGTGCTCACCCATGAATCTCGCAACAGTATATGCCATCAGCACTTCGCTTGCCAGCCGAGAATTTCCTCGCTACAGTGGGTTCATGGTGTCCGTGGACCTGAGCGTCATCGCCGCACATCTCGAAGGACTCGAGGAGACAATCATCCACCGGCTGATTGATCGGGCACAGTTTCGCGAAAACCCTGCCGCCTACTCGCCCGGCCGCAGCGGATTCAACGACGCGGGAGACCGAAGTCTCTTTGATCTCAGGTTGCGCCACCAGGAGGAGATGGACGCCGCCTTCGGCCGGTTTGAGGTGCCGGAGGAGTGCCCATTTCACGCCGATCTGCCGGCGCCTCGTCGGTCCGTTGCGCTACCGGAAAGCCCCCTTGAACCCACCGCGGCAGCCGCGGTCAATTGCACGCCTGGGATTGTCGAGACTTACCTGAAGTTTGTTCCGGCTCTCTGTGAATCCGGCAACGACGGGCAGCACGGATCGAGCGTGGAACACGATGTACTCGCCATCCAGGCCATCGGCCGCCGGGTTCACTACGGCGCCCTCTACGTTGCGGAGAGCAAGTACCGCGCCAGTCCGGCTCAGCATTCGGCTGCAGCCGAGAGTGCCGCGGCCGGCGATCGGTCTCCCCTCTTGGCTTTGATAACCCGCCCGGAGATCGAGGATCGGATCCTCCGGCGTGTGTCCGAGAAGGTCGACTACATTCAGGCCCCCCTCAATCTTGTGGTCCGCCGTCGGATTGACCCGCAGATCGTCCTCCGGCTCTACCGCGATACCATCATTCCAATGACCAAGAGAGGCGAGATAGACTACCTGCTCGCCCGCGCGGGTAGGTAAGCGACGGGGTTGCGGCTACCGGAAGTTCCGGCTCTCAATCCGGAAACCTTTGAGGGACAGCTGCGGTTTGAAACAGTGATCCACTACCAGGTGGACTACCCCGTCCTTTGCCTGGATCCTGCCTTCCACGCCAAGCACCGCCGCGGTCAGAAGCACCGGGCGATACCGCTGAAAGACGTTCTTCCAAATGACGAGATTCACATACCCGGACTCATCCTCCAGGGTCACAAACATGGTCCCACCGGCGGTTTGAGGCTGCTGCCGGGTGATCACCAATCCGAGGTAACTGG
>JAHOYX010000058.1 GCA_019038705.1 Spirochaetales bacterium
AAGGAATCGGCCTGATGGTCGTCTCGACGCGCGACAACTTGCTTGACAAACGCCGATCTTCTCTCGATCCAACTGCATCGAGTTCCTTGGCCGCCGAGCGCTTGATGAAGATCCTATAGCTTGCCACTCGCCCGGAGCTCTCTCACGACCTCTTCGAATGGAAGTTGGATCTCCGACGCGCGATCCTCGAATGCCGTGAGGTCCTCGGCATCTTCGGTCAGGCATTGCTTCACGGCATCGTTCACGAGATCGGACACCGAATGGTCGGTCTCGGCGGCCTTGATCCGCAAGGCGCGGTGCAATGCCTCATCGAAATAGACGGTCGCTCGTTTGGTAGCCATGGAATCACCATAGCGTTCTAACGCTACGGCGTCAAGTGGATTCTGACAACCTGAGCTACCACTGAAGTGTGTTCTCTGCGTGAGAGATCATCCGGAAGACCAGACACTCCGGCGTCATCCATGACCGGTTTATGTACGGTACCGTGTTGGTATAACGTCTTGAATTCCGGGTGCCGAGCACGGACGGAGGAGGTCGAGGCATATGAGAACTGAAGAATTCGACAAGAAATTCGATAACGGTGAAGATGCGAGCAAACACTTGGAATTCTCCAAGGCACGACGCCCCGGCAGGGAGCCAAAGAGAGTCAATGTCGATTTCTCTGTCTGGATGATTCAGTCACTCGACCGAGAAGCGAAGCATCTCGTGTTGCTCTTCAATCGATAATCAAACTCTGGATTGTCGAGCGCTTTGAGCAGAAGAGCCACACCTGAGGAACTCGGAACTCGAACCATGAAAGGCATCGCACCGAGGGTGTGTTTCTCTTCGTATCCCCCCTAAAGGCCGGCCCGCCATATGCTGATAATTAGAGTAGATGGTTTCCCGACTTCTTGATGAACAGAACATTCGACGCCGACGATTGCGCGGCCGGTCTGCATCCCCCTCCAAACACGATCGGGTTCTGGATAGGCAGGATCGCCCGCGCCTGACCGCTCAGATGCGCCGCAGAGTCGGGACGGTGATTCGCATCGGCGCGCTCGGACTGGTCATTGCCGGACTCGCCACCGGTCTGGTGATCATCGGGAGCGATTCCGGAGCCGCCGAGACGCTCGCCACGACCGTTGTTTCCGACGATTTGGAACGAAGCGCGCTGACCTTCACCGGGCCGATGGCCGGTGATCTCTCAGGATTGGGCGAAGTGGCGTTCGAGCGTACCGAGGACAGCGAGTACATCGTTGCCGAAGGCGAAACTTTGAGCGAGATTGCCAATCGGTTTGATCTGAGTTACGAACAGCTGGCGACCTACAATGAGCTTGCCGATCCCGACACGCTTTCACCCGGCCAGCGGATCCTGGTTCCGAGCATTGACGCTATCGTGGACCTGAGCGACTGACTCGCTTTGCGAGCCGTTCCAGAACCAGATCAGGCCGGTCCGAGCCGATCACATCCACGCCCAGCTCAATCATCCTGTCGATGAGGTCCACCTCTACGATGCGGCCCCATGCGACGATCCTTTTCCCCGCACTGTGAACGACGTCGACGAGTTCGGATTCGATGCGAAAGTGATTGACGTGGAGATTATCCGCTCCCGCCGCTTCCATCATGCGCAGCGGCTCAATCGGGCTACAATCAATCAAGATGCCTGTGGTCGCTTCAGGAAGGAGACGGCCGGCCTCGAGAACCCGTCTGTGGAAGAACGAGGTAAACGTCACTCTCGATTCCATGCCCCACTTCCTGACAAGCTCTACCGTCGGAGCCGCGGTCCCGGAGCCTTTGAGTTCAATCTGAATGCTCATGTCGGTGGGTTCAAACAGCTCCAGGACTTCTCCGAGCTCGGGGATTCGCTCTCCCGCGCCGGCGTCGAACCGCTTCAATTCGGCCATGGTCAAGGACTCCACCGGACCGTGACCGTCTGTGGTATGGTCGATGGTTTCGTTGTGTATCACCGCGAGGTTGTCGTCCCGGGTCAACTGGACATCCAGCTCAACGGAATGGCATCCCAGCGAGATGGCTTTCCGAAAGCCGGCGAGGGTGTTTTCGGGCGCCAGATCAGCTGCGCCCCTGTGGCCTGTTACCTTAATCAATGACGTATCCTTTGCTTCGATAGAAATCCAACGCCCCGCCGTGCAGAGGTACTGAGAGATTCCCGTAATCCGATGTCTCGCCGAAGTGGAAACCGCCGTCGGTTTCCGATCCGATCTCATCTACATGTTCGATGATGGCTTCGGTGATCCTTTCAATAATTTCCCGCGGGACATCGCTGTGAGTGATCAGCAAGGTTGGGATTCTGATGGTCGGGACTTCCTCCTCGACACACGGCAGAACCGAAGATCCGATTGTGCTCTCATTCCAGTACGGATGGGAGGTCAGGATCTTGTCCCGATGCCCGGGGTCGATTGGCAGGAGCGTCACTTCCATACCGGCGGACAAGTCGGACAATGCGGAACCGGGACCGTCGCTCAGGTAGAACAACACATCGATTTGCCCGCTCTTGATACCCTGCACGGCATTGGAAATGGACAGGTAGTACGGCCGATAGTCGCCGTCGTCGTACCCGTAGGCATCGAGCACGGCCTTGGAAAGCAGGCTGCTCTCACCCCCCGTTGTTCCCATGGCGATTCGCTTGCCGCGCAAGTCGCCAAGGTCGTGAATCGACGGGTCCGCCGTGACGATCCACAGATCGAGGTTATTCGCTGCACATATGGCACGGATCTGTCGGTGCGGTTCGTAGAACGGACCGGTCCCACTGAATGCGTGGTGGGCGACGTCGGACTGGGTGAGCGCCAGGATGGCTTTGCCCTCATCGGTCAGTGTGACATTTTCGATCCCTCCCTGGGAGGGCTCGGATTCGATAGTGATCCCCGCATACTTCCGGATGATGCGGCACAACTCCATACCAACGACATAGAAGCTTCCGCCGATGGATCCGGTGCTGAACGTATCGCAAACAATGGAAATCTGCGCCGGCCTCGATAGCGACGAGATGTGATCAGCTATGGCGGTTTCGGCCAATTGGCGATGACCCAGCTGAACCGCGTCGAGAAGGTCTGCGAGTTGCCCGGTAATCACCAGCATCTTCTCGGCAACCGCTTTCTCTACTTCGGGATAGGCAAACATCAGCGTATTGACTATGGTCTGGATCTCCGTGAGAACGGGGTTTCCGGCAATCTTGCCCAGGCGGCGAAAGAACGCGACGTACTCGGAGCGAAACCGATCCGTGTCGTTCGCTCGCGCAACAGCATTCATTCTCTCCAGGATTTCGTGGAGAAGGGTGAAGTCCGTGCCCCTCGTCGCGGCGAGGGATACGACATACTGCTCGATAACTATCCGTGTTTCGACATACTCTTCGCTGCGCGCTGTCGAGGTGAGCAGAGCCGAGTTGAGTAGCTGGAAATAGTCCGACACCTTGGGCTTGGCGACGACGGTGCCCGAGCCATGAGTGATTTTCAACAACCCGAAGGCCACCAGCCTCTGCAGGCCTTCGCGGAGCGAGGGAACGGATACGTTCAGTTCCTTGGCCAGGGTGCCGTGTGGCGGCAGTCGATCGCCGTCTTCAAGTCCGAGGCGTGATATCTTATGCTGGATCGCCTGAGCGATTTCTTCCGCATATCCCCGTTTCTGAACTTCCATCTTCAACCCGAATTCTGGTCAATATTCATCTGATAACTTTATAACTCACGCCACATGTTGTCAACAATGGAACTGACATAGACTTCACGGCAGCCAATGTCTCCTGCACGGTGACATGTTACAGTCATCGTGCTTGCATCATATTTACCTATAGTGTAAACACATAACAATGGTGCTGCAACCAGTCCGGTCATGAATCCGCTCAGATTCCGATAGGATGACTCCGATAGGACTTTGGTCTTGACAGGGTTCTGTTATCGACATAAAATCATCTTATGAGTTTATGTCTTTGAGGTCACATCCCATCTGAAATGGGCGACCTCAAAGACAATGGGCGGTTTGCGCTGCCTACCCCGGTCCCCGATCACGCGCCTGTTGGGAGCGTGTAAGAAATACCAAAAACCTCAAGGAGGGTTTGTATGAGAAAGATGCTGCTTTTCGTGGTCATCATCATGGTAGCAGGGCTGGCGCCCACGCTATTCGCAACCGGTGCTGAGGAGAGCGACAGCGCGGAACAGGATCCGATTGTTCTGAAATTCGCCCATGTTCTGCAGACGGACCATCCCTATCACCTGATGGCGCTGAAGTTCGAGGAAGAACTGGAGCAAGCGGACCCCAGGGTTGATGTTCAGATCTTCCCGGCCGGACAGCTTGGCAATGAGAGGGAATTGATCGAAGCGTTGCAACTGGGAACCGTCGACGTGTCGACAATTACTTCGTCCGTTACGGCGAACTTCGTCCCCGGTTTCAAGGTCTTCAGCCTGCCCTTCATCTTCCGTGACGCCGATCATCTCTTCAGTGTTATGGACAGCCCGATCGGCGATCGAATGGCCGAGGAATTGGAGAGCGTCAACCTGATCAAGCTTGGTTACGCGTACGGCGGGTCTCGTGATCTCTACGGTAGCGTTCCCATGACGAACCTGGAGGAACTGAGGGGACGGAAGGTCCGCACCATGGAGAATGCCATCCTGATCGATGCATGGAACACCCTGGGTGCGATTGCGACGCCGATTCCCTGGGGAGAAGTCTATGTCAGCCTCAAGCAGGAGGTGGTTGATGGCGGCGAGGGCACCGGCGTCAGCTTCAGATCCATGAAGTTCTACGACGTGGCCACCTACTACAGTCGGATCAACTACGTGTTCAGCTGGCACAACTTCATGATGTCAGGCAACACCTGGAACGAGTTCGACGCAGAACTGCAGGCGAAGATCATGGATGCCGCGGAGATTGCCCAGGACTACGAGCGTGCAGTGTTCGTCGAGCAGGAGGCCGCCCTCTTCGATGAATTGAGCAGTCAGTACGGTGTGCAAGTTGTCATTCCGGAAGACATCGATCTCTGGCGGGAGCAGGTTCTGCCCGTCTACGAGAAAAACGCCGACGAAGTCGGAGGAATGGACCTGATTCGCGAGATAATGAGTTACTAGATAGACGATCGTCAGCCAATATAAGATGATCTGTGACGAGGGGCATCCAAGGGAGGACCGAAGATGTCCCTCGTCGTACATACTGCAACGTGGCCGGAAGGGACGCATCGAATGAAGAAACCGGGATTCCCTATGACCAAATACCTCGGGTACGTTGAGCTGGGCGTCGTCTTCGTCCTGGTGAGCGTGATCATCCTGAGCATCTTCGCCCAGGTTCTGTCCCGCTACGTCTTCAAGATCTCCATCAGCTGGCTGGAAGAACTCGCCCGGTTCACCTTCATCTGGGCGGCGCTCTACGGCGGCAGCATCGCCTACAGAAAGGGCGTGCTTCACAAGTTCGAGATTGCATACGGCGCGATTTCGCCGCGCATCCCGCAAGTGCTGGGGATCGTGACCAGGATCGCCATCCTCTTCTTTCTCGGTGTTCTGATCATCTACGGTTTCAAGCTTTCCTTCTTCGTCTACAATCAGTTTTCGCCTGCCCTGACCATCCGGATGACCTACGTGTACCTGGCAGTCCCTGTGGCCGCGGTGATGATGTTCATCTCCACGGTTCTTGATATCTCCAGGGT
>JAHOYX010000028.1 GCA_019038705.1 Spirochaetales bacterium
AATGTGAAGGAGCCAAGGGGCAAGAACAAGGATGGGGGGGCCTACCGGGTTCTCATGGTGGATGATTCGTCAACCGTGAGAAAACTCGGGTCGCAGATGCTGCGTTCGGAGATGTTCGAGATCTGCGGTGAAGCGGCCGACGGTTATCAGGCGTTCCAGATGTACAAAGAGTTGTTGCCCGATGTGGTGACCATGGATGTGAACATGCCGGTCATGAACGGGATTGAATCGCTCCGGCAGATCCTTGCCCATGACCCAAAGGCCAAAGTTGTCATGGTGACGAGTGAGGGACATCGTGACATGGTCATGGAGGCGGTCAAGCTCGGCGCGAAAGGATACGTGGTCAAGCCGTTCCGTAAGGACCCGTTCTGCGAGCAGCTGAGGCTCGCCATCGACAGTTAGGAGGGAGCACCTTATGGATAAGAATCTTGTCAGAGCCGTAGCTCTAGCAACTCAAACGATCTTCCAGGACATGATTGATTGGGAAATGCGTGTGGACGGCATCACCACCAACAAAGGTCCGCAAAATGGGGCTGCAGAACTGAATGCGATAATCACGTTCAACGGGACGTTGTCCGGAGCCTTTATCCTGCACTGTCCGGAAGCGCTGTCTGCCACCATAGCCTCGGAGATGCTTGGAACCACCTGCGAAGTGGGTTCAGCCGACACCCAGGACGCCATCGGAGAGCTCCTCAACATGATTGTAGGTGGCGTGAAGAACCATTATCAGAATCAAGCTGACCCGTTCAGGATCTCGGTACCGACGATTGTGGCCGGGACTGATTTCTCGGTTCACGTGAAGGTGAAGAGTGAAGACGAGGTAATCTCATTCGGTTTTCAGCATGTCGGGGGGGATGAGCACGTCGGGTTGAGACTGATGTTGGTATCGGAGTAGACTCACCTTGAGCTGACCGCCAACGCTCAGATAGCGCAAGGGAGCGTACCAAGTTACAGACGAATTGTGGAGACTCCTGGTCATTGACGATGATCCTTGGGTTCGGAAGTATTTGACTGAAGTACTCGAATCGGTGGGCCACCGGGTGGATACGGCTGCTGATGGTCTGGAAGGTCTGGAACGGGTGTCCCACTTCGAATACGACCTGGTGCTGTCCGACGTCCGTATGGCCCGCATGGACGGGCTCGAGTTTCTGCGTCGTGTCCGGGACAATCCCGACCCGCCCGATGTCATCATGATCTCCGGCTACGCCACGGTGGATGACGCTGTGGCATCAATAAAGGAAGGCGCTCTCGATTATCTTACGAAGCCATTCGAACAGGATCGTGTCCTCAACGCCGTTCGTCTAGGCCTTGACAGGCGGCGCCTTGAGCGTGAAGTTCGATCACTGAGATCGCAGATGCTCGCCGCCCACGGGGACGAGCGTCTCGTTGTGGTCAGCCCTGCTATGAGACGGACGATGGCCGTTGTTGACGCGGTTGCGCAGACGGACACGATGGTGCTGATTGAGGGGGCCAGCGGAACCGGCAAGGAGATAGTAGCGCGGTCCATACACAGGAAGAGTCAGCGGGCAGACGGCCCGTTCGTCCCGGTGAACTGTGGAGCACTGCCGGAATCGTTGCTCGAGAGCGAGCTGTTTGGGTACGAGAAGGGAGCCTTCACGGGGGCTACACAAACAAAAGAGGGACTATTTGAGGCTGCCAACGGGGGAACCCTGTTGCTGGACGAGATCGGGGAACTCCCGCTGAATCTCCAGGCAACGCTCCTCAGGGTCGTGCAGGAAAGCGAAATCAGAAGAGTCGGTGGCACGCGGAGCCATCCAATCGATGTCCGGATCATTGTTGCAACCAATCGTGATCTTGGACAGATGGTTGAGGCCGGAGACTTCCGCGAGGACCTCTACTATCGCCTCCGGGTAGTCCCGATTCGAGTTCCGGCTCTGCGAGATCGGCCGGAGGACATCATTCCGCTTGCCACTCACTTCATGGATCTCTTTGGGCGTCGCCTTGGCAAGCTCTTCCATGGCATTGACGAAGATGCCGCCCGGTATCTGGTTCGCAACGAGTGGAGAGGCAACGTCCGGGAGCTCGAGAACCTCATTCACGGGATTGCTGTGCTCTACCCGGCCGGGAACTTGAACCTGAGCCAGATCCAGACCTTGTCAACGAATGCGCTCGGACTGCATGCCGGCGCCACTACCGATGGTAAGAACCGCGGAGAAGAGCCCGGCGGGGGACCGCCTCAGTTCCGCGAACCGCAACCTCCAGCGAGCCTCACCGTGCCAACACTTGCACGTGGCCGAGGGGAGGCCGAACGCGCCGCAATTCTCAATGCTCTTCAGGAGCACGATGGCCACCAAAGTCGCGCGGCAGCTTCGTTGGGAATCAGCCGTACATCACTCTGGCGGAAGATGAAGAAATATCAGATTGACAGCAGGTAGACGGGACCGGAATCAACAGCTTCGCTACTGTCGCATGATCTCATCGATAAACGAATCCACATCTTCCTGATCGAAGTGAGTCTTCCGTTCAAACGCGAGTTCCTGGTTGGCTTCTCGGAGCTTCCGAAGGAGGCTGTATATGATGATCATCAGCATCTTGATTCCTGCCGCCGGCTGACTCTTGATGAATCGGATGAACTCCTGCCTGCTAAGTTTCAGCAGAACCGTCTCTATGACGGTGGAAACGCTGGCTGTCCTTTTTGATTTCACGAACATCCCGGCCTCGCCAAACACATCACCTTCGCCAAGAGTGCATATGTACACATCTTTTCCGGACTGCTCCCGAACAGACACCGTCACGCTTCCGGCCAGCACCACGTAGAGACAGGAGTCTTCTTCGCCTTCCGCAATTACCTTGCTCTCCGGCTCGAATTGCTCCACTTCGGAGATCCGGAGAATTTCCTCGAGCATCGGCTCATCCAGATAGCGGAAGAGGATGACATCCTTCATTCTACGAAGGTAGTCTTGTTCCTGGTCTGACAGCATACTTGGCCTCGCATTGTTGATATACCTTGAGTATACCAGATCCTGCCCGGTCGCGTAAGCCACGGCGTCTCGTGCTTCGGCGCGGATGGGCACCAGATTGAAGCAAACGGATGTTTTTGCCACGTTGCCTGTGAATGAAGAAGAGTTCTCTCACAGAGGCGCAGAGGCACAGAGATGGACGAAAATCAGATCGGAACGATCATCGTGGACTGTGCCGCGCACAAGAAGCAACTCCTGACCTGATTGAAGTTGATCGGGCTGAAGCTGTCGTATCTACTGAACTTCGACGAAGCCCTGATGAAGGACGGCATCACCAGACCTTCTCGAGCTGCGGGTACCCTCTCCCTTGATGATTCTTCCGGTACGCGCCATGATGCTGCCACCTATGAAGATTTGTCTGATCGTCAATCCCAACGCGGGGAAGAAGCGTGGTCTCTACGTAGCGGAGACGGTGTCCGCTCTCTTCCGCGACGCCGGGATCCACACTGAGAGTCTTGTTTCCCTGCACCCCGGAGGGACACGTGAAATCGCCGAGGCGCTGGATCTCAGCCACTGGGATGGCGTTGTCGCAGTCGGGGGCGACGGGACTTTGTTCGAGGTGATCAACGGGTTGCTGGCCATCTCCGGCTCGCTGACGGTACCTGTGGGCCAGATACCAGTTGGAACCGGTAATTCCTTCAGCAGAGACCTTGAGATACAGTCGGTCGAGGATGCCGTTGCGCGGATCGTGCGGGGCAGTGTGCGAAAGATCGATCTGGGTCACTTCTCTTCGGAAGCCGGCGACTTCTACTTCGCCAACCTGCTGGGCGCCGGGTTCGTGTCGAACGTCGCCTATCGGGCCAGGAAGTACAAGGCTCTCGGGTCACTCAGCTACATTTTCGGCATCATCGAAGAGGTGATCGGTTTGAAGTCGACTCAGATCACTCTGGAGATTGATGGCAAGGCCATCGAACGGGAAGGCATCTTTGTAGAGATCTGCAACTCCCGGTTCACCGGGGGCAACATGATGATGGCGCCCGCTGCGGAGATCGACGATGGACTCCTCGATGTCATCATTCTCAACAAGGTCACGAGACGGACCCTCCTGAAACTCCTCCCCTCGCTCTTCAAGGGGAAGCACGTGGAGTCTCCGTTCGTGGAGGTTATTCAGGGAAAACGTATTCTCCTGCGTTCGGAGAACCCGCTCTCGCTGACACCCGATGGTGAGACCTTCGGCACGACGCCCATTGATGTGACCGTGCATCATCAGAAGCTGGAGATGTTTGGATAGTGCTACTGACCACCTTGCTCGGCTACTGCACGGCCGCGGCAGGCCTGCTCGTGATTCTGTTCCTGGTCCTCCTCCAGAATCTGTTCGGAAATCAGAAGCTCCTTGACCCGCTGATCAAGCTGGTCTGCCGCGTCCTGCCGCTCGGGTTTGGCTGTCGGGTGCGCGTCACCGGTCGGGAGCAGATCGATCCAGGCAAGCCCTACATCTTCATGTCGAACCATGTGAACATCTTTGATCCGGTGATCATCTACGGGCACGTACCGAATTTTCTCCGTGCGGTCGAACTCGAGAGCCACTTCTCATGGCCCGTCTGGGGAACCATCACCAGACGGCTCGGCAATATCCCCATCAGCCACAAGCACATGGCGCGCGCCCTGGAGAGCCTGCAGAAAGCGGCGGAACTGATGCGGCGGGGCACCTCCATCGCCATCCTCCCCGAAGGCCACCGAACACGCGATGGTCGCATGGGTCCTTTCATGCGCGGTCCCTTTCGGTTGGCGTTGAACGTGAAGGCCGACATCGTGCCGATGGCTCTGAGGGGCGGGTTCGAACGCAAGAGTGTTCACTCACCGCGCGTCCGTCCGGGCAGGATGGAACTGGCCTTTGGCCGCCCCATTTCTTTCCAGGCCGTTGCCGCTCAGACCGAGCGCGAGCTCAGGAACACGATTCGTCAGGCAATTGAGAAACTGCTGTATGTGGGTCATCAGCAAGACGCTTCCGGGCCAGATCAGCCGACCGTTGGGCCAACCTCAAACTCCACAACGCGACCAACTCCGCCCTCCAGGTAATCATCGCCGAATGCCTCGGCGATTTGAGCTATCTGAGGCGCCCCGGTGCAGTGGGCAGGCATGATCCTCTGCACACCGAGGGTTCGCAGCTCTTCGGTGACCTGACCAACAACGCGTTCCGATGTTTCAAGAAGATGGAAACCGGCCATCGGTAATCTCGTCCTGGAGACGAACGGCGGTCGTTTCCTGTACGCTTTCGTCAAGAGCAACCCGTCCGTTTCGAACTGCGCTCGCGTACCTGGCCCCGTGTCCCTACAGCCAGCCCTCGTCGACGATCTCGCCTGAGGCGCCCACCACCACCTGCTTGATCGGCACCTTCCGCTCCGCCCGATCGGCCGCCATCCGGGCAATCTGCACGAGGCCGCCGCAACACGGCACTTCCATGATCGCAACTGTCAGCGTGTTGATTCGAGCCCGGTCGATGAGGCCGGTCAGCTTCTCGATATATGTCTCGGTGCCGTCGTCCAGTTTTGGGCACGCAATAGCCAGCTTCCTGCCGCTCAGAAGCTGAGAGTGGAATCCGCCAAAGGCATAGGCAGTGCAGTCCGCCGCCAACAACAGATCACAGCCCTGGAAATGGGGGGAGTCCACGTTGATCAGGTGCATCTGGACGGGCCAATGGG